>JASHSP010000093.1 GCA_030038655.1 Thermoplasmata archaeon | reverse complement strand
GAGCTGTTCCGGGGGTATGGACAGTACTTCCTGATCTACGCGATCCTGGGCGCCGGGATGATGAGCATGTGGGGCCAGACGCTCTATGGGAGCGGCTGGGCGACGGGCCAGGACCGGAACTTCGGCACGCTCGAGCCCACGATCCAGGCCCCGACCCCGTACCTCTACGTCGTGCTCGGCCGGGTCATCTGGAACGTCGTTTCCGGCCTGATCGGCGGGCTGATCGTCTATCTGGTGGTCGTGGCCGCGGCCGGCCAGCCGCCGGCGCTCTCGAACCCGGTCGCGTCGGTCCTGCTGTTCCTGTTCGTCATGCTCACGCTGGCGGCGGTCGGGGTCGTCTTCGCGGCGTTCTACGTCTACACCCGGTACGCGGGGTTCATCCAGAACGTCGGCGAGTTCGCCTTCTACGTCGGGACCGGCTGCATGTTCCCGGTCGTCCTCCTGCCGTTCTGGACGAATCCGGTCGCCCTGGTCTTCCCCCCCACCTGGGCGCTCGACGCCCTCCGGTACGTGGCGATCCCCGGGTACGTCGGGTTCGGATGGGGCGTCTGGGTCGACCTCGCCGGGGCGGTCGGGACAACCGCCGCCTACCTCGCGTTCGCCGGCTGGATCTTCCGGCGGGTCGAGCACCAGGTTCTCGAGAAGGGGAACCTCGGCGACTACTGACGGGAGGGGGAACGGGCGTGAGCGCACCTACGGTACCGAAGGCCTCGTTCTGGCGGACCCTCGCGACCAACGCGGTCTTCGCCCCCCGGACGAGCCTCGGGTTCATGCGGGTCGACTTCGTCCTCGGGACCGTCTTCGTCATCCCGCTCACCCAGATGGTCTTCTTCGCCTTCGTGGTCAAGCTGGGGTCGTCCGGCGAGGCGGCGAGCGCGATCGCGTCGGCGATCGCCTACACCGCCCTCGGGAACGCCGTCGCGACCGTGACCTACTCGAGCGTCTTCTCGGTCGCCCAGACGACCGACTCGGAGAAGTTCCAGGGGACGATGGAGCACCTCCTCGTCTCCCCGGCGAACCGGGTGGCGCTCTACCTAGGTCGCGGCCTCATCCCGATCGGGATCTCCCTCGCAACCGTCACGATGGGGCTCGTCTACGCGACCACCCTGTTCGGGGTCACGATCGCGCCGACCAGCGTGCCCTTGGTCGCGGTCTCCGTGATCCTCACCGCGGTCGCGATGGTCGGGTTCGGGCTCCTGATCGGGGGGGTCGCCCTCTACCTCCGCACCTCCATCATCCTCGGGAACATCTTCCTGTTCGCGGGACTGCTGCTCTCGGGCGTCAACTTCCCGCTCTCGCAGCTGCCGCTGCCCCTCCAGTACGCGGGCTACCTCCTGCCGCTCACGTGGGGGGTCGCGGCGATCCGCGCCTCCGTGACCGGCGCGCCGTTCGCGTCAATCCTCCTCCTCTGGGGCGCCGTCGGGCTTTCGGCGGCGATCTCCCTCGGTTCCGCGATCGTGTTGTGGGAGGTCTTCGAGCGACGAGCGCTGGCGACGGGGAGCATCGCCCGATTCTAGGCCGGGCTGGCCCCCATTGAAATTTGTAGGGGCGCGGCGCTCCCTAGGTCGATGCGCAGCGCCCCGCGGATCGAGCTCTCGCCCCGGGAGCGGGCAGACCTCCGGCGGTGGAGCCTGGAGCGGAACCTTCCGAGCCGCCTCGGCGGGCGCGCGCGGATCGTCCTCGAAGCCGCGCAGGGCCGGAGCAACACGGAGATCGCCCTCGAGATGGGAGTCCACCCCGGCACGGTCGCCCGGTGGCGGACGCGGTTCCTCGTCGGCCGGGTCGACGGGCTGCGCCGCGAGGCGCCCCGGGCCGGCGACCGGACGCGCGTTCCGAGCGAGCGGGTCGAGCAGATCCTGCAGAAGACCCTCCACGAGAGGGCTCCGGGCGGCGCGCCGTGGACGACCCGGTCGCTCGCCCGGTCCCTGCGGGTGAACCACATGATGGTCCATCGGGTCTGGACGGCCTACCGCCTCGCGCGGTCGTCGCCGGACCTGCCGTCGGCTCCGACCGCGCGGTTGCCGTACGTGGAGCTGGCGGGGGTGTATCTCGCCCACTCGGCGGGGGTGGTGGTGTTCGCGGTCGGTCCGCGGCGCGCGGTCGTTCCATCGTCCGGCCCCCTGCCCGGGATCTCGCCCAACGTCACCGGCCGCGCGGAGTTCGACGACCCCCACGACGCGGCGGCCGACCTCGCGTACGCCCTACGTCGATTCGACGAGCAGACGCCCGGGAGGGCCCGGCGGCCGTCTCCGGGGCCCCTCCTCGTCTTCCTCCGGACTGTGGAGCAGCTGACCCCGCCCGCCTCTCGACTCGAGGTCGTCCTCGACCGGCCGCTGGCGGACAGCGACCGGCGGATCCAGGACTGGCTGGCGGTCCACGGCCGGTTCCATGTGTACACTACGCCGACGGGGGAGCCGTGGGACCGGACGGTGGAGACGTGGCTCTCCCGCTGGGGCGGCTCCCGTTTCCACCGCGACAGCCTGCGGGCGGTACCCGAATGCATCGCCGCGCTCGGCGGCCCGTCGGCCACGAGCTCGGCAGGGGCTCCCTACCGTGCATGGATCAATCGGCGGGCGGGGGCCCCGGCGCGTCGGCGCCGGGGGTCCGGCTAGGGCCGGCGCGGTGCGCGGCGCTACC
>JASHSP010000092.1 GCA_030038655.1 Thermoplasmata archaeon | reverse complement strand
CCGCGTACGCCGGCGCGGCTCTTTGGGCGGGCGCCATGCTCCAATTTGTTCCGACGGGGGCGTCAGGGATTTCCGTTCAGGTGCTCGAGAGTTCGGGGTCCCACGAATGGTGGAACTTTCCCGCCCTGTTCGTCGTGGCGCCGGGCGGAGTGCTGGTCCTTCCGTGGTTCGCGACGCTGACCATGATCGTCGTGTCGGTCGGAGTCGGTTGGGGGATGAGCGCCGGTTTGCTCTTCGCGATTCGCGTCGTCCGGGCATGGCGTCGAGAGCGGTCAGGGGCCGGAGTCGCGAGCTCCCTCGCGGGTCTCTCGCCGGCGCTGGTCGCCGGGACCACCCTCGGAGCTTGCTGTTCGACTACGGCGACCGCCGTGGGCGGCCTCGAGATGCTCGCCGCGGCCACCGGGATCTCGGTGTCGACCTTGACGGTGGACACCTGGTACCTCAACCTGTTTCAGATCGGCGTGCTCGCTCTGGCACTGCTGGGACAGGAGACGTTGCTGCTCGTGTTCGAACGTTTTACGAGCAGTGCCTCGCACCCGAGCGGGGCTCGCGGCCGAATCAGCGACCACGCTCGCGTGCAGACTTCTCGAGCGGTGATTCCCCCAGACAACTTCTCGAGGGAGTAGCGGGGCCGGGTTCCTGCCTGTCATCGTGATCGTGGCGCTGGTCGCAGCCAACCCTGCGGTCCACTCCGCGGTGCCGTTGGTGCAGACGCCGACGTCCCCGGTCGGGGGCGGCCGGGGAGCCCAGGCGAACTGCCAGACCGACAATCCGTCGATTCCCTCCGCGACGTTGTCCGAGCTCCACAAGTTGCTCGGGCCCTCGGTGGTCCTGTCGTACGATTCGTCGACCGGCGTCGTCGTCTTCTACGACCCCGTCAACCACGTCACGGTGACGGAGTCGGACCTCTACGAGGATTACGGGTTCGCGGATTTCAACGGGGACGACTACGCGGTGAGCGGCTGCGCGGCCTGACCCGAGCGGGCCTCTGCACGCCCCCCGATCTCACACGACGGTAATCGTTCCCGTCATGAAGCCGGGAACTCCCATCGGAGGCGTGTTGTACGGGTCGGCGCCCGTGCCGCAAGGAACCACGCACAGCCAGACGAACTGACCGGTCCGCGTGATGTCGACCGTGAACTGGGTGATGTTGCCGCCCGGACTGTACACCGCGAGGTTCAGGTCCGGCACGTTGAACGAGTGCGCGACGTTGTTGGACGACACGATGTGCACCGGAGTCCCGTTGATCTT
Source organism: Thermoplasmata archaeon (assembly GCA_030038655.1). Lineage (GTDB taxonomy): Archaea > Thermoplasmatota > Thermoplasmata > Lutacidiplasmatales > UBA184 > Lutacidiplasma. The sequence goes on along the minus strand of JASHSP010000092.1, from coordinate 2,965 downwards.
CTCGATCCCCCCTACCGTGCCTAACACGGGGCACGGACAACCGGTCCAATTCATCGGAGAATCGTTGTCCACGATGGTGAAGATCACGACCCCCGTATGCAGCGTGAAGTTGGCCGGGGAGTACTGGGGCCAGCCATTGGACGCGATGTTGATCGAGAGATTCTCGTAGGTGGTCGGCCCCAAGACCGCCGGGGGCCCGGCGCCCGTCGACTGGGGGGGAAAGGAGACGATGAGTCCGATGCCGATGCCCATGGAGATCATGGTACCGGCGATGAAGTAGGTGAGTAAGGTGCGGCTGGAGAGGGTCACCGGGGTGGCCCATCCGCTCGGCACGGCCGGCCGCGCGACGGCCGGGCGGGACGCCATGTATCGGGCCCACGCGGACCGGAGCCACGCATCCAGCGAGAGCGACCGTCCTGCTCCACCGACGAGCAGCACGGCGGAAATCAGGATGTAGAGGGGGTGTTCCCCGACATCCGTTCCTCCCGGGAAGATGAAGATGGTACCGACTTGGATCGCAAACAGTACGGCCGAGAAGAAGCTCCCCACAAAGCAGGCGATCCGCGTCGTCAAGCCTAGGGTGAACGCGAATGCGAGGTAGCCCGTTACGAGCGCGATCAACCACGAGAAGAAGAGAGGGTGAGCGGCGACGTAGTCCGGGAATCCGGGCCCCCCGAAACTCACGGGGGCGAAGCTGAGGGCGAGCGCCGAGAAGTTACCGAAGTAGTCGTTCGGGGGATAGAGGACGAAGAACAGGTTCGCAAACCAAACCACCCCGAGTCCGATTCGAAGGACCTCGATCATCCGCCTTCGAGGAGGACGGACAAGGGAAGTCCGAGCCGAATCCGGTCCGCTTTTTCCGGAGACGGCTCCGGAGAATCGGTCGGGCTCGACGTCCGGCGGGTGTTCGGGACCCGGAGAGTTCGAGATTTCGGGCATCTCTCCGCCGTGTTGGCGGGTCGCCGAGCCGTCGGTTAATCAATGCCTCGTCAAGCGCAATGCACTCCCGGCTTCGGAGCCCGAGATCGACGGTCCGCCGCGTAGTGGAGGGCGATGTAGCTGTCGGGACGCCCCGCGGTCCGCAGTCTGTCCACCCACGAGCTTTCGAGACCCTGGAGACTCCGGGAGCGGCGGGAGAGCGGACCTCGACCCAGGTTCACAAATCCGCGAGGTGCGATGACAGAACGGCTCGAGGTGCGCCGGCTGACCGTCAGCGGCGCTTGCCGACCGGTGGTCTTTATGCCAACCCCGAATGTCGGGGTCGGCCAGGAGTTGATTCAGGCGTCCGCTCGCCGATGCTCCGATCGGGGTGCGGGACAGAAGTCCGTCAAAGTCTACGCGACGTTTGAAGGATGGTCGCCTGAATATGCGGGCATAGTGTAGTCTGGTTATCACATAGGCTTGCCAAGCCTATAACTCGGGTTCAAATCCCGGTGCCCGCACTCCTCCCCGGACCGTGCATGCTAGCTCCCTAGGAGCTCGAGCAACGCGTCGTGAATCCGGCCGTCTGGGCCGCAGGGCCCGCTCGTCTCTTTTGCGTGGCCCGTTTATGCCTCGGCCGACCGACCCGGATAGAGCACCCGGCCGTTCCGCACGGTGGTTCGGACCCGGGCGAACGCTTCCGCATCCTTCAGCGGATCCCCCTCCAATAGGACCAGGTCCCCCCGCCGACCGGGGGCGAGCGTCCCGGCCGAGGCGGAGACGTGGAACCGCGCCGCGGGTCCCTGGGTCAGCATCCGGAGGATTCCGCGCCCGTCCACCCCCGCCCGGGCGAGGGCCCGGAACTCCTCCTCCGTCGAGTAATCCGTCATGTACCCCACATCGGTCCCGAACAACAGTTCGCCGCCGAGTCCCTGGAATTCATGGACCACACTCCGGATCGGCTCGAGGTACTCTTCCCGCCGGCTCACCGTGGTTTCGAACATCTTGAGCGTCGGAATCAGCCCCATCCCCTGGCCGACCATCCGGCGCAGGAGGTCCTCCCCGACCCCCTCGGTGATGTCGGGGGGATGGGCGAGCACGTCGACCCCGGCCTGCACCGCCACCTCGGTACCCTCGAGATTCGACGGATGGCTGAACACGGGTACCCGGTAATCATGGGCGCGGGCGACCGCCGCGGTCGCGACCGCGAGGGGCATCGCCTTCACCTGGCCCCGAGCGACGTACGAGCCCGTGAACAGCTTCACCAGCTCCGCACCCTGAGCCAGATTCCGGTCGACCGCCTTCTCCGCCTTCGAGGGGGTCGACGGCTGGGGAATGAACGGCCTCCACCAGAACGGAATGCTTCCGGCGAGATAGTACGGAAGTCCGTGGGGAGGGTACAGCCCGGTCCCCGCGGTGTAGATGCGCGGACCGGCGACCTCGCCCGCCTCGACCCGGTGGCGGATGCGCACGGTCACGCGGGGGTCGGAGCCGGCGTCGACCACGGTCGTGAACCCCCAACGAGTGAGCATCTCTCGCAGGTGGTGCTCGAGCCGTGGGGCCGCCTCCCGCACCGCGACGCGCCACTTGGGCTCGGTGAAATGGACGTGGCAGTTCCAGAACCCCGGAACGGCGGTGAGTCCTTCTCCGGAGATCTCCTCCGCGGGCTCGAGGTCCGGTGTACCCGGCCCGACCATTTCGATCAGGCCGTTCCGTATCACGATCGTTCCGTCCTCGACCGGATTCGCGTCCGGCGAAGCGACGATCCGCGCGTGGCGGATGACGAGCGGCCGATTCACCCCCTGCACGTCCGCGCTCCCTTCCGGATGGTTCGTACTCCGGCCCGCTCTTCGCTCAGTCGGTCCGTGGGTGATACGTCTCCGACGAAAGTCCCGGCACCTCGCCGCCCTTCCAAGCACTTCGCCGCCAACCCTCCGGTCCGCCGCCGAGTCGGATGGCAAGGCGGGAGAGCTCGCTGATCCAGGTCGCGCCGACCGCCTCCGCAAGAGGCACCTCCCGCACCTCCGCGATCTCGGGAGGGCGC
>JASHSP010000091.1 GCA_030038655.1 Thermoplasmata archaeon | reverse complement strand
TCGGGTGACCCGGTACGGGGTCGCCACCGCAGAGAACGGGAAGGCCATCAGGATCCGTTCGGTTCCCTCGAGGAGCTTGAGGTGGTGGGCGGCGTCCAGCCGCTGCATTGACGCCACCGCCGCCGCCCGGCCGAGCCCGCACCCGAGCGCGACCTCCTCGGCCGAGGGAGCGCACGTCGACTCCAGAAAGCGGTCGAAGACGAACTTGCGAACACGACGGTCGACCGCATCCATCGGCACCCTCTCGGCGTGGCCGGGGAGCCGTACGACCGGTCCGACTAAAGGACTCCGCGGTAGGGTGGCGTCCGCCGAGTCGTCGGGGGACAACCCTCCCGCTGTCGCGGCAAGCCCGGACGGCCGGTCGAACACCTCCCCGAAGAGACGACGGGGTACAGCGTGCGGAAAACCCGTCGGGTTGCGGCCCCGATCCGACTCCAAATTCGGCAAAATAAGACCTTGGATTTATTACCCCCAACCCGAAACTTTGGCCCCGATGATGTCGAAATGCGTTGCGAGCGCACGGCGGGTCGCCCCGAACCCCCGCCGAAGAGCCGCCGGCCGACGATCGCGCCGCGCCCCGAGTCCCCGGGGCCAGGCCCGGCTCCGCGGACCCTCCGACCGACTCGCTCGGAGGTCCGTGCGGTCCGCGGTCACGCCGGCGGTCCGGTCTCCCCCGGGCGCGACCACCGCACCGATCCGTCGCCCCGCCTTGCGGGTGGCCGTGGTCTCGCTGCCGATGAGCGCGCTGCTGGGACTTCGGCCCCCGTTCGAGGACCGGGAGAACCGGGCGCGAATGTGGATCGCCCTCAACCCCCGGGAACTGCATGCCCCGACGGCCACGACACCGTCGCGCACGCCGTACATCCGGCCGGGCTGCGGAGGAGCGTCCCGCGGAGGGGTCGTCCCGCGGTGGCGGGATTCCCGCCGCACTCATGGGTTCGCGGCCGAGATGCCGCGGTTTCCGTCGCTCATCCTGCTCGACTGAGCGGGTTGCCGGACGGAAATCCCCCGCGGGGCGGAAAGGGTGCTCCCGCCCGCGGCCGCGCGGGCGGGAGGCCGCACCCCCCCGGGCTCAGGGGTGCTGGGTCAACAGGACGACCTGGTTCTGGTTGACCACGCTGATCGTTCCGGTCGCGGGGGTTATGGTGCCCCGGCCCGAGACCAGTTGTGCCGTGAAGCTGTACGTGCCCGGTGTCTCGTAGAACACGAGCAGGTGCGTCGACGTCGTCTGCGAGACGCCGTTGAGCGTCACCGACCACGTTCCGCCCGTCCCGACCAGCAGGAAATCGACCGCATACGCGGTGATCGGGTAGGGGAAGAAGTCGCCGCCCGTCGCGATGTAGCCGTACTCGTCGTACGGCAGCGGGCTGCCGGGCACGTAGTCGGCCCAGTAGTTCCCGCCCTGCCACTGCGACGGCACGATCGTGCCGCCGAGCGAGTAGCCGTTGACGACGTTGACGTAGCTCGCGGGCTCGACCATCGGAAGGTTCCAGTCTTCCGCGTTGACCTGGGGCGCGCCGGTGAACAGGTTGGCGTTCGGCGCGTACGCGGTGATCGACGTGCCAACCCAGTTGTTGTAGATCAGGTCGCCGGACTCGAACGCGAAGATCGCGATCGGGGGCCCGTTCGACACCCCGTCCCCGGGGTACATGGTGGGAGTGAGCACCGAGCTGTTCTCGAAGGTGTTCCCCCACACCACGTTGCCGGTCGGCGTGGTCGGGCTGAGTCCCGCGAGCAGGAGCGAGCTCCCCTGGCTGAGGAAGGTGTTGTCCCCGACCAGGTCCTGGGTGCCGCCCCAGACGACCACGTTCGCCAGCGGCAGGAAGCCGGTCGGCCCGTAGTCCTCGAAGAAGAACCAGCCCGAGATCCCCTGCGCGCCCCAGAGCGAGACGTACGACGCGTCAAAGAACTCGAACTGCAGGTTGTTCGAGCTCGGCAGGTCGAGCGCGGTCAGGACGGCCTGGTAGTCGGTCTGGTAGGTCACGCCGAGGAGCGACGGGTTGTTGAGGTCGACGTGGGCGGTGGTTCCCGCGAGGAGGACCCCCGGGAAGACGGCGTACAGGTAGTCGTTGAACTGCCCGAAGACCGAGTTGAGCCCCCCGGAGGCCGGGTTGTTGTCGAGGAGGTACGGTCGACCCGCGGTGCCCGAGCCGCCCTGGGAGATCGCCGCCAGCTGCCCGTTGTTCCAGGCGAACAGCGGCGTGTAGACTCCCTCCGACGGGTTGGTCGCGAGCGCCAGGGTCAGCCCGACGTGCCCTCCGCTCCTTCCGGTAACGGTCGTCTGGAGCGGCGTGTGGTCGCTGAGCATTGCGCTGACCGTGTACGTCCCCGGGGGGAGCACGAAGTCGACGCTGCTCGCCGTCTGGGTCGGGGCCCACGCCGCCTCGTTGGCGTTGAAGGTCGACCCGGGCGTGAAGAACACGAACGCGTTGGACGGAGAAAGCGGTCCCGAGAACGTCGCCTGGCCAAGGTTCCCTCCCGGGGTGGCGTTCCACAACCCCATCGGGATGGACGGGCCGGCGCTGAGGTCGACCGTGCCGGCGGACGTGTACGACTCGGCGATCCCTTCGCTGGTCTCACCGGTGTCGCCCGCCACATTCCAGGCCGACGGGGCGTTCGCGTAGGCGTGGCGCGTGCTGTTCAGGTACTGCAGGCTCTCGGTCCCGCTGATCCCGTAGATCGACGTGGTCGTCCCGCCGCCCGGCCCGCCGATCATCAGCTCGGCATCGTACGGCAGGTATCCGGTCGGCGTCACCTGGGAACCGTCCACGAGGAACGGCGACGGGGGCACGGACGCGTACGGGGTGGTGGAGTTGAACAGGACCGTGTCGTAGACCCCGGATCCCTCGGACCTTCCGGACTTCGCGTTGACGATCTCGTAGCCGAACCGGACGGTCGAGTAGCCGGTGCCGCCGATGTCCGTGACGCTGGAGTTGAGGAACAGGTGGACGGTCACCGGGAAGGTGATCGAGTACGTCGGGCCGAAGTCGTAGTAGTACGAGGGGTAGACCGGCGTGCCGTTGTACGAGTAGAGGGTGCCGGAGGTAAGGGACACCGCCGGGGACGAGAAGTTCCAGACGTTGTCGAGGAACGTGACCTGCCCCGGCGAGGGGAAGTTGAAGTACAGCACGTTCTGGGTCCAGAAGCTGTAGTTGCTGGCCGATCCCACGGTCGTGCCGGTGGTCACGGCGTTGAGCTGGACCCCGAACGTATTCTGCGAGCCGTTGGTCGAGATCGCGCCGTCGTTGTCCAGGAGGAAGGTGTTGACGCTGTCGAGCGTGATCGAGCCTTCCCAGCTCTGCGTCTCGAGATTGAACGCCCGGCCGACCCCGGTCGTGTTGCGAACGCCGAAGGCACCGATCCCCATCGGGGCGGGAGAGTTGGTGATGGTCGGCTGGACCAAACCGTTCGAAACGGTCGCGCGTCCGAGCAGGTCGGGCAGCGAGACCGCCTCGATCGGGAGATGGTCGGATTTCGCCTGCGCCAGCACTCGCTGCTCGATCGCCAGGCCGGAGGGGTTCACGGTGGCCGCCGAGGACGCAGTCAGCGCGCTCGGGGTCGAGTGGGTGCTGGCGAGCGCGCCCTCCGCAGCACCCGACGCCGTCGCCCCGGGCCCGCCGACCGAGGTCGCGGACGCGAGGTGCGCCGGCGCGGCGGCGGTCAGCGACACGAGGACCATGGTCGCGCTCAAGGCAAGGGCCCAAAGGAAGGTCTTCCGTCCGGCGAACATCGAGCGGACCCGAACCACCGGGGACGTATAACCCCGGCGAAAATCCACCCGCGGCAGGGCCGGGTAACCGACGGTTCGGCGAAACCCGTACGCCTCGGAGCTGGGGCGGCGGCCCCGCCCCGAGGTTCGGTCGCGGCGGACCCACGGACCCGGGGGCGGACCGGCGGGTGCCCAAGGAATCCGGCCCTGCCCGGCCGGTGGCCATGACCGCGACCTTGAAGGCGCGGCCCGCCCGTGGGGGCGCGACCACCCGAGTCGAAGGGGAGCGATGGACCACGGAACGATACTTCCGGCCGAGTCGGACGTCACGCGCGCGCAGGAGCTTGTCGACCGGCACCTCCAGTATCTCCGCCGATCGTTCTCCGGCTGGGGATCGAACCAGGCGACGGCCCTCGCGCACCAGAAGGAGAGCGGAGCCCTCTCCGCGCTGCTCTGGAAGAGCGAAGACGGAAGGCGAAACGGCCTCGTATGGGTCCAGCACGTGGACCGCGGCATCCGGGTCCATGGAGTCTGGCTGGACCCGAGCGGACCCGCTTCCCTGGCGACCCTCCTTCGGGACCTCGAGCGGACCCTCGACCGGCCGGTCCTCGCGATCACGGACATCCTGCCGGGCCTCGACCCGGGCCAGGAGGCCCGGTTCTTCGCGGAGCGGGGATTCTGGCACCGGGCGAAGGTCCTGATGCGGTACGCGGCGCGCGCCCCGTCCGGCGACCGGAAAGTGCCTGCCAGCATGCGACCGGTCGAACTGCGCGACCTGCCGGCCGTTACGGGCGTCTACGTCCGAGCGTACTCCCAACGGCCGGGCGAGTTCTGGACCTGGGGAGCCCCGGACGCCTGGGCGGAGGCGGAGCGGGACGTCCGGAGCCACGTCGGTCCCACCGGGGCGTGGGCTCCGGACTTCGTGCCCGGGGCCTCGTTCGTGTGGGAGGAGGACCGTCAGGTCGTGGGGGCGGTGCTCGTCAGCATCCGACAGCGCGGGGTTCCCTACGTTGAGGACCTGATCGTAGAACCGACCTCCCAACGACGTGGGATCGGTCGAGCCCTCCTGGTAGGCTCGATCGATCGCCTCGAGCGCGACGGTTCGCGGACGGTCGAGCTGGCCGCGATCCAGCACGGGGCCCCGTACCGGACGTATCTCAAGGTGGGTTTCAAAGAGGTGCCGCCCCCGGAGGGGCGGCTGGACGGCCACTGGGTGCGGGGCAGCCGCCCGTTCTGACCCGGGACCGAACCGCTGACCCCTGCCGATGAGCGAGATGAACGCGGTCGCACGGTTCTTCATCAACCGGAGCAACGTGCGCCGGTCGCGCCGCCTCCTCGAGACCCTGCGCGACGGCTTCGTCCCGCCACCCTCCGCGCGAATCCTCGAGCTCGGAGCCGGTCGGGGCGGGCTGTCCGCGCTGCTGCTCGAGCGGTACCGACCGGGGCGCCTGGTGGTCACCGACTTCGACCCTCGCCAGGTCAACGCGGCCCGGACCTACCTCACCGAACGGTTCGGCCGCCTCCCCCCGGCCGTCGAGCTTGAGCCGGCCGACGCCCGGGCGCTGCCGTTCGACGACCGCTCGTTCGACTGCGTCTTCGCGATCCTCATGCTGCACCACGTCGAATCGCGCCCCTCCGAGTACCGCCAGCGGCCCGGGGCGCTTCGGGAGATCCGGCGCGTCCTCGTCGACGGAGGGACGCTGGTGTACTCCGACTTCTCCCGGACGGAGGAGGTGCGCCGCACGCTGGAGTCCCTCGGGTTCGAACGCGTGTTCGAGAGGCGGCGGTGGCCGCACCGCGAGCTCGCGGTCTTCCGGTCCCCCCGGCCCGGGTGACGCGGGCCTCCCGGATCCCCGCTCAACGCGACGGTCGCCGCGTGCGCGCCCGATAGTCCCGCTCCATCGCGGCGCCCAGATTGCGCCACACGGTCCGGAGCTCCTTCTCGAGAACCGCCTTCGGGGGGTTCTTGCCCCCGAGCGGCGTCGCCCGGCGTCGACCGCGGAGCGTGAACTCGGTGCGTCCGTTCGGAAGCTGGCGTAGGGAGTAGAAGAGGTCCCAGGTCCGGTAGTTTCCGATCGCCTTCGCGGTCCAGCGGTTCGGGGGGCGCAGCGTGACGGTCTGGCGGCTCCACATCCAACCCTGGTCGGTCGGGGTCAGGTCCTCGTAGACGACCGTACGGGCGCCCTTCCGGAGGATCTGGCGCGACCCCTCCTCCCCCTGCAGGACCCGATCGGCCTCGGTGTAGTCCGTGCACCAGGCGAACGCGAACTCCCGCGGGACGGCGAACGTCGTCCGTATCTGGTAGACGGTGGTCGCAGCTCCCATAGGTCCCCCGCCGGACCAGAACGTCCGTACCCTCGGTCCATCTTGAGCGTTCGGACCGCTCCGCGAGCGCGGGCCCGGGCCGTCGGCCGAAGGGTCTCTTCCGGTGTCGAGGCGCGGACCCCTCCGGCCCTCGGTACGGTCGCGAGGTCAAGTAGATATACGTATTAGCACGTATAACTTCCAACGCGTCCTCGCGTTTAGCGGGGACTTGCAGGGGGGAACCAGCCGATGCCAGGGGGACTCGATGACTCGTGGGTTCCGCCGGCGCCGGTTCTCGAAGCCGCGCTCCCTCCCTTCCCGTCTCACTCTGCTAGCCCTGTCCGGGTCACCGGCTGGCATCGGCCGCGCGAACGCGGGTGCGCGCGCCGTGCTCACACCGGGACTCGATGGGGCCGACCGTGGGTCTTGAACAGCTGATCCTCCCCGCCGCGGTCGCGGGAGCGCTGGGCGCCTCCGCCGCGGTCCTCTCCTGGGTCGTGTACACGCGCTTCTACGTCCGCCCCCCACCCAACCGGGCGGTCGTCCTGTACGGGCGGACGACGCCGCACGCCCCGTCCGGCCGCGGCTCCCCCACGCCGTCGGCGGAGATCCGGCCTCCCCGGATCGTGGTCGGCGGGCGGGTCTTCGTCCCCCCGTGGAACCACAGCTTCGCGTTCCTCTCCCTGGCCCCTCTCGAGGTCGACCTCACCGTCCGCGCCCTCCGCGCGTCCGGCGCCTCCGCCGCGGGCTGGGAAGCGCGGTTGGGAGCCCAGGTCAAGATCCCGACGGACCCGGCCCTCCTCGCGTCCGCCGCGGAGAACCTGCTCGGCAAGACCCCCGACGAGGTCCGGGCCGTGGTCCGGAGCGCGATCGAGAGCGCGGTGCCCGCGATCCTCACGCGACACGGCCCCGCGGACGCCGAGCCGGACTGGGAGCGGCTGGGATCCGAGATCCAAGCCGCGGTCGCGGCCGACCTGGTCGCGGTCGGCCTCGTCGTACAGGCCCTGTCGGTCAAGCAGCTGCTCCGCATCCATCCGTCCGCATCCGCCGCGCCGCCCCTTCCGGGGATCGCCCCGGCGAACCGTCCTGCGGATCCTTCGCCCGACGCCGGCGAGCCTCCCTCCGCCGCGGTCGACCTTCGCCTCTCCCGGCTGGAGCGGAGCGTCGGGGTGCTGGGGGCCCAGATCGACCGGGTGGTCCAGGACGCCGCCGTGCCGGGCGGCCGACCCCTCTCGGGGGTCCGGACCGACCCGCCGGGGCTGCCCCCGGAGGGCCGCGCCGGCGCGGAACCGGTGTTGCGCCCGGGCCGGGCGCCCGTTCACGATTCGATGGGGGGCGGCAGTCCCCCCGACCCCCGCTCGCCGACCCGCTCGGGTCCGGTGAGCGGAGCGCGGGGGGGCCCTCGGTCCCTGTTGGATACCGAACCTGAGAGGTAGAGAACGATGTGTCCAGCGGCGATTTTGGGGGACCGAGCCTGTGGCAAGACGACCTTCCTGGGGCTGCTGTATGCGGCCCAGGTGAAGTACGGCACGCGGGTCGTGGATTCGTTCCGATTCCACGCCCCGCTCCAGTCGCTTCGCCTGATGAGCCAGGTCTACGAAGGAATGAAGGACGCCCGGTTCCCGGGCGCGACCCTGAAGGACGAGATGACCGAGATCGGCTTCGTCTTCGGGTACAGAAAGCCGCTGTCGGGCCGGCTCCCGGCGGCCCTCAAGGACCGGAACTGGGTGAACCCGTTCGCGAAGCTCGCCTTCGCGGCCTACGACGTCTCGGGCGAGGACGTCCAGGAGTTCATCGAGACCGGCGTGGCGGCCAGCCCGATCATCCAGCAGCTGCTGAAGAGCCACGTGGTCGTGATCCTGGTCGACTGCAGCAAGATGACGACCGAGATCGACTCGCCGGTGTTCCGCCAGATGCTGAAGTACGACAGCGAGGTCGCGTCGCTCCTCGTCTCGCTCCAGACCTACAAGAAGCAGGAGTTCTCGCGGATGAAGACCCAGGGCCTGAGCGTCGGGAATCCCGTGATCTACCCGGCGATCATCCTCTCGAAGTTCGACAGCGTCCGCGACGAGGTCCTCGTGAAGCTGGGCCTCCACCGCGGCGTCCCCGCGGGCGACCAGAAGCGGAAGCGCAAGGACTACGCCGAGGCGCTGCTCCGCGTCTTCATGCCGCAGACGCTCTCCCAGATCCGCGGCGGCAAGGTCGCCGGGGTCAACTTCGACCAGGCGGCGTATTTCTTCAGCTGGGTCCGGACGGAGACGGCCGAGGCCGGCATGCAGCCGGTCGGGGCGCCCCGCATCGTCCGCAAGGGGTTCTCGGCGGACGGCGGCGCGGAGCCGGACTTCTCCTACGACGACTACGTGGCGTTCATCGAGCACTTCCGCGATGTCGCCAACAAGGTGCCCGACGAGATCGTCGAGCAGGCGACGCTCCAGACCGCGCCGCAGACCGCGACGGCCTAGCCCGGCCCGGTCCCAGAGCCACGGCGCAACTTACCGGAGGTGCGGAATGGACGAGACCATCGAACTGAGCCTCGAGCACTGGATCTACGGGGCCAGCCCCGAGCGGGGATACGGCATGAAGGCCGAGTCCCACCGGCTGAACGGCCCCCTCTACATGCGCTACCTCGCCAGCCACTACACGCCCGTGCGGGTCGAGAAGACCTCGAACGGAGGGACCGTCATCGACGCCCGCATGATCCACCCGGCGCCGGCGAACGACGAGATCCTCCTCTCCGTGCTGGGGCGGGGGACGGCGGACGAGTACAACCGGCCCACGATCCAGAACCACACCGTGGTCATCCCCGCGACGCCGATCCGCGCGGGGCGCCTGACGTTCTTCGACGTCGAGACGGCGGTCCTGGAGTTCGACCGCCGGTTCCCGAAGGCGGCCGGCAAGATCGAGCCGATCACCGTCCGCACCCGCGCCTCGAAGGACGTGGAGCAGCCGGTCGGTGCCGGGATCCGGCGCCTGATCACGAAGGCCGCGGTCGACACGCTCGCCAGCCGCTTCCTCTCCGACCACCAGGGGCGGACGCTGGTCCTCTGCCGGGGCAGCACGAACCAGTACCGCAACGAGCTGCTCTACCGGCTGACGGAGCTCCTGGCGGCCGGCAACGAGGTTCCGCTGTTCCCGGCGATCAGCGACGCCCCGACGCTCAGCGCGATGAACCATTTCCGCCTGGCGATCTCCGCGCGCGGGGTCCGGGCGGACGCGACGTGGACCCTCCTCGACGCGAGCATCGACCAGGCCGCCCTTCCCCCGATCCGGGGGAAGAGCCCGATGTACGCCCGCATCGGCGAGGCGTTCGCGGAGTGAGGCCGGACGCCGACGCGCGCGACGCGGAGGGCACGGGGGGTGACGGCCGGATCATGAGCTCCGCGCTGGTCCTGGGGGACCGCGGGTCGGGGCTCACGACCTTCGTGGGTCTCCTCTACACGGCCCAGGTGCGCCTGGGCATCGATGCCGCGGACGAGTTCCGGTTCCACGCGGAGCGGGAGGCGATCCGCCAGCTCGAGGCGATCTACGGGGAGATCGGCGCGGGCCGGTTCCCGAGCCGGGACGCCGACTGGGAGGACCGGCCGCTGTCGTTCGTCTTCGGATACCGGCAGGGCAAGATCCGCGGGCTCGGGCGGCACGACGGGGCGGAAGGGAACGGTTTCGACACCGTCGAGCTGCAGTTCAGCAGCCTCCTGACCGGCACGGTGGTCGAGGCGCGGGACCACAACGCCGTCTTCGACGCGGCCCTGCGCCGGTCGCTTCGCAGCCAGATCGTCATTCCCCTCCTCGACGCGAGCACCCTGTCGCCGGAGCCGAACGGCGGGCCGGAGTCCCCCGTCGCCCGACAGGACCGGACCCTCGCCGGCACCCTCGACCTCCTGGGGAAGTTCCGGGCGACCGAGCCGGACCGGCACGCCCGTCGGCTGTACCCGCTGTTCGTCGTCACGAAGACCGACACCCTCCAGCTGGAGACCCTGCGCCGGCTGGACGCGCCGAGCGGCCTGCCCGAGGAGTGGAATCCGGAGGCCCGGCGCGCGCTCGGGGTGCGGCTCCTTCGAACGTACTTCCCCGAGACCGCCGCGTTCCTCGAGGCCCGACGTCGCGCCTCCGGCGTCACCGTCGCGCCGCCGGACTGGTACTTCAGCCGCCTCTCGACCGAGGGGTCGGGCCGCGAGCTGAGGATCCAGCGCCGGTCGCGCGTGCCGGTCGGCGGGTGGGAACCGGTCTACTCGTTCGAGGAGTACCGGGCGCTCATCGAGTCGCTCGGGAGGATCTCCCATCGCCTCCCGCTGATCCCGGCCGCGTGAGCCGGGGCCGCCGGGGTCCTACTCCGTCCTCTCGGCGCGGTACCGGTAGTCCCCCGGCCGCGACCCTTCCCGGGTGACCGTCCAGCCGGACGACGACCAGACGCCGTCCGGGGGACGCCAGTTGGAGTCCCCCTGCACCAGCTCGCCGAGCTCCGCCTCGAGGTACTCGTGGTCGGTGGCGACCTCGGGGGCGAGCGACCCTTTCTGGAGGAGGCCGACCAGGAGGAGGAATCCGGCGGGACGGCCCCGCCACTTCACCGCGAGGAACGCCTTGCGGAACTCGCCGTCGGTGAGCGCGAGGTCGCGCAGGGTCGCGAACGCCCCGCGGGTCCGGTAATCCTTCGGGGGTGGGTCGAGCCGGGTCCGGCCCCGCCGCGCCTCGCCCACGACGCGCACCCAGGTCTCCTTCGAGACCGACGGAGTGTCCCAGAGCGTTTCCGAATCGACCTCGCCGTCGCCCTCGAACGCGGCCTCTTCGCCCGGGGCTCTCTCGTCCGGACCCCGCGCCGCGTCCCCGCGGGAACGACCCCCGGCGGCCCGCGCGTGACGCCCCGGGGCGAGCGTGTACGCCAGCGCCGCGCCCGAGGAGCCCGGGCCGGGGGGTCGTATCAGCATCTCTTCGCACTGGGGATACCGGTTCGGGTGCAGGACGACGAACGGCCCGGTCTCGGGACCGTTGAAGATCAACGCGAGCGCGTCGTTCACGGTGGCGAGCTGGCGTCGGACGGCGAGCTCGCTGAGCCGCACGAGCGGGAACGGTGCGTCCGGATCCCGCCTCCGCCCGGCGAGGTCGTCCAGGATCGCCTGGGCGACCTCCCCGTGGATCTGTTGGGAGGGGGTCCGGGCCGTCGCGGTGCGCCCGGGCCGGTCCCGGGAGAGCCGCTCGCGGATCCGCCCGGCAAGCCGGCCTTCCCGCGTGACGCGATCGCGGCACGCCGAAAGACGCACGTTGATCCACGGCACGATGCGGCCCCCGGTGGCGCGCGACTCGGCGAACAGGCCTCCCCACTCGAGCGGCATCCGCTCGGCCCACCCGGCATCGTCCCGGCTCTTCTCGTACCAGCGCACGACCTGGTCCCGGAGGAACGCCCCCGCGGTCAGGGGGTCGTCCACGTCGTGCTTCACGCGGGCCATGAGCCCCTGCAGTCGCGTCGCGACGGCGTCGAGCAGCTCCGGGTCGTGCCGCGCTCCGTCCACGATCGGGAGGAGCTCCAGCGTGTTCAACGCGAGGAGGTCGAAATGCTGGACGGGGTCGGACCGGAGGAACGCCTCGACCTCGGCCCGGCGGATCGACCCCCCGATCGCCCGCGGGCGAGGGACGAGCTCCCCCGACGCGGAACGGGAACCCGCGGGCCGCTCGGGGGAGGAGCGGCCCGCGCTCCCCTCGAGGGGCGCCTCCCGCTCCGCGTCCGTGCGGGAGACCGGGGCAGGTCCCCCGCCGGCGCCGTCCAACCGGGCCAGTTCGGACCGCCGGGCCTGCCGTTGCCGGTCGATGCGGAGACGTTCGACGGCGCGCCGCTTCTCCCGTTCGCGCTCGACGCGTGCCGCCTCCAGCTCGTCGGCCATCGCTCGAAACCAGCGGCCCCGCCGCCATCAAAATGGGCCGCGGTCTGCCTTTATCGTTTCGGCGCCGGCGGCCGCTCGCACGCGGGACCCACCCCGACGCGGAGCATCGCGTGTGGCTCAGGTTGAAATTCCGGCCCCGATTGCTACCGGCGGTCGGGTGGGAGGATCTGCTCGTGGTCGCGACGCCACCGAACCCCGAGGGCCGCACGAGCTCCGATTTTGACGCCATCGCCCAGCGGCAGGGGCCGGCCGACGCGCGGGACCAGCTCTCCACCGAGGGGATCGAGGAGCTCCTGCGGATGGGGTCGACGCCCGTGGACGCGATCGTCGTCGCCGGGGACCTTCGCATGTCCGCCCTGATGCTGAAGGAGGCAGTCCAGACCTCCGTCTTCGCTCGGTTCCTGGCGGGCTTCACGGAGGCGGTGCACGGTCTCGCCAACGCCTCGGGCGGCTGGTTCGACAAGTTCACGGGCGACGGGTTCATCACCTTCTGGATCCCGCGGAGGTCGCGCCCGATCGACCCGTCTCGAATCCCCGAGTTCTGCCGCGCGGTGCTGTCGGCGTCCGACTCGCTCATCGCGAACCTCCGACGCAACTCGCGCAACTTCCCCGCGGGCACCGGACTGTCGATTGGGGTCGACGCCGGACCCTGCGAGCTCGTACGCGTCGGGGACCTCGTCACGGTCGTCGGAAGCCCGATCGTCGGGGCGACCCGCATGGTCGCGGGAGCGCGGGCCCGGCAGACGATCCTCAACGTCTACGTGGGAAGCGTCCTCGAGGAGGAGGCGGCGACGCTCCAATCGGACGGGATCCGGCTCACGCGGACGGTGGTGCGGACCAAGGAGTACCCGGAGGGCCAGGAAGCGTTCGAGCTCGAGTTCGTGCGGCCCCATCCCGAAGCCGCGACGCCCGGGGCGGGATAGGGGCCGCGTCCCGACGGACGGGGCTCGACCGGCGTCGGAGCGCGGCGCCCGCGGCCGTTCCCCGGAGGAGGGCTCGAAAGGAGGCACGGCCTCCTTCGCCGCGGGGGGCTACTCCCGGACGTAGTCACGGCGGTCCGCGATGTGCCGCGGGGCCTCCCCCCCCGAGAAGAACCGGGCCAGGTTCTCGAGAGCGAGCGAGAGGCCGCGCTCCTCCGAGTCCGCGCTCTCGGCGGCGTTGTGCGGACTCCCGAGAAAATTCGGGAGGTCGGCGAACGGGAACCGGGTCCGAAGGCGGCCGGTGGAATGGTCCTCGTCCCACCAGACGTCCGTTCCGGCCCGGAACTCGGGACGGGCGAGGAGGTGCCGGTACAGCGCTTCCTCGTCCACGGTCGCGCCCCGGCCGACGTTGACGTAGATCGCCGTCGGTTTCATCGAGCGCAGCAGGGATTCGTCGATGGTGCCTCGCGTCGCGAGGGTGGACGGGCGGCAGTCGACGACGAAATCCGCCTCGACGACCGCCTCCCGCAGCTCGGACGCGGGATAGATCCTCTCGGCCATCGGCCGGGGCGCCCCCGTGCGGGAGACGCCGCGGACGTGGACCCCGA
Organism: Thermoplasmata archaeon; assembly: GCA_030038655.1. GTDB lineage: Archaea > Thermoplasmatota > Thermoplasmata > Lutacidiplasmatales > UBA184 > Lutacidiplasma. The sequence goes on along the minus strand of JASHSP010000091.1, from coordinate 2,305 downwards.
AGGGGGTCAGGCGACGGGCCACCTCCGTCGCGATCTCACCGAACCCCAGGAGGACCGCGATCCCCCCGCGGAGCGCTCGACGGTTCCCCGTGGCGCCCAGGTGGCCCTCGCGGACCTGCTCGTGATTCCCGCGGACGTCGTGGGCGAGCGCGAGGAGCAGGACGACCGCGTGCTCTCCCACGGCCGCACCGAAGGCGCCGACGTTGCCGGCCACTTGAACCGCGGGAGGGAACCGCTCGAACGGAAACCGGTCCAGCCCGGTCCAGACCCTTTGAACGAACTTCAGCGCGGGCGTCTGCGATGCCGTCCACGCGGGGATCTCGCGTCGCACGTCGCCCACGAGCATCGCGCGCGCCTCCGGCCACGGCCCCGGTGAGCTCGCCCCGACGTACTCCCACGGAACGTTCGGGAGATGGCGCGCGACGGCGGCGGCGATCCCCTCCTCGGGCGCCAGGGTGACGAGCAGCTGTGCGGGAGTCATGATGTCGGCCAACGCCGTCGGGTCCGTCGCCGGGCGTCGGAGGAAATCGGTCACGGGGATATGGTCGCCGGTCGCAACGAGCTCGGGCCGGGCCGATGCCCCGGCCGCGCCGCCATGACCTCCCGTCCGCCCCCGGGCGGCTCAAGGAGGATGGTCGACCGGAGCAATGGCCCTTCGAGCGAACCATGCCCGCATCGAAGAAGCGAATCGTATCGAAGGCGAAACCCCGGTCGAGCGGCCCCTCCGAGATAGCGCCCGGGGTCTATGTCGGCGGATGGAAGGACGCGCCCCTCTTCGAGGGCGCCCGATTCTGCGTGCTCGACGAGGCTCCGGCCGACATGCCTCCCGCGGCCCACATACCGATCTACGACGAAGCCGCGGGCCGGGCGAACCCGCAGAACCTCGATCGACTCGCGAAGGCCATGCGCACGGCCCGGGAGGGCGGCCAGCCCGTCCTGGTGTTCTGCGGCCACGGAATCCGCCGGTCCCCGTTGGGGGGGGCGTGGTACCTTCGACGGGTCGAGGGTCTCTCGCTCGACGCGGCCTACGATCGCGTCCAGGTCGCCCGTCCCAAGGTCGAACGTCCACGGGAGTGGGTGGGGAACGCGGCCGAGATCGAACGCGCCTAACCGGGTTCGCGCCATGGAGATCGAGCAAGAGCCCGACTCGACCTGGGTCGAGGCGCTCAGCGGGAGGGGTCCGGCTGCCGCCGAGCGCGCCGTCCGTGAGGCCCAGGGCGAACGACGCCTCTTCTCCCACCTGGCTCGCGCCCACCGCCGCGATGGCCGCGACTCGTACATCGAGATCGATGCCCCCCTCGAGCTCCATGCGCTCGTCCGCCTGCTCCGCCCGCTCCACGTCGTGGAAGTCGGGGTCTCCTCCGGGGTCTCCTCGGCGTATCTCCTGAACGCGCTGCGGCAGAACCGGCACGGAACGCTCCACTCGGTGGACCGACCGTCGGTCGAACGAGTGCCCGGGGATCCGAGCCGGAGGACCCGTGCTTCCTGGAGCCTCCCGCCGGGACGGTCGACGGGGTGGGCGGTACCCCTTCCTCTCTGGAGGCGTTGGGACCTCCGGCTCGGCGACAAGGCGACGGTCCTTCCCATCCTGGCGCGCCAACTTCCCCGGATCGACCTCTTCGTGTACGATGTCCCGCACGACGACCGGGCGACCCGACGCGAGCTCCGGCTCCTGGACCCGCTGGTTCCCCCGGGGGGGGTCGTGATCGTGGACCACGGTCCCGGCGGGGGCCTTTGCGCGGCGCTGAAGGGTTGGGCTCGAGACCGGGGAGCCCGCCCCGCCCGGCGCAGGGACCTCGGGCTCTTCGGTGCGCGCGCCATCGGACCGTCGCGTGCCGGGGGGCGGGCCGGACCGTACTCCGGCGTGCGGGGGAGGCCGCCCGCCGAGTCGAACGGCGGGAGGCATTCCCGCCCCGCCCTCTCGAGCGAGCCGCGACAGAGGGCCTAGGGGGTTCGAATTCCCCGAAGGGGGGCTCTCGACACCCCCGGCGCCGGCCCCGTGGCCGGAAGCACCGTCGGCGTACCGTCGGTCTCGAGGCGGGCCTTCAGGGAGGCGACGCTGTTGGCGAGCAATCGGAACTGCCCCTTCCGAAGGTGCTCGCCGAAGGTCGACCGGGAGAGCCCCTGACGACGGGCGACCTCCTCCCAACGGGTTCGTGCCGGAACATCGAAGAGACCGCCCTCGAACGCCGCCACGAGCGACCGCGCCTGGCGATCGGTGAGACCCTCGAAGAAGTGAATCGACGCGACGGGGGCGTCGCGGACCCCTCCGAGGCCTCTCCGGTCCGACACGGAGAGAACCTCG
>JASHSP010000090.1 GCA_030038655.1 Thermoplasmata archaeon | reverse complement strand
GCCCTTGCCTCGAGGTCGACGATCGGGTAGCCCACCAGCTGACCCGGGCCGTGGTAGGTCGCCTTGCCGCCTCGTTCGACGCGGACGACCGGGAGTCCGCTCCGGGCGGCCGCCCCGTCGTCGCCCTCCACGCCGACCGTCACGACCGGCGGGTGCTCCACGAGGATCAGCGAGTCGGGAACGCGACCTTCCCGGCGCGCGAGCACGAGCGCCCGCATCGCGTCGAGCGACTCGACGTACTCGCGACGGCCCCAGTCAACGACCGCCGGCATCGACCCGCCTCCGGGCGACGTGCATCGGCTCGCCCAGCCAGAGAAGCGCCGCCTCCTGGAGCGCCTCGGAGAACGTCGGATGCGGATGGATCGTCTGGGCGAGGTCGCGCACGGTGGCGCCCATCTCGAGGGCGTGCGCCGCCTCCGCGACGTACTCCCCGACGGACTCCCCGGCCGCGTGCACCCCGAGGAGCCGACCCGAGGCGTCGTCCCCGACCACCTTGACCCAGCCGGAGGTCGCGTGGCTGGCGTGGGCGCGGCCCAGCGCCGCGTACGGGAACCGGGCCTCCCTCGGTCGCAACCCCTTCGCCTCCGCCTCGGGCTTCGTGAGCCCGACCGTGGCGAGCTCCGGGTCCGTGAACACGACGGAGGGGATGCACTGGAACTGGAACCGCGTGGGCCGGCCCGCGATCGCTTCGGCGGCGACCACGCCCTCCCGGTACGACTTGTGCGCGAGCATCGGCGGGCGGGCGACATCGCCGGCGGCGAAGATGTGCGCAACGTTCGTGGCCATCCGGTCGTCCACCCCGACGAACCCGGTCTTCGCGTCGAACGCGACGCCCGCCTCCTCGAGGCCGAGGTCGCGGGTCGCCGGCCGCTTCCCGACCGTGACGAACAGTCGCTCCGCCCGGAGCGTCTCGCGACCCGCCGGCCCCTCCGCCGTCATCGCGAGCCCGCCGGCTTCCCGCGCGAGGCCGGTCGCCTTCGTCCCGACGCGGACCTTCACCCCCAGACGCTCGAGCGCCCCGGTCAGCTCGCGGGACAGGTCGGGCTCGAGGCCCGGCAGGAGCTGCGGCAGCAGCTCGACGATCGTGACCTCCACGCCGACGCGCGCGAGGAACTCGCCGAGCTCGCAGCCGCTCACGCCGCCCCCGAGGACGAGCATCGACTTCGGCAGGCTCTTCAGCGAGAGGAGGTCCCAGGCGTTGACGACCGTCTCGCCGTCGGTCTCGAACCCCTTCAGGGTCGAGTGCACCGCGCCCGTCGCGATCACCGCGAAGGCGAAGTCGACCCGTTCGTGGCCGCCGTCCGCGCCCCGCACGTCCAGCGCGTGCGGTCCGGTGAACCGGGCCTCGCCCGGCATCACGCTCGCCCCGGCCGACTTGAGGAGCGCGGCCACGCCCTGGCGCTCCTTCTCCACGACCGCCGTCTTCCACCGCATCGACGCCGCCAGGTCGAACCGCGGGTCCGACGCGCTCACCCCGATCTCCGGGCCCTCGCCCCGGATCGCGTGGTAGAGACGGGCGGCGTGGATCAGCGCCTTCGACGGAATGCAGCCGCGGTTCAGGCACTCCCCGCCGAGGTCGGCCTTCTCGATGACCAGGACCTTCTTCCCGAGCTGGCCCGCGCGGATCGCGGCCATGTAGCCCGCGGGCCCGCCGCCGAGGACGGCGACCTCGGTCGAGCGCGCGTACGTTCCCGCCATCGGCCCTCCTACGGGTCTCCCGCGAGCGGGGCGGGAGCGGAATCACGGAAGACTCCTTCGGTGAGGGTGGAGGGAGCGGGGGCGGGGGTGGACTCGGCCGTTCGGATCGCCGCGCGCACCGTGTCGTCCGCGTCCGCCCGGACCCGGGCCGAGGCCGCGTCGTCCATCATCCCGTTCTCCCGGAGCCAGCGCTCCAGACGGTCCAACGGGTCGTGCGCCCGGGCGCGCGCCGCCCAGTCGCCCGGCTGGTAGCGCCCGGGATCGTCCGAGCTCGAGTGCGGCGTCATGCGGTACAGCACGAACTCGATCATCTCCGCCGGCCCGCCGGCGCGGATCCGGGCGAGCGACTCCGCGAGCGCGCGGTAGACCGCCACGAGGTCCGTTCCGTCGACCCGGCGGCCGTCGAGCCCGTACTCCCGGGCCTTGCTCGCGAGCGTCGGCGCGGCGGTCTGCCGGTCGACTGGTATCGAGATCGCCCACTGGTTGTTGGTGCAGCAGAACAGCACCGGCAGCCCGAACACCCCCGCGAGGTTCATCCCCGCGTGGAAGTCGTTCGAGCTGGTCGCCCCGTCCCCGAAGAACGCGACGGCGACGCCCCGGTCGCGCCGCAGGCGGAGGCCGTAGGCGAGCCCGGCCGCGTGCGACACCTGCGTGCCGATGACGGACGACATCGAGACGTAGTGGACCTCCCGCGCGCTCGGGTGGCACGGCATGTTCCGCCCGACGGCCGGGTCCCGCGCGTCGCCGAACAGGTGGTGCGCGTACGCGACCAGGTCGTGGCCCCGAACGAGCGCGACGAGCTGCTCCCGGAGGCCGGGGAAGATCCAGTCGTCCGGGGTGGTCGCGAGCCCGGCGGCGACGTTCACGGCCTCCTGGCCGGTCGCGGCGCCGTAGAATCCGACGCGTCCCTGGCGCTGCAGCGCCTGCATGCGGGAGTCCAGGGTGCGCCCCAGCACCATCCAGCGGTGCGCGGTGAGGAGGGTCGTCCGCCAGGAGCGTCCGAGCGCCTCCGCGACCTGGTCGGGAGTGTACGGCAGCCGCTCCGTATCGGCGGCGGGGGTCATGCGAGCTCGGTGAACAGCTGGTGGGGATCCTCGAGGTACGACTTCACGGTCGCGACGAACTGGGCGGCATCGTAGCCGTCCAGCGCGCGGTGATCGATCGAGACGGAGAGGTTCATCAGGTCCGCCGGGCCGACGGTGCCGTCGGGGCGGTAGACCGGCCGGTGGAAGATCCGGTGGACGCCCAGGATCGCGACCTGGGGGTGGTTCAGGATCGGTGTCGCCAGCACGCCGCCCAGGGCGCCCAGACTCGTGATCGTGAACGTGCTGTCGACGAGCTCTTCGCGCTTGAGCTTGCCGGCCCGGCCCCGCTCGGCGAGATCCTGGATCTCCCGCGCGATCGCCGCGAGGCTCTTCGACGCCGCGTTCCGGATCACCGGCACGATCAGCCCGTCGGGCGTGGCGGTCGCGATGCCGATGTGGTACCCGGAGCGGACGACCAGCTCGTCGCGAGCCTCGTCCATGAACGCGTTCAGGCGCGGGTGCGCCCGGAGGCCCGCGACCACGGCCCTGATGATGAACGGCAGGTAGCTCAGGCGGACCCCGTCCTTCTCGACGTGCTTCGCCATCCGCTCCCGTATCCGAACGAGCTCGGTGACGTCGACCTCCTCGACGTAGGTGAAGTGCGCCGCCTTGTGGACCGACTCCGCCATGTGGTCCGCGATCACCCGGCGGATCCCGCGGATCGGGATCCGCTCGAGCACGTCGGCCTCCGCGGGCGCGGACGACTGGGCGGCGGGTGCGGGCGGCGAGGCCGC
>JASHSP010000011.1 GCA_030038655.1 Thermoplasmata archaeon | reverse complement strand
TTCCTCGGACTCGCCGGCGGCGTAGCCACCCTTCTGGCCCAAGAGGCTCGTCGCGCGGACGCCCGTGATGATCAGGAGGACCTTGATCGTGTTCTCCATCTCGGGGGAGTTCTCGACGGAGCAGCCCCAGATGATCCGGGCCCGCTTCGAGATCTTCCCGCCGACGAGGGCCGCGGCCTTCTCCGCCTCGCTGACGGTCATGGTCGGGCCACCGATGACGCGGACGAGGGCGCCCGTGGCGTCCTTGAGCTCCACGGAGCCGAGCAGCGGGGAGGTGAGCGCTTCAGTGACAGCCTCGGTGACGCGGTCCGTCGCGCTCTCGCTCTCGCCGAGCCCGATCAGGGCCACCCCGCCGTCTTTCATGACGGTCAGGATGTCGGCGTAGTCGAGGTTGACGAGGCCGGGCCGCGTGACGATCTCGGTGATCCCCTTGATCGCGGTCATCAGGACCGCATCGGCCAGCTTGAACGCCGAGTCGAGAGGCATCCGGGGCACCAGCTCGAGGAGTTTGTCATTCTGGATGACGATGGTCGTATCGCAGACGCGGCGGAGTCGCTCCAGGCCGTCGCGGGCCTGTTCCATCCGCGCCGCCCCTTCGCCCGCGAACGGGAGCGTGACGACGCCCATCGTGAGCGCGCCGGCTTCCTTCGCGACCCGTGCCACGAGGTGGGCGGAGCCGGTTCCGGTTCCGCCGCCCATGCCGGCCGTGACGAAGACGATGTGCGCGCCGTTGAGGAATTGCCGAAGCTCCTCCTCGTTCTCGCGGGCCGCCTCCTCGCCGATTTCGGGGCGGGCCCCCGCGCCCAGGCCCTTGGTCGCTCGGCGGCCGATGAGGATCTTGCGGGGGGAGTGGATGGTGAGGAGATGCTTCGCGTCGGTGTTGATGGCGCACATCTCCGCGCCCTGGATCCCTTCCTCCACGCAGCGGTTGATCGTGTTCGACCCGCCGCCGCCGCATCCGATGATGCGGATGTTGACCTTCAGCGTCTCGGCCAGCTTCGCGAGCTCGGCGTCGTCGGCGTTCGCGTAATCCGGCGCGGCCGGCTTCTTCTCCTCCACCAAGGTCTGGTTGTCTTGGTGCTTCGCGATAGCTTCCTGGATGATGGACTTCATGCTCGGTTCCCCAACCCTGTTTGTCAGACGAGCGTCATACGCTCTGAGGGAGGACTCGGGTCCTCGCTACATAAACGTTTGCGTTTAGCGGAAGTTGCGCCGCTGTTACCTCGAGGCAGCCGATTGCGTTGCGGGCACCGTGCATCCACCCGGCCGGACCCATCGCCCGGGCATCGCCCGAGGTACCGAACGTGGAGGTGAGCGTCGTGGCGACCCCCGGGGGATCACTTCGATTGGAGCCAGTGAGCCAGGGGCAGGAGACTTCGATAGAGCGACTCGCCCGGCGCCGTAAGCGCATACGCCCGCACCGGCCCTCGGGGCCCTTCCGCCGGCACGCGCTGGATCAACCGCGCACTTTCGAGCGACCGGAGTGTGGACGTGAGCGTCGCGGGGCTTACCCCCGAGAGGCACTTCTGAATCGGCCCGAATCGAACCGTCCCGTACCTTCCGAGCAGCGAGACGACGCACACAGCCCACTTCTTCCCGACCACGTCGATCAAGCCCATCGGCGGACAGGGGCACTCGAGGTCGCCCTCGCAGCCGTGCGCCACTTCGTCGGTACGTAGCGTCGCCTTATCAGCACTTCAGCTATTGAAGTGGTCGTGGGAACCATGCCCGAAACCGGTAAACCGGCGCCGTGCTGCGACAGGTCGAACTGCTCGAGCTGCTGCTGTTGTTGCTGTTGCTGCGGCGGCGATACCTCCTGCGGTTGATGGCCGACCGGATCGTCCTGTTCGTCTGCGTGGAGAACGCCGGCCGGTCGTTGATGGCCGAGGCGATCTTCAACGCGAACCCGGCACCGGGGTGGAGGGCCGAGTCGGCGGGCACCGCGCCCGCCCTCGCGGCGGACCCCCGGACCGGGCCGATGCTGGCGGAGATCGGCCTGTCCCTCCCGGCCCATCCTCCCCGGTTGCTTAGCCCCGAGCTGATCGATCGGGCTCGCGTGCGGGTCACGATGGGCTGCCTGGACCAGGCGAGCTGCCCCGCGCGGCTGAAGTCCCGCCCGCTCCGGGACTGGTCGCTCGAGGACCCGACGCGCTTGGACGACGCCGGGTTCCGGAGGGTCCGTGACCGGATCCGGTCCCTCGTCGGAGGGCTCCGGGCCGAGCTCGCCGATCCGGCGCGCCGAGCGACCGAGAAGATTCCCGCGTCCTCGCCGTGACCGGGCTCAACCCGGACCGCGTGGCGGCGGAGGCGGGAGGGACGGCACTCCTCGTCGGGATCGGCACCGGAACCGTGGTCGCCACCGCGCGGTTCGGGAGCATCCCGCAGTGGGAAATGGCGGTGGCTTGGTTCGTTGCGGTACTGGTCCCGATCGTTCTGTTCGTACGCCGCTCCGGCGCCCACCTCAACCCCGCCGTGACGCTCGCCCTCGCCGCGAGCGGTCGGATCGCCTGGTACGAAGTGCCCTCGTACCTGATCGGGCAGTTCGCCGGAGCGTTCGCGGCCAGCGGAGTCGTCCTTGCGACCCTGGGCGATTTCGCGCACCTGGGGTCGACGCTCCCGGCCGGCGGGGACGTCGTGCGGGCCTTCCCGCTCGAGTTCCTGTTCTCCGCGGCCCTCGTCGCTTCGGTCTTCGTCCTCGCGGACCGAGGGGAGGGACGTGCCCGATGGCGCCTCGCCCTGCCGCCCGCCGTCGTGGGCCTCTCCACCTACGTGATCGGACCATGGACGGGCAGTTCGCTCAACCCGGCACGTACCGTGGCACCGGCCGTCCTCTCCGGGACGTACGCGTACCTCTGGATGTACCTGATCGCCGTGCCGACCGGTGCGTTCCTGGTCGCCGCGGTGTGGCGACCGAGGGCGGTCGACCGTCTGGACCGCGGCCCGGGTCGACGGGACAGTTCGGCCTAGGGGTCGCGCGGACGCCGGGGCCCGGGCCGAGCATCCGGTCCCCGGGTCGTCGCGCTCGGGGGAGGAACCGACCTCGGCGTGATCCGGCGGGCCGCCCCGGCGCGGGGTTTAAGTAAACGGGCCTCACATTTTCTCCCGTCCGCTCGGTATGCACAGCTACATCGACCTCTACTTCACGCCGGAGAACATCTCGCCGCTCGACATCTCGAAGCGACTCCACCGCGTGGGCCTGTCATTCATCATCGGGCCGCACGACATCGCCTTCGAGTGGAAGACCGAAGAGGAGTTCCACGAGCGGCTTTCGAAGTTGATGGCGGCCCTCAAGGGGACGGGGGTCTTCTTCCGCGTCGAGACGATCCCCGAGGACCCTCCGTTCATCGACCCGATTCCGTGGCCCCCGACGGCCCCTCGCACCGACCCGGTGCATCCCGCGTACTGAAGCGAACGCGCGCCGGCGCGCGGCGGAACGGTGTCCGGAGAGACTTACGCTCGCCGCGCCTCGCGGCCGAAACCCCGGTTTGGCGCACACGCCGGCATCCCGAACGCATCCAGGAACGACCACCAGGCGCCCATCGTCTGGCGGGCCGCCCAGAACGCGGCCCGCGGCGAGGCGGGCGGCCGCCGCAGTTCCCGGTTCAGGAGGGCCCGCTCGGCACGGGAGTGCTCGACGTCCGCGTCCGTGTGGACCCGGAAGAACTCGTGCGAGCGTGCGTCCTGGACCCCGTAGTGCTCCCGGAGGCCGCGGGACTTCTCCGCGGCGACCTCCGGAAAGATGGACTCGTACGCATACAACGAAGCGAGGGCCGGCCCGGCGCCCTGGGCCCCGAATCGCTCGTACCGGTCGAGTAGCTGCTGCGTCGCCGGCAGCGGCGCAGCGGCTCGGACCGCCCGCCGCGACGCCCCGATTCCCTCGGCGAAGTCGAGCCAGAGCTCGGGATGGGTCGGGGGCCGCCCCTCCTCGTCCATCAGGTTCTCGAGCAGCATGCGCCGGTCCTCCGGTCGACGCAGATGGGAGTACGCCGCCGCGACGAACCGCGGGAAATTCGCCTCGAACTGATAGTACTGGGCCGCGTACGAGCGGAGCGTCGGCAGCGGAACTTCGCCCTTCGACCAGGCGAGGTAGAACGGGTGCTTGAGCAGGTGGCGTTCCTTCAGCATCGCGTCGATCGCGTCGACCGGTCCGGGCATGGCGGCCGAACGGAGGGTCCCCTTAACAGCCTATCGCTTCCCGGCGGGGGGCCGGCCGCGACGGGCGACCGGCGAGGGACGTCGTAGGGACCGGGCGCACCGGCCGGGCGGCTCCCGCGCCGCGGGGTTAAGTCCGCGGAGCCTCTCCGCGAAACGTGGAAGAGTATTCCCGCGCGATCGAAAGCACCGTAGACCGTGCGTACGAGGTGGCCGTTCGCGCGCGCCGGGAGGGCCTCGATCCGCAGACCTCGCCGGAGATCCCCCGGGCCCAGGACATGGCGTCCCGCGTGGAGAAGCTCCTCGCGCATCTCGGGATCGACGGGATCTCGGAGGAGATCCGCACCCTAGCCGCGACCATGCCGCGGGAGGAGGTGGCCGTCGCCGTCACCCGGCGCCTGGCCAGGGACCCGTCCCGCGGCGGCTCGGTAGCGGCCCGCGTGGACGCGGCGCTCCGGGTCGGGCTCGCGATCCTCACGGAAGGTATCCTCGTCGCCCCGCTCGAGGGCCTGGCCGAGGTCCACCTGCACGAGGGCCGGGAAGGCGCGCCGTACATCGAGCTCTACTACGCCGGGCCGATCCGGGCGGCCGGGGGCACCGCCCAGGCGCTCAGCGTCCTCCTCGCCGACATCGTCCGACGCGACCTCGGCCTCGCGCCGTTCCGCGCCGACCGGGAGGAGGTGGAGCGGTACAAGGAGGAGATACCGCTCTACAAGTTTCACCAGCACCTTCAGTACGTGCCGACCTCCGAGGAGATCGAGCGCGTCGTCTCCCACGTGCCCGTGGCGATCTCGGGGGAGTCGACCGAAGGGGACGCCGAGGTCAGCGCGTTCCGCAACCTCCCCCGCGTCCCCACGAACGGGATCCGGGGCGGCGCCTGCCTCGTCATCGCCGAAGGGCTCTGCCAGAAGTCGGCGAAGCTGAGGAAGATCGTCGACAAGCTGGGGCTCGAAGGGTGGGAATTCCTTGCCGAGCTCGGCCACGGGCGGACCGAGGAGGACGACGCGGGCCTGCCGAAGTACCTGCACGAGGCGGTCGGGGGTCGGCCGATCCTGGCCCATCCGAACCGTCCGGGCGGGTTTCGCCTCGTCTACGGACGAGCGCGCACGTCCGGCCTCGCGGCCTGCGCGGTGAACCCGGCCGCGATGGTCGTCCTGCAGCACTTCGTGGCGATCGGGACCCAGGTGAAGCTCGAGCTCCCGGGCAAGGCGTCCGCGATGGGCGTCTGCGACACGATCGAGGGCCCGATCGTCGAGCTCGAGGACGGTACGGTGACCGCGATCCACGAGGCCGAGCGCGCGGAGACCCTGCTGCCGTACGTTCGCCGGATCGTCGACCTCGGCGAGATCCTGGTCGGGTTCGGCGAGTTCCTCGAGAACAACCGTCCCCTCGCGCCGGGGGCGTTCACGATCCCCTGGTACGAGGAGGAGCTACGGGCCGCGGGCGGCGACCCGGATCGCGCCGGGACCGTCGCCTCCTACGAGGAAGCGGTCGACCTGTCCCGGGCCCACGGGGTGCCCCTCCACCCGCGCTGGCTCCTGTTCTGGCACGACCTGGCCCCGGCGGAGATCCGGGCGCTCGCCGAGTTCGTGGAACGGTCCGGACGGTGGCGCGACGGCTGTCTCGAGCTGCCGATCGACCCGGCCTGGCACGAGACGATGCTCCGGTTGGGGGTGCTCTCCCGCCCGGCCGAGGCCGGCGGGCGCCGACTCGAGGCCGACTCGTCGGCCGCCCTCGTCGGAGGCCTGGGCCTCGCCGCCGTCCCCGGCTCGCTCGTCCGGGCCGTCCCGCTCGACCCCGTCGACGCCGACCCGCTGGCGTACGTGAGCCGGCTCGCGGGCGTTCCGGTCCGGGCGCGCGCTCCGACCCGGATCGGCGGGCGGGTCGGCCGCCCGGAGAAAGCCTACCATCGCGCGATGCAACCGAACGTCCACGCCCTCTTTCCCGTGGGCGAGGCGGGCGGCGCGAAGCGGTCGCTGCCGGACGCGGCCCGGAGCACCCTCGGCGGAGGGAGTCGGGTCGAACTCGGGGTCCGGCGCTGCCCCTCGTGCGGCCGGCACTCGGTCTGGCCCCGGTGCGCGTGCGGAGCGCACACCGAGCCGACGGGGGAGGTCCGGACGCACACTCTGCCGATCGCCCCGCTCTGGAGCGACGCGCTCTCCCGGCTGAACGTCACCAAGGCTCCGGCGGCGAAGGGGGTGAAGGGCCTGATGTCCCCCGGCAAGGTCCCGGAGCCGATCGAGAAGGGGATCCTGCGCGCCGTGCACCAGATCTCGGTCTACCAGGACGGCACGGCGCGGTTCGACCTCACGAACCTTCCCCTCACGCACTTCCGGCCGGCGGAGATCGGCACCGACCTCCCGACCCTTCGCCGGCTCGGCTACGCGCGTGACGTGGCGGGGGCCCCGCTGACCGACCCCGAACAGCTGGTCGAGCTCCTTCCCCAGGACCTCGTCGTCGCGCGGTCGTGCGGGGCGTATCTCACCCGCCTCGCCCAGTTCGTCGACGACGAGCTCGTTCGTCTCTACTCCGCGGAGCCGTTCTACCGTGCCGAGCGGCCGGAGGACCTCGTCGGGGCCATCGTGGTCGCGCTCGCCCCGCACACGTCGGGAGGCGTCGCCGGCCGGATCCTCGGGTTCACGTCCGCGGAGGCCTGCTTTGCCTCCCCGGTGTTCCACGCCGCGAAGCGGCGGAACTGCGACGGGGACGAGGACTCGGTCACGCTCCTCCTGGACGCCCTGCTCAACTTCTCGCGCGCCTACCTGCCCGAGACTCGGGGTGCGTTGATGGACAAGCCGCTCGTGCTCACCACCCGGCTCGAGGCGACCGAGGTCGACAAGGAGGCGCACAACGTCGACGTCGGGAGCCGGTACCCGCTCGAGCTGTTCCGCGCCGCGGCCGCGGGGAACCACCCGAAGGAGGTCGAGGCCGGCATCGACCTCGTGGGGAAGCGGCTCGGGACGCCGCGCTCGCTCTCGCAGTACGGTTTCACCCACGACACGCGCCGGATCGCCGGGGGTCCGGTCCGCTCCGCCTACCGGGACGGCCGGTCGATGACCGACCTGGTCGAACGTTCGGTCCTCCTGACCACGCAGATCCGGGCGGTCGACGTGGCCCAGGCGGTCGGGCTCGTCCTCAACGCCCACTTCCTACCGGACGTGATGGGGAACCTGAAGGGGTATGCGACGCAGAAGTTCCGCTGCCGCGTCTGCGGCGCGATCTATCGGCGGCCGACGCTCTCCGGACGGTGCGTCGACCCCGCCGCCGGGGGGAACCCGTGCGGGGGGGAGCTGCTGTCGACGGTCTACGAGGCCTCGGTCCGGAAGTACCTGCCGCTCTCGCAGCGGCTGAGCGAGATGGAAGGGATCACCCCGTACCTCCGGCAGCGGATCCGGGTGCTCGCCGACTCGCTCGCGAGCCTCTTTCCCGGGTCGACCGCCCAGACGACGCTCGATTCGTTCCGGCCGCCGCCGACGGGCCCGTCGCCGCCCGACGGGGTCGCGCCGTAACGTCACGCCGGCGCGGAACGGCCAAATAGACCGCCCCCTCTCGCGCGCCGGGCGGGCTTGTGGGGTAGTCTGGACTATCCTGTCGGCCTTCGAAGCCGACGACCTGGGTTCGAAATCGTGGGACCGCCCACGGCGAAACTCCCAGCAAGCCCGTTCCCGGGCGGGCTAGCGGAAGTACCCCGGCGACTGGGCCGGTTCGCTCCGCTTCTCTTCCTCGGCCTTCGCCGCCTCGACGATGTCGATCGCGAGAAGTGCGGAGATCGGGACGAGCCGGATTCGTCCCTTCTCCCCGCCGGTGGTCGGCACGTCGGGGGACGGCGGGTCCGTGCCGTCCAGCTCGATCGCGAGGACGTTGTCCCCGCCGATCGACACGAGGCCACGGAACGACCCGGTCGAGACGATCGCCTTGTCGTCCGGACCCGCCGAGCGGACCCGGACCCGCGAGCCCGGGGTGAGCGTGATCGCGGAGCGCTTCGCCCCCGCGCCGTCCGCCGTCATCGGGGTCCCCGGTCGCGCACCGGCGCGCGCATGGGCGCGGCGACCTTCGGAGCGACCTTGGGCGGCGGCTCCGCCGCCGCGCGCTCGATGAGCGACTGGAGATGGTTGACCGTCTCGCGGTACCGCCGCAACGCGTTCTGCGCGTTCGCCTCCGTGAAATCCCACGCGCGCGCCATGTTCCCGTAACGGACCCGGTACCCCTTGCGCCCCTTCCCCTCGCCCATGCCGACGACCTCCTCCAGCAGGTCGAGGGCCTTCAACTTGTTGATGTGCCGGTAGATCGTCGGCTTCGAGGTGTGCAGGACCGCGGTCAGCTCGTCGGCATACCACGGCCGGCTCGGGTCGCGGAGGAGGCATTCCCGCACGAGGCGGAACGCGAGGCTCTGCGAGATCGGTCCCTCCGATCCCCGTCCTTCCTCGCCGTCCGGCAGGTAGCCGACCATCCGGAGGAACTCGCGCAGCACCTCGTCCAAGTCCGAGACCGGCGTCAACGGCGTGGTGTAACGCAACGCGAGTTCGAATGGCATGCCCCGCCAGTGTCCGGGATGGCTCTTCGCATAAAAAGGCGGGCGTACCCGGGATCGACCCGAAGCGATAAGCGTGGCCTCGCCGCGCCGGAGGGGGATGCCGCCGTTCGACCTCGTCACCCCACGGTCGGTCGAAGAAGCGATCGCGGCCCTCCGGGCCTTCCCGCCGGACGAGGTCGCCGTGCTCGCCGGGGGGACCGACCTGCTGCTCGACCTCGAGGGCGAACGGGCCGACCCCCGGGCGGTCGTGTCGCTGCGCAAGCTTCCGTGGCGGACGCTCGACTGGAACCTCGGGGCCCTGACGGTCGGCAGCACCCTTTCGCTGCGGGCCCTCGAAACGGACCCCGAGCTTCCGAACCGCCTGCCCGCCCTCCACGACGCGGTTCGTGCTATCGGCGGCATCGCGCTGCGCAACCGCGCGACCGTCGGGGGCAACCTGGGGCGATCCGCGCCGGCCTCCGACCTTATCCCGGTCCTCCTGGTCCTCGACGCCGAGGTCGACCTGGTCGGGCCGGACGGCGAGCGCCGGATGAGCGTCGACCGGTTCGTTCTCGGCTCCCGGCGGACCGCGCTCGGCCGCGCCGAACTGATCCGCTCGATCCGGATCCCTGAAGCGCGGCCGTCCGCGTACCTGTGGCAGCGCGTCCGGCCGGCGAACGACATCTCCCAGGTGGCGGTCGCGGTGGCGTTCTCCCCCGCGCACCGATCGTGGCGCGTCGCGCTCGGCGGGGTGCCGCCGCGGCCGACGCGCGTTCCCGAGGCCGAGGCCGCGCTGGCCGGCGCCCGTCCGTCCGCGTCGGCGCTGGCGGACGCCGGGGCCCGGCTCGCGAGGCACGAGGCGCTCGTCACCGACCGGCGGGCGACCGACGAGTACCGACGAACGGTGGCGAGCGTGCTGTTCGCCCGCGCGGTCCGCGCGACGATCGTTCGGGAGGGTGGCCCCGGATGACATCGCCCCGCCTCGCCGTTACCGTCAACGGTCGGCCGTACTTCCTTGACGGGGTTCCCGGCGAGGAGCGCCTCCTCGACACGCTGCGTTGGCGGCTCGGCCTCAAGGGGACGAAGGAGGGGTGCCGCACCGGGGGCTGCGGCGCCTGCACCGTGCTGGTCGGCGGTGCCTCCGTCCTCAGCTGCCTTACGTTCTCCCACGAGGTCGACGGCGAAGAGGTCACGACCATCGAAGCGGTCGGCGCCGACCCGATCGGACGACACGTTCAGGAAGCGTTCCGGAGCGCCGGCGCCCTGCAGTGCGGGTACTGCACGCCGGGGTTCGTGATGGCCCTGACCGCGCGCCTGAAGGTCGACGGGCGCGCGGTCCCGGTCGAGGGCCTCCTGGAGGGCCTCGGGGAGAACCTCTGCCGCTGTACGGGCTACGCCGCGATCGCCCGCGCGGTCGCGGAGGCGCACCGGAGGGTGAACGAATGAGCGCGGTCCGGCCGGACGCGGCGGACAAGGTCCGCGGCGCGACGACGTTCGGGACCGACCTCGAGGCCGAGGGGATGCTGTGGGGAGCGCTCGTGCTCGCCCCGGTGGCGCACGGCCGCCTCCGCGCCGTCGACCTGGCGCCGGCCCG
>JASHSP010000089.1 GCA_030038655.1 Thermoplasmata archaeon | reverse complement strand
TTGTCGGGCGGCGACCACGTCGGGGTCGTTCAGGAACGCCCGTTGGGCCGGCGAACGCCGCCCGCCGCTCGCGGGGTCCTGGCGCAGGAGGTACTCGCGCAGCGCGTCGACGCCCTGCGTCTCGATCAGCTCCAGGGCGTGGAGCTCCTTCATCGCGGCGGACTGCGCGGTCACCGCCTGCCAGAGGGTCGCCGGCTGGGGGCCGGCGCTGCGACCGACGTTGAGCTCGCGATGCAACCGCGCCCCGATCTCGAGGAGCGTCCGCCGGTTCGCTTCGCCCGCGGGCAGGAGGCCGAGCCGGCGGAGGACGTCCGCTTGGCGTGCGACCGCCGTCCGGAACAGGATCGCGAGGTGCTGGACCTCGGGCGGCATGGGGAGGGTGATCGCCTGGACCGCGATCCCGTGGAGATACGGGGCGACGTCCGGGCTCGCCTCCGTGCGGTACTCGAACCGTTCGATGCCCAGGTGCGCCCACACCTGGAGGATCCGGGCCAGGCTCCCGCCGGGAGAGGCGGTCATCGCGAGGACGCGGGCGCGGGGGCCGAGACGGTTGGCCTGGCCGATCGCAACGTACGGGTAGTCCCCGACGGCCCGGTGCGCCTCGTCGAAGACGATCAGCGAGAACGTCGCCAGCGGGAACTCGGCGTGCGCGAGGTCGTTCGCCACGACCTGGGGGGTGGCCAGCACGATCTGGGGAGGCCGGAGGAGCGCGGCCCGTCGTTCGGGCGAGACCGCGCCCGTCAGCGTGAGGGGCTCGGGCGCGAACAACGTCCCGGCCACCGACCGGGCATGCTGCACGACGAGCGGCCGCGTCGGGGCCAGGAACAGGATCGATTCCGTCGGGCGTCGAAGGAGGTACTCGGCCATCACGCGCAGCGCGATCGATGTCTTGCCGAGGCCCGTCGGCAGAACGACCAGCGTGTTGCGGTCGACCGCCGTCTCCGCAATCGCCTTCTGGTAGAGACGGTCCTCGAGGACCTCCGGGCGAATGCGGGGATGTTCGACCGTCCCCATCGACGGAGGACTCCGTCGACCGAGCGGGCGGGGCTTTATTAGGACGGGTCTACGCCGAGAGATGCTCTCCGAGCTCTCCGAGGTTGGGATCGCGGCCGGCTCGGCCGTCGTCCTTCTCTACCAGGGCTGGGCGCTCTGGCTGGCCGCCGAGATGCCGCGGCTCGAACCCACGACGGCGGACGGCGGGCCGGGGAGTTTCCCGAGGGTGAGCGTCGTGATCGCCGCCCGGGACGAGGAGCTCGACCTTCCGCAGACCCTCGAGACGGCCCTCGCGCAGGAGTATCCCGACTTCGAGGTCGTGGTCGTGGAGGGCGGGTCGACGGACGGTACGAAGGCCGTGATCGACGCGCGCGCGCCGCGTGTCCGGAGGGTGGAGGAACCACCGCTCCCGGCAGGATGGGTTGGCAAGAGCTGGGCCTGCTGGACCGGCGCCCGCGCGACGGACGGCGAGTGGATCCTCTTCCTGGACGCGGACGTCCGCCTCCATCCGGCCGCGCTCCGCACCGCCGTGGCGTGGGCCGAGCGGGAGGGCGCGGCGCTCGCCAGCTGCGCCAGCGAGATCGAGATGGTCGGCTTCTGGGAGCGGACGGTGCTTCCGTTCTACATCCAGATGGTCCTCACGTACTTCCGGGCCCCGCACGTCAACCGCGCGACCTCGCGCGCGGCCATGGCGAACGGCCAGTTCTGCCTCGTGCGCCGGTCGGTCTACGAGTCGCTCGGCGGCCACGAGGCGATCCGCTCGCATCTCCTGGAGGACGTCGCGCTGGCCCGCCGCTTCAAGTCCACCGGTCGCACGATCCGAGTCGCCTTCGCCCCGCATCTCGTTCGGACGCGGATGTACCGTGATCGAGGAGAGATGTTCGAGGGGATCCGCAAGACGGTCTACGGTACCGAGTTCTCGGCCACGCGCCAGGTCGGCTTCCTAGCGGGGCTCGTCGGGATGTTCTGGCTTCCGCTGGCGGTCCTCCCGCTCGGCCTCGCCTCGGGCGATTACTTGGTCACGGCGTTCGGCGCCCTCCTCGCGTTCGCCCTGTTCGCGAAGCACGTAGTCTTCGCCCGGGCGGTGGGTGCTCCCGCCGCCTACGGGCTGCTCTATCCTCTCGCCGTCGGCTTCTACATCGTAGCGATCCTCTCGTCGTTGCGCCGCGGAATCGGCGGGGGGACCGTTTCGTGGAAGCGGCGGACGTACCCGATCCGACCGTGACGCTCCTCCCCAACTGCTAAGTGACGGTCCGCGCTCGATGGCCGCGATGGCGGCGGCGTCGGGAACGTACGGGCTGGTGATCGGGGGCCGGGAAGAACCGGGCAATCGAGGGGAGACCCGGGGGGTCCTCAATCCGGCGACGAACGTGCCGTTCGCCCAGGTCGCCGTCGCGGACGCGGACGACGCCCGACGGGCGATGGAGGCTGCGGACGCGGCGTTCCGGCAGTCCGGCTGGGCGGCGGACGACGGTGCCCGACGCGCGAAGGCGCTCCTCTCGCTCGCCCGGCTGCTCGAGGAGCGGGAGGAGGCGTTCGCCCGGCTCGAGACCGAGAACATGGGAAAGACCCTCCGCGAGGCCCGCGTCGACATCGGGTTCGTCGTCCGCACGCTCGAGTACATCGCGGGACTGGCCGACAAGATCCAGGGCGAGACGATCCCGGTACCGGGAAGCCGGTTCGACTACACGGTCCGCGAGCCGCTCGGGGTGACGGTGCACATCGCGCCGTGGAACTACCCGCTCCTGCTCGCGATGCGATCGGTCGCGCCCGCGCTCGCCGCCGGCAACGCGGTGGTACTGAAGCCCGCGAGCCTCACGCCGCTGACGGCGATCGCGATCGCGCGGCTGGCGCACGACGCCGGCATCCCCGACGGCATCCTCAACGTGGTGAACGGTCCGGGCGGTGCAATCGGCGAAGCGCTCGTCCGCGATCCGCGATGCCGGTCGGTGTCGTTCACGGGGAGCTCCGAGGTGGGCCTGCGGATCGCGGAGATCGCCGCCGGCCGGCTCCTACCCGTCACGCTCGAGTTGGGCGGCAAGAGCCCGGTCCTCGTCTTCCCCGACGCCGACCTCGACCGCGCCACGCGCGGGATCGCCCTCGGGATCTTCGGGAACGCCGGGCAGATGTGCTGGGCGGCGTCCCGCCTGGCCGTGCACGAGTCCGTGCGGGACGCCCTGTTCGAGCGCCTCCGCAAGATCGCCGAGGCGACGAAGCTCGGGCCGGGCACGGAGGACGGCGTGGAGATGGGCCCGGTCGTCTCCCGCGACCAGGAGGCTCGCATCCTAGAGTACATCGACGCCGCCCGGCAGGAAGGGGGGAAGGTCGTGGCGGGAGGCGGTCGCGCCTCCGATCCCCGTCTGGCGGCCGGGAACTTCGTCCTCCCGACGGTCGTGGCCGACCTCCCCGCCTCCTCGCGCGCGGGGCGCGAAGAGATCTTCGGTCCGGTGCTGTCGGCCGTCTCGTTCACGGACACCGACGACGCGGTCCGGATCGCGAACGACACGACGTACGGCCTGTTCGCCTCCGTCTGGACTCGTGACCTCGCGACCGCGCTCACCGTCGCCCGCCGGCTCGAGGCCGGCATGGTCTCGGTGAACGAGCCGCCGATCACGTTCCCGCAGACCCCGTTCGGGGGGTTCAAGCAGAGCGGCCTCGGCTTCGAGCAGGGCCTCCACGTCGTGGAGAGCTACACCCGTCGCAAGAACGTCGTCGTCAACCTCGGGGCGCCGAAGCGCAGGACGTAGGCGCGCGCGGGCCAAAGGGCCCGGGTCGCACGAGCGTTCGTACGAAAGCACAAAAGCCGCCCCGCTCGGTCGAGCGCCCGGATGGCGGCCACCGGCCCGGAAGCGTGGGGAGCCTGCCGGTTCTGCGGAGCGGCCGTTCGGCCCGACGCCGCGGCGTGCGGCATCTGCGGGGAAACGTCGCCGATCCGGGCGGCCGACCTCGCGACGGCTCCTCCGCGAGTGCGGCGCCGTCTCTTCCTCACCCACGGGCTGCGGACGCTCATCGTGGTGACCGCGGCCGTCGGGCTCGCCTACCTGCTCATCACCACGGCGCTCGCCGGTCCTCCGGTCGTCACCGATCCGTTGACGACTTCCGGGACCTACACGCTCGGCGCCGGAAACTCCACCGTCCTCCAGGGGAACATCACCGGCGGGGACTACGTCGTCGGGAACTTCACGACGGTCCGCCCCGCGGGGACCGAGATATCGGTCGCGGTCTACAACTCGACCGAGTACGCGCGGTACTTCGCGCGGGATCCGGCGACGCCGGCCTACACCATCAACGACTCGGCGGCCGGGCGGATCATCTTCTCCCCCTTGTACACGGACTTCTTCACCTTCGTCTTCACGAACCCGTACCCGGTGTCGAGCCACCTGAACGTCACGGTCTACATCACGACCGAATACGAGTCGAACGTCGGGGACGACGGCTTCGGTTAGGGCCCGACGTCGTCGGGGGCGGGCGCGACCGCGGGGGCTTCCTCGGCGCGGCGGAGCAGCTCCGCGGGGACCCGGTCGACGAGGAAGACCGTCTTCCCGGCCTGCATGATCACGAGCCCGGTTTCGCGGCCGCGTCGGGCGTCGACCTCGAGGATCACCGGCTCGGGGGTACGGACCTTCCCCGCGGCCAGCGCGTCCGCGGCGGTCTTCGAGAGGTGGACCTTGCGGCGGTCGGTCGGCTTCAGCCCGACCTCGAGCACGATCGTCGCCTCTTCGCTCGTGACGGGGAAGTAGAGCCGGTCGGGGATGTTGTCGGTCGGCAGGTCCAGCTCGACCTCGAGCGTGTGCCCGTACGTCGCCCGGATCCGGTCGTCCTTCACCTCGTACCGTCCCTTCGCGTCGGTCTCGGCGATCGCGACCAGATGGTGCGGCCGGAGCCAGTGGTACATCGGGTGGCGCTGGGCGACGGCGCGCGCGATCTCCGGCAGCGCGACCCAGCCGTGGGCGTCCATCGCGAGCTGGTAGCGGTCCGGGAAGTGGCGAAGCACCCCGGTCAGGATCCGGCCGAGGTGGTCGAGCTCCCGGTCGTTCATGAGGAACCGACCGGCCTCCCCGCAGACGGGGCAGGTCTCGGCCCGGAAGTAGCCGTGCCGCGGGCACTCCTTCAGCATGGGTGGGGGCGTTCCCTACGCCTTGAGCTTGTCCGCCCTCTTCTCAAAGTCCGTGAGGAGGTCGTCGTAGAGGTCGGCGAGGTCTTTCAGGACGCGCTTCAGCACCTGCTGGGGCTTCTCCCCCTTGGTGCGCAGGAACAGGGCGGGGCGATCGAGGAACGGGTGGCCCAGGAAGTAACGCGCCTCGACGACCTTTTCCTCGCGCTGGAGCGCCTCGACGAGAGGAATGAGGAGGGTCTCCTCCCCCTGTGGGAACTCCACACGCAGGAGGTCGTGCTCCTTTTCGACGACACGAACTTCCATCGGGAACTCCGAGAGCCGGGCGACCGGCGACCGCTTCTTAAGCGTGGCGGCGCGGCCGCGCGGCCGCCCCCGGACGGCGGGCGGCCGTCCGACGCCCCTTTAACCCGTCCGGCCTCCGCGCGGTCACGGTCATGCGCTGGCTGCTGGTCGGTGGGGGGGCCCGCGAGCACGTCCTCGCGGCGACCCTAGTGCGCGCGGGTGCGGAGCTGCTCGTGGCCAGCCCGAACGTGAATCCGGGCCTGGAGCGCCTGGCCCGCGTCGCGTCCCGGCTCCAGCCGACTGACGCCGAGCGGATCGTGGCGTTCGCGCGGCGCGAACAGGCGGAGGCCGCCGTACTCGGACCCGAGGCGGCGCTCGCGAACGGCGTTGCGGACGGGCTTCGCGCGGCCCAGGTCCCGACCGTCGGCCCCGACCGGAGCGCCGCCCGCATCGAAACGTCCAAAGTGTTCTGTCGGGAGCTGCTCCGGCGCCACGGCGTGCCCGCCCAGCCCCGGTTCCTAGCGCCCGCCACCCCCGACGAGGTGGACCGGGCCGTCCTCGAGTTCCCCGGACCGTGGGTCGTCAAGCCGAGCGGGCTCACCGGCGGCAAGGGCGTGCGGGTGCAGGGCGCCGACTTTGCGGAGACGAAGGAAGGGGCGATCTACGCGAAGTCGCTGCTGGTCCAGGGCGATGGGGTGCTGCTCGAGCAGAAGCTCGACGGCGAGGAGTTCAGCCTCATGGCGTTCGTCACCGACACCGGGATCTACCCGATGCCCGCGGTCCAGGACTTCAAGCGCGGCCTCGAGGGTGACCTCGGCGGGAACACCGGTGGCATGGGGGCGTACTCGCAGCGAGACCATCTCCTCCCGTTCCTCGCCGCGTCAGACCGGGACCGTGCCGTTGAGTGCCTCGAGAAGGCGGTCGCGGCCCTCCGGGCCGAGGGACTGTCCTACCGCGGCATCCTCTACGGCGGGTTCATGCTGACCGCCGAAGGACCGAAGCTGCTCGAGTTCAACGCGCGGTTCGGCGACCCCGAGGCGATCAACGTCCTCGTCGAATACGAGGAGGGCAATTTCGCCGAACTCCTCTACGGCGTGGCGACCGGCCGCGTCGACCCGAACCTGGTCCGGTTCCGGCGCCGGTCGA
>JASHSP010000088.1 GCA_030038655.1 Thermoplasmata archaeon | reverse complement strand
GGACCGCCCGAGAGCGCCCCCGCCACGCCGCCCCCGCCAGCAGCCGCCCCGCCCCCCGCCGCGCCGGACCGGAGCTCCGCGGCGCCGGCGGGCAAGCGCGCGTGGGTCTGTGCCCGGTGCAAGCTGATCAACGCGCCCTGGTCCGTCGCGTGCACACGCTGCCATACGCCGCGGCCGTCGTAGCCGCACGTCGGGAGGCGGTCCCGAGCCCCCTGCCGGACTACGTCGGGACCATCGTCAACGCAGGGGTCGGCGATGCGTCGAGGTAGGAGATGATCGGGTCGAGGATGCGCTCGCGGATCATCGTCGGGCTGGTCCAGCGGAACAGCGACGGCTCAAGGTAGCACGCGAGGGCGCACTTGTTGCACCGCTCGTACGGGCCCCAGTCGTACGAGTTCCACAACGCTCGGACGTCCACGTCCCAGACCGGGGTGTCCCCGCCGTATTCCCGGAGCGTATAGCACGGGAGCACGATCCGGCCCTGCGGGTCGACGTTCATCGTCATCCATGGTTTGCACCGCCACGGGATCCCGCGATACCACGAGTCGACGACACTGGTGAAGTATTCGCGCGACTCGAGGATCGGCGCTCCCGCCTCCTTGAGGGCGAGGAGCCGCTCGAGCGTCCCCCGGAGCTTCTGCCCCTCGGGGGCCATCCGGTCCGCGGTCGAGTAGTTGTACGCCACCTGGAAGGTGACCCCGACCCCCAACCGCCGCGCGAGCTCGACGACCTTCTCCGCGTCGTCCATGTTCTCGCGCGTGATCGTGGAGCTGATGGCGAGCGGAACGCGGCCGCGCACCGCGCGGATGCCGGCGACCGCCCGGTCGAACGACCCCGGTATCCCCCGGAGCCGGTCGTGCAGCGCCCCAATCCCGTCGAGCGAGACGAACAGGAGGTCGAGGTACGGGGCGAGGTCGTCGATCCGGTTCCGGAGGAGCCAGCCGTTGGTCACGAGCGACGTGTGGAACCGCTCGTGGGACTCAGCGAGGATCTCCGGAAGGTCGCGGCGGAGCAGCGGCTCGCCGCCCTCGAACCCGAGGAACGAGACCCCGGCCCGCGCGAGGGAGTCCATCATCCGGACCTCCTCGTCGACCGACAGCAGCTGCTCGTCCTCCCGGCGCCAGAACGGGCACATCGAGCATTCGAGATTGCACCGGTAGAGCAACTTGTGCCCCGCGATCACCGGGGCCTTCCCGCCCGCGCCGGCGCGCATCGACCGCCAGAGGCCGCGCAGGAACACCGGCCGGACGAGCGCCATGCCGGACGAATGCATTGCTCCGCGCACCAAATACCTTCTGTCCGCCCCGGGCGGCCGCCCGCCGAGAACGGACATCGCGGCGTCGACGGTCCCGTCGGCCGAGGCGGAGGGGTTCGGACGACGCCTCAACTCGGAGGGCCGTCGGCGAGGAACTTTCGGATCCGGCCAGGCGTGAACTGCTCCTCGCCCACCAGCCGAGCCCCGTCCGGCCGCAACAGCACCGGAAGATGGACGTCCGGGCCGAGCCACGCGAGGATCTGCGTCTCGGCCGCCTTCTCCTGGGAGATGTCCACGACCTGCACCGACCATTGCTTCCTCTTCGCCAGGTCGAGAACGAGTCGTATGCACTGGCGGGCGATCGGCGGGAGGGGCTCTCCGGGCTGCGCGAGGATCCCGGCCGCGGAGGCGCCCCGGGGCATCAGCAGGCCGGAGAACGGCAAAAACACCGTGGCGAGGCGGCCCGTGAATCCCGGGACGGCCGAGTCGATGTTGGGGTGCAGCCCCGGCTCGCCCGCCACATACATCACCACCGTCCGGGCCGGCAGCGAGGCGGCCATCGCGGAGAACGGTAGCCGTTGGGGGCGAATAAGATGGGTGGGCCCCGCGGCCGCGTGCCGGGCGTGCGGTGCCCGGTCCGGGGGGCTCCTCGCGCACCGACCGGTGCCCGAGCGCTCAGGGCACCGCGCCGTCCGGGGCCAGCGGAAGGGTACGGAGCCGTCTTCCGGTGGCGTCGAAGATCGCGTTCGCGACCGCGGGCGCGACCGCGATCAGCGGCGTCTCCCCCGCGCCCTCGGACGGCAGGTCGCGTCGGTCGACGAGCAGGACCTCGATGGGCGGCACGTCGCGGAACCTCGGAACGCGGTATTCGGACAGCTTCGGGTTCAGGATGCGCCCGCCGGCGAAGTGGACGGCCTCGAACAGCGCGCCGCCGAGGGCCATGACCGTCCCTCCCTCGACCTGGCTCCGCAGGTTGGCGGGGTGCACGATGGCACCGCACTCGAAGCCGGTCACGATCCGGCGTACCTCGAGCCGGCGCGCCTCGTCCACCGCGACCTCCGCGCAGGTCGCGACGCGGCCCCCCTTCTCGAGCCCCACGGCGACCCCCCGGCCCAGCGCGGGCGGGGCCGCCGGGCCCGAGGGCACCGCCCGCGGGCGCCACCCCACGCGCTCGGCGACGGCGCGCAGCACCGCGGCCAGACGCTCGTCCTCCAGATGGCGCAGCCGATACTCCACCGGGTCCGCTCCCACCCGTGCCGCGAGCTCGTCCATGTGCGACTCCCGGGCGAACGTGTTCGCGGTCGCCGCGAGCGCCCGGTAGGACCCCTGGGGCAGGGGCGATTCCGCCGGCTGGTTTTCGACCCTCTGGTTCGGGACTCGGTACGGTCCGCGGGCCGCCGCCGAGCCGGCGTTCAGGTCGTGAAGCTGCCAGGCGGTGAGCCGCCCGTCGAGCTCCGCTCCCGAACGGATCTCGACGACCGCCATCGGGCGGAAGTAGGCGTGGGAGAACTCCTCCTCTCGGGTGAAGACGATGCGGACCGGCCGGCCCGCGGCGCGGGCAAGACGGGCGGCTCCGATCGCGAGGTCGTGGGCGTGCTTCCCGCCGAAGCCGGAGCCGGTCGGCGGAACGACGACCCGCACGTCCGCCGGCCGGACCCCCAGCGCATCGGCGACCGACTCCCGGGCCCGGAACGGGGTCTGGGTCCCCACCCAGACCGTGAGGCGCTCTCCTTCCCACGAGGCGAGCGCGGCGTGGGTCTCCATCGGCACGTGGGCGATGTAGGCGGTCGTGTACGTCGCGCGGAGGGATACCGGGGCCCGGGCGAGGGCGCTCTCCACGTCGCCGACCGTGTAGTGCACTACGTCCCAGAAGTCCTCCCCCTCGGCCGGGTGCCGGCGGAGGTACTCCACGATCTCGAGCTCGGAGGGTTGGGGTTCGGTTGCCCACTCCGCCGCGAGGGCGCGGAGCGCCCTCCCGGCGAGCAGGGGGTCGGGCGCCGCGACGGCCACGAAGTCGCCTTCGCGCACCACGGTGACCCCGGGGAGGGCACGAGCCCGGTCGAGGTCGATCCGCCGGAGCCGCGCCCCGTACGCAGGCGGGAACAGGATCCGGCCGTGCAGCATGCCGGGGAGGCGGAGGTCCGAGGCGTACTGTCGGGCCCCGGTCACGACCTCGATCGCCCCGAGGTTGGACGTCGGACGGCCGGCCCGCTGCCACTCGGCGGGCCCACGGGGGTGGACGGTGGCGGGGACGGTCGCGATGCGTCGGAGACCCCGCGCGAGGGTGCCGTACCGGACGGAAGGCCCGCGCGCCTCGCCCCGGGCCCGGACCTCACCGTTCGCCAGCTCGAGCTCGGAGACCGGGCGCCCCAGTGCCGGCGCCGCCAGCTCGCGGAGGAGGTCCCCCAGCGCGGCGGCGGTGGCGCGCAGGTGCTCGCCCACGTCCAGCATCGACCGGCTTCCGAACGTCCCCATGTCCCACGGCGAGACGTCGGTGTCCCCCATCGTGAGCTCGACCGCGGCGAGGGGCAACGCGAGCTCCTCGGCGACCAGCAGCGACAGCGCCGTCCGCGTCCCCTGCCCCACCTCGACCTTCCCGGTGAACGCGCGCGCCCTCCCGTCCTCCCCGAGGTGGATCCAGGCACCGCCGTGCGGGGGGCCGCCGGCCCCCCAGCCGGAAGGGCCGGGCGGGCGCGGGGGAAGGACCATGACCAGGCCGGGGCCCAACCGAGCGAAGTAGTCCCGCTCCTCGGCCGGCGCCAGATCGTAGGGGAGCCCGGCGGGCGACGGGTTCAACGTGGTGCCTCGGACTCCGTGCGGGCCGGCCCGCCCACGGACCGGATCGCCTCGACGATCCGAAGGTACCCGCCGCACCGGCAGATGTTGCCGTTCATGACCGCGCGGATCTCGTCGACCCCCGGGTGAGGGTTCCGGTTCAACAGGGCGACCGCGGCAACGATCATCCCCGGTATGCAGAACCCGCACTGGAACGCACCCGCCTCCACGAACGCGCGCTGCACAGGGTGCAGCATCTCCCCGTGAGACAGCCCCTCGACGGTGGTGACGGACCGACCGACGGCCTCCGCGACGGAGGTCGTGCAGGAGCGCACGGCAACCCCGTCGACGAGGACCGTGCACGCCCCGCACTCGCCCTCGCCGCAGCCGTACTTCGTGCCCGTCAGCCCCAACTCCTCCCGAAGGACGAACAGCAGGCTCCGTTCCCGGGCCAGGTCGATGGGATGATCGACCCCGTTCACCCGGAGCGGCGGGGTCGCGCGCCGGGCATCCGTCGACTCGCGGACGGGCACGATGCCTACCGGTCTCCGGGCCGGGACGGCGGGCCGAAGCGGTCGCTCACCCCGGCCCGAATCCGACACCGGATTATCACGCCGCGGGGTGCCACCTCGCCCCGGGCGGGGGGCCCGACAGCCCGGCCGCTCGGTTAAGCGCCCGTCCGGCTACGGAAGCTCGCCGGTCGGGCCCCCGACCGACCCCGGACAAAGGGCCGGCGGTCCGAGAAGACGCATGAAGGCGATGGTGCTGCACGAACCCGGGGCCGTCGCCTCTCGGCCCCTTCACCCCGAGGAGCGCCCGGTCCCCGTCCCCGGGGACGGTGAGCTGCTCGTACGGGTGGACAAGTGCGGGGTCTGCCGGACCGACCTGCACGTCGTGGAGGGCGACCTCCCCCCGAGACGGCCCGCCGTCGTTCCGGGGCACGAGATTGTCGGCGCGGTCTCCTCCCTCGGCCGGGGGGTCGTCGACTTCGTCGAAGGGGACGTCGTGGGGATACCGTGGCTCCACAGCACGTGCGGACAGTGCGAGTACTGCGCCGCTGGACGGGAGAATCTCTGCCCCCGCAAGGGGTTCACCGGGTACAGCGAGGACGGCGGGTACGCGGAGTACGTGCTTGCGGCGGCCCCGTTCACCTTCCGGTTGCCGCCGGGGAACGCGGCCGAGACGGCCCCGCTCCTGTGCGCCGGGATCATCGGATACCGCGCGCTCCGGCTCGCCGGGCCCCCGCCCGGTGGACGGGTCGGGTTCTTCGGCTTCGGCGGGTCGGCACACCTCACGCTGCAGCTGGCGGTACGGCTCGGGTACGAGACGGTCGCCTACTCTCGCAGTCCCGACCACCTTCGCCTGGCCCAGCGGCTCGGGGCCCGGGAAACCGTCCGAACGACCGCCGGCGGCCCGCCGGCAACGGCGCCCCGGCTGGACGCCGCGGTGGTGTTCGCCCCGG
This sequence comes from Thermoplasmata archaeon, assembly GCA_030038655.1. Classification (GTDB taxonomy): domain Archaea; phylum Thermoplasmatota; class Thermoplasmata; order Lutacidiplasmatales; family UBA184; genus Lutacidiplasma. Next base: position 145 of record JASHSP010000088.1, on the reverse strand, counting down.
TCGGGGAGGTGGTCCTCCAGGCCCTGCGCGAGCTCAAGCCCGGCGGCACGGTCTCGATCGCGGCGATCCACATGAGCCCAATCCCGGCGATCGAGTACGACCGGCTGCTGTTCGGCGAGCGGCGGATCGTGAGCGTGGAGGCCAA
>JASHSP010000087.1 GCA_030038655.1 Thermoplasmata archaeon | reverse complement strand
GGGCCGGGTCGGACCGGGATCGGCGGACGGCGGGGGGGGACCGGCGTACGGTCGAGCGCGATGCGGGGGCGCAGAGAACGAACGGCTCGCTGAGGGCCGCAAGGATCTCCCGCGAGAGCCCGGGGTAGCGAGCTCCGGGGGTCCGCGGGGCAGGGGCGGCGGCGACGACTCGACCGGAACGGTCCTCGGCGGGGTCCTCTCCCCGCGGTCCGGGACGGGGGAGGGGGCGGGCGGAAGAGGCTCGGCGTTGTCGCCGAAGATCGCTCGGGGCGGGGGCGCCTCGAAGCCCTTCAACGGCCCGATCCGCGACGGAGTCGGGATCACCACGAGCGGCGGCCGGGTCGGCTCCGGCAGCGGTGGGGTCACCGGGGCCGGCGGCGGGGCCGCGGGCGCGCGGCCGGGAGCGGCGGTCGACGCGCGGGGATTGACCATCGGCACTTCCCACGGGTGCACCGGCCGACGATCGGAGATCGCCCGGGGCGGGGGTCGGCCGGGGGGCACTCCCGCCGGATAGGCGCCCGGCCACTCCGTCACCGCGCCCCGGGCCCGGTAGCGCAGCGCGAGGACGCCGCCGACGGTTCCGAGCACCGCGCCCACGATCACGCCGCCGAAGGCGATCATGCTCGCGAACGACGTGCCCACGATGATCGCGCCGACGGTGACGTGGCGTTCCGGGTTGAAGTACAGGACGGTGGTCATCAGGACCAGCAGGATCCCGAGCACCACGCCGATCACCGAGGCGATGAGGAACAGGGCGGGGTCGAATCCCCAGAACGCGTGGTACGAGCACCCGAATCCCGGCGGAGGGGGGTTGCAGTGCCGGTAAACGTTGTACGCGGTGACGGCGACGTACGCGGAGTACCCGGCGACGATCACTCCCGCCAACCCGGTGAGAAGCACGGCGGCCATCGGGCGGGATGGCGACACGAGCCGCCGCGAAATCGACCGGCTCACGGCTTCGTGGCCCGGGACTAGTCGCACCGGACTCCCCCGGGGGGCTCGGCCCTCGCACGCCGGGGGAGCGGCCGGGGCCCGCGCGCCGGCAGACGCCGTCGACCGGACCCGACCATGACCACCTCCCTCGCCCGCCGCCGTCCCGTCCCGGCGAACCCCCATCCCCCGCGGAAAGGCAAGAAGGTTCCTCCGGAGCGGCTCGCCGGGGATTGGCTGCGGGCGAATTGGGCGCGGAGCCTCCGAAGCCCGCGCCGCCGCGCTCTTCTCCCCTTGCTCCGCCCACGCCCCGCTTCCCGGGCGCGAGCGCTGGTTTCAAGTCAGGGACGTCGTACGGGACGCTAGCCATGCCCGCGGGGCGGCTCCTCCCCGGTCGCGGCCGGCGCGGGGCTACTTCGTCCCGGGCGTTGCCGAGGCCGGACGATGCAGCCGTTCGACGGCGCGTCGGACGTGCTGCGCGGGCAGCATCCCCTGGACCACGTCCTCGATGCGTCCGTCGGGGCCCACGAAGAACGTCGTCCGTTTCGCGAGTCCGAGAAGTCCAAGCACGCCGTAGGCTCGCGCGATCGCGCGGTCGTGGTCCGCGACCAGCGGGAAAGGAAGGCCGCAGTCGGCGGCGAACTTGGCCAGGGACTCCACCGTATCCACGCTCACCCCCACCACCGCGACCCCGGCGTCGCGCAGCTCCGCGTAATGCTCCGCGAACCCCCGTGCTTCGGCCGCGCAGCCGGCCGTCCCGGCCTTCGGGTAGAAGTACAGCACCACGGGCCGGCCGCGGAGGGACTCCAGGGAGAACGGTCGTCCGTCCTGCGTCGTACCGGTGAACGCCGGCGCGCTCGTCCCCGGCTCCAACACGGTGCAACCACGACGGGATCGGTCTTGAGCGCTACGGCCCGGCCGACCGGGGGGAGCGAGAAGGGACCGGGCCCGGGACCTTCGGGGCGACGGACCGCGCGAGCTCGGCGGGGGTGAACGGGGGAGCCCGCGCGTAACCGATGACCTCGTCGAACCGCGAGGCGTCGGGGACGGGGACAACGGCCGTCACGACCCACGGCCACGCCAGGCAGAACCGGAGAGCAGCTTGGGCGAGAGTGCGACCGCGGTGCTCGGTCAGGTACCCGAGGCGGAGGACCGGCTCGAGCGCGGCGCGCAGGTCCTGGATCCGGGCCGGGGGGTTCGGCCGCCGCGGCCGGTCGGCCAGTCCGGCTAGCGCCGTGCCGTCCAGGCGTCCGTTCGAGAACGGGTCGTGCACGACCCAACCGGGGGGCCCCGGGGGTGCCGAGGCCGGGGAGTCCGGGAGGGCCCCCGCATCGAGCAGCGAAAGCCGGACGGAGCGGAGGCCGGCTCCGAGAGGATCGACGGCGGCCGTCCCGCGGTCCAGGGGGAACGAGAAGTCCAGGATCTCGTTCTCGGCGACCGCTCGAGCGAGCGCTGCGACGACCGCCCCCGAGTCCGACGGGCCCGGGACCTCCGGCCACTCGACCACGAGGCGCGGGCAGCCGCGGCGACTCCGAACGGATTGCAGGAGGGCGCGAACCGCCGACTCGGGGTCCGTGAGCCCCCCGGGGTCCGCCGCCTCGGGCCGGGCAGGCGGCCCCCTTCCGTTGCGCGACGGTCCGACCAGCGCCACGAGCTCGGGGTCGCCGTCGGGGAGCGCCTCCGCGAGCATCCCCAGCGCGACGGACGCGTCCTCTCCGTGAGCAAGGTCGAACACCGTCACGCCGGCGCTTCGGGCCTTCCGAACCCGGGCGACCGCCGACCGCCGGGAGAACACGGAGTCGGGCCGGATCCCGCCGAGGTCCAGCGCGATCGCCGACACGGTGTATGTCCGACCGGGCACCGCCCGCTGTTCGACCGGCGGACCGGCGAGGGGCGCCATGGCCACGGTCAGACCCTCTCGGTACGTAAGCGGCGACGGCACGGTGCTCGGGGACGGACGTCGCGATGCCTTATGCGACTGCATCCCTCCCCCCGTCGTGGTACCCGGTGGCGCGGAGGGGCTCCCGCTGGCCGAACGGCTGCGGCCCAGCCGTCTCGACGAGATCGTCGGAAACCCTCGGGCCCGGGCCGAGCTAAGGGCTTGGGCCGAAGCGTGGAGGGGACCAAAGGTACCCGCGCGTCGCGCCGCGCTACTCGCCGGACCGCCGGGCGTGGGCAAGACGACCGCGGCGCTCGCCGTTGCCTCCGAGATGGGGTGGACGGTGGTGGAGATGAACGCCTCCGACGCTCGGAACCAGTCGGCAATCGAGCGCGTGGCCGGACGGGCCTCTCTCTCCCACACCCTGGGCGAGTACGGCGGCCCCCGAGGCGATCGGCGGGCCCTGCTGCTCCTCGACGAGGCCGACTGCCTTTCCGGTCGCTCGTCGGAGTCGTCCCGGCCCGTGAGGGCCCCGCCTCCGCTCGCGGAGTTCCTGCGCGGCCGGTACGGCACCGTGGAGGCACTGAACACGGCGTGGGGCCTCGGGGCGACCCCGAAGCGTCGGCGCTTCGAGGAGTGGGCCGCGGTCCCGAGGTCGCCGGGGAACGCCGGCTGGGCGCGGCTTCCCGAGGCCCGAAAGGACCTCGACGACTGGCGCGCCTCCGGCAAGGTCGAGGACCTGTCCGATCGGGGCGGGCTCGGCGCGATCGCCCGGCTCGTGCGCACGACCCTGCAGCCGCTCGTGCTCACCGTGAACGACGAACGGGCGCTGACCCGGAACGCCCCCGCCCTCCGGGCGGGGCTGGCGCGGATCCAGTTCTACCCGATCCACGATGACGAGGTGGCGGCGCGACTGGCGCGGATCGCCCGGGACGAAGGGCTCTCGGTCGGCCCGGAGTTCCTGGAGGGGATCGTGGCGCGGGCGCGCGGAGATTTTCGGGCCGCGCTCAACGATCTGGACGCGGTGCTCTCGCTGCCCGCCGGGGTCCTGCCCCGGCAGGTTCTCGGGACGCGCGACCGGACCAGCGACTTCGCCCGGCTCACGGAGGAGGTCCTCACCTCCGCACGGTACTACCGCTCGGCGGAGATCCGCGAGCGATTGGACGCGCCGCCCGACGATCTCCTCCCGTGGATCGAGGAGAACCTGCCGCACTTCGCGCCCGACGCCGCGCGCCGCGACCGGGCGTTCGCCGCGTTGTCCGCCGCCGACCGGTTCCTCGTGCGAGCCCGCCGCGAGCGGGTGTTCGGGTTGTGGAGCTACGCGGGCGAACTGCTGACGGGCGGCGTCGGTCTCGCGCTCCACGACCGACCGGTCCGGTCGTCGGGGACGGCCGCCTTCCCGAGATTCCTGGGGGAGATGGGCCAATCCCGCTACGCACGATCGCTCCGGGACTCGGTCGCCGCGAAGGTCGGAGCCCGGGCGCACCTCTCGCGCGGCAAGGCGCGGACCCTGGAACTCCCCTTCCTCGAAGGCATGGTCACGCCGCCCCCGGGCGCGCGCCGGAAGTCCGGGTCGATGTCGGTCGCGCGCGCGATCGTCACCGAGCTCGAGCTGACCGACGAGGAGGTCGGATACCTGCTCCGGACCTCCGCCGACGCCGACGCGGTGCGGGAGCTGCGTGTCCCGGACCTCCCCGGAGCGTCGGCCGCTCCGGAGTCGTCCTTCGGAACCGAGGAGTCGCCGGCACCGGCCTCGGGAGAGGGACCCAGCTCCCGCCGGAAGAAGGGTACGCAGCGCAACTTGGGCGACTTCGTCGTCGGTTGACGCCCGGCCGGATCGCCCCGGCGCGGGCGGCGGGCGGGCCCGCGGGGAGGGTACTCAGTCGAGCTTCGCGCGGACGCTGACCGTGACGTTGCCCTTGAGCGCGCCCGAGATCGGGCAGCCGAGGCTCGCGGCCTGGGCCGCCGCCTCGAATTCCGCCGGGGAGATCCCGGGCACCTTGCCGGTCACGTCCAGTTCCATGGTCGTGACCTTCCAACCGTCGCCGACCTTGTCGAACGTTGCGGTCGCGCTCACCGCGAGCCGAAGCGGGGGTTTCTGCAGGCGGCCGAGTCCCGCAGACAGCGCCATCGAAAAGCAGGATGCGTGGGCTGCCGCGAGAAGCTCCTCGGGGCTCGACTTTCCGCCCGGTGACTCGGTGCGGGCAGCCCAGGAGACGGCGATCTCCCCGAGCGCGCCGCTGGTGCCCTTCACCGTGCCGTGACCGCGAAGCAGGTCGCCTTCCCAGACCGCAAGGGCTGTGCGTTTGGCCGCCATCGACGCCGGCGAGCCCGGCATCCGATTTAAGGTTCGAGGCCCGGAGAGGTTCGACGGAGAGCCGCGATTTCGCTTCCCGGGCCCCGGTTCGCTGTCAGTCTCCGGCGGACCGCCTCCGCCCGCCCCGACGAAGTCGGCGTCGCTTCACCCGTAGGCTTATCGTGAGTCGCACACTAGCGCACCTGGTGCGCCCGTGCCGACAGCGAGGCGACCCCGGTCGATTCACTCGACGGTAGCCGTTGGTGTCGCCCTGGCGGCGATCATGCTGGCGTCCACCGCCCTGGCCGCCTCCGTGGGCTCTCCGGTGCCTTCTTCAACGGTTTCGGGAGCCGGTGCTCCCCCGCCGGCCACCGGTGCGACCCCGGCCACGACCGAAGCCTCGTGGCTCTGGACGAACCTTTCGGCGGCGCTCCGCGAGGCCCCATTACCTCGGTCGGCCGCCCAGGCGGCGTATTCGCCGTCCCTGGGCGCCACCATCCTGTTCGGAGGGTACAGCGGCTACGGGGGCAACGTGGCCTTCGGCGACACCTGGGAGTTTTCCGACAACACGTGGACCTCCCTGTCCCCCAGCGTGAGCCCCTCGGCCCGCTGGGGCGGCG
>JASHSP010000010.1 GCA_030038655.1 Thermoplasmata archaeon | reverse complement strand
AGAGGCGCTTCAGTCGGATCTGCTTACCGTGCATCGGTTCTCCCCGGTATGGTGGGGCTCGGAGGGGGAGACGCCCGGAAGGTCCGGCCCGAAGTCACGAAGGACGCATCGGGACGGCGCCCTCCCGGCGCCTCCCGCTCACCAGAGCCAGGCCCCGGCAGCCCGGGCGGACGGCTCACGACCCGCGCGCGCGTCGGTCCGGCCTGCCATCGGTCCCCGAACGCTCCCCGGCCTATTTAATCTTCTTCGGCGCGGCCCGCTCCGCGGCGAGGACCCCGTCCACGATGAGTGCATGGATGGAGAACCCGCGGAGCATCTGCTCCCACATCCGCTGCCGGACCTCGGACGTAGTGGCGAACGCGGCGACGATCCGGCCGATCCACTCGCTGTGCTCCACGTCCGCGGTCACGTGGAGTCGGTAGTACTCGAGGTGGTCCTCCGCGACCCCGTAGTGGCTGCGGAACGCCGGCAGGAGTCGGGCGCACAGCTCGACGTTGGGGGGTTCGGAAGAACCGGCGGCGGAGACGTAGAACGGGTTCACGCGGTTCGTGTAGAGAAAATCGTCGATCGCGACCATCGTGTTCGGCAGGATCGTCTGGCCGTAGACCTCGGCGCGGGGAACCCCGAGCCCCTCGCAGAACCGCAGCCAGAGCTCCGGATGTCCGGTGGTCTTGCCGTGGGGGTCGCCGGCCTCCTCCAGCAGCTGGTCGAGGATCAGCCGCCGGTACGGGTCATTCGCCGGGTCCGGCGGACAGTTCGAGTACCGCTCCGCCATCGCGTGCGGAACGACCGCTAGCCACGGGTAGAACTGCTTCACCCAGGACCGGACCAGGGGCTTGGGGGCGTTCCCGTGCTCCACGTCGGCGAAGAACGGATGGGCCCTGAACGGGTGGTTCTCCATCTTGAAGCGGGTCAGCTCGTCCCGGAATCGCTCCCCCTCGAATCGGACCCACGGCGGCTCGGTCATCGGACGGTCCAGCGGCGCACCGTATTTGGTCCGCGAGGTTTTCCGGTGAACCTCCTCGTTTAATGGGTTGGGTCGGGGTCGTGCGGCGTGGCGGCGGGAGAACCGGACGGCGGTCTCGTCCCGGCGTTCGGGCCCCTGAGCGGTCTGCGCGTCCTCGAGTCGGCGCGGTACGTGGCCGGGCCGTGGGCGGCGACGTACCTCGGAGAGTTCGGTGCCCGGGTCGTGCACGTGGAAGCCCCTCCGTTCGCCCCGCCGTACGCCGACCCGACCCGACGCCTTGCTCCGCTTCTCCCCGGCGGCTCGCCCGAGGACCGGGTCTCGGAGTCGTGGGCCCAGTACGCCCGCAACAAGCTCTCCGTAGGATTGGACGTCCGCAAGCCGGAAGGGCGGCGCGTCTTTCTCGACCTGGCCCGGGAATCGGATATCTGGATCGAATCGTCGCGGCCGGGGACGTACGACCGCCTCGGTCTCTCCGACGCCGAGGTCTGGGAGGCGAATCCCCGGCTCACGATCGTCCACGTCTCGGGGAACGGGCAGACGGGGGACCCCGACCGCATCGGCGCCCCGTCGTACGACCTCACCGCCCAGGCGTTGAGCGGCTTCCTGTCGCTGCAAGGAAACCCGGATCCGGAACCGCCGATGCGCTCCGGCACCGCGCTGAACGACACCGTGACCGGCCTCGCCGCGGCGACGGCCGGCCTGATGGGGCACTTCCACGCCCAGCGGACGGGTCGCGGGCAGTCGGTGGACGTCGCCCAGTACGAGATCTTCTTCGTCCTCTTGGAGAACCTGGCGATCGACTACTTCATGCGGGGCGTCGTGCGGGGCCGTTACGGCACCGGCCATGCGCGACTCCACCCGTACGACGTTCACTCGGCCTCGGACGGATGGGTGGTGGTCGCCGCCCCGACCCCGGACAGCTGGCTGGGGCTCAAGGGGATGATCGGTTTCACCGACCCCGCGTTCGACGTCCCGGAGTACCGGCTCGCGCACCGCGAACCGGTGGACCGGGCGATCGCCGACTTCTGTCGCGAACGCTCGCGCGCCGAGCTCGAACGACTGGGTCGCGAGCACGACGTGGCGATCGCGCGCGTGTTCGACATCGCGGACATCGCACGGGACCCCCACTATCGGGCGCGGGGGATGCTGGTCGAGTGGGAGGATCCGATCGCGGGACGCGTCAAGGGGGCGGGGGTCGCACCGAAGTTCTCCGGGTCCCCCGGCGGCGTCTGGCGCGGTGCGCCCTGGCTCGGTCAGGACAACGACCGAGTGCTGGGGGATCTGTTGGGGTACCCGGCCGGGCGGATCGCCGGACTTCGGAGGGACGGGGTGATCGGCGACGACCCGCCCCACGGCCCACCCGCCGCCGGCCTCCCCGGCACCACGGGGGGGGATGGCTGACCCCCGAGGGCTCTGGCCCCTCCCGGACGACCCGATCGTCGCGGAGATCCGGGATGCGGCCGTGCGGCTCGAGCTCCCGCGACGGTTCCGGGAGCTGGACCGGCGACCGGAGTTCCCGTGGCCCGAGTTCCGCGCCCTGGGCGCCGAGGGGCTCCTCGGTCTGACCCTGCCGACGACCCTGGGAGGCCGCCAGCTCCCCCTCCGACGGGTGGCGACCGCCCTGTTCCACCTCGGATACCTCGGGGGCACGGCGTTCGCCAAGCTGGCGATCCAGCCCGAGTTCGCCTCCGTTCTCGCCGAGCACGGGTCGTCCGCCGCGGTGGACGCCTGGTTCCGTCCGCTCCTGCGTGGCGAGAAGCTCGTCGGCAACCAGGTCACGGAACCCGACGCCGGATCGGACGCCGGCGCCATCGCGCTCGAGGCGCGACGGGACGGCGGCGGCTACGTCCTGAACGGGAAGAAGAGCGAGGTCGCGTTCGCGGGCGACGCGGGGGCGGCGATCGTCTACGCCCGCGTTCCCCCGCCCGTCGCCGAGGAGGGCATCACCGCCTTCCTCGTGGACCAGCACCTTCCGGGGGTCCGCTGCACGGTCGGCGCGGGGGATCTCGGCGAGCGGTGGCAGCGCCGAGGGTGGGTCGAGTACCGCGACGTCCGGGTCCCTTCGGCGGCCCGTATCGGGGAGGAGGGCGCCGCGTTTCGGTACGTGCTGGGCGAGCTGGCGCGCGAGCGGGGGCTCCTGGCGGCCATCTACCTCGGGGTCGCCCGCGCCTCGTGGGACGAGACCGTGGCCTACGCCGGCGCCCGAACCGCGTTCGGCCGGAACCTGTCGGAACAGCAGGCCGTGGCGTTCCCGCTCGTGCGGGACGGCGCGGAACTCGAGGCCGCCTGGCTGTTCACGGAACGGGCCCTGGAGCGGTGGGAGTCGGAGCGCTCCGGGGAGGCGGCGGCCGGGACGGCGGTCGCGAAGGCGATGGCCAGCGAGGTCGCCCTGCGGACGATCGATCACGCGGTCCAGTTCCACGGGGGACGCGGCTACTCCCAAGCGCTCCCGCACGAGCAGCGCTGGCGAGATGTCCGGAGCGGGCCCATCGCCCACGGGCCGTCCGAGGTGCTGTACGGAATCGCGGCTCGTCGCCTGTGGCCGCGGAAGGGGCCCCCCGGCAACCCTTAATCGGGGCATTCGCCCTTCTCTTCGCCGGGAGACGAGGAGTCGTCCGGAACGTATGCGGACACGCCAGCCCCGGAACCGTCGGGGCCGCGCGGCCCTCGCGACCGCGCTCGCCGTCCTCGCGGTTCTCGCGGTGTCCGTCGCGGCTCCAGCGCGGACCCCCGCGTCGAGCGCGGGGGGGATCGCCGTCGGTCCGCGCCCCGCGCCCGGGGCGTCGTCCCTTGCCCTCCCCGCGCTGGAGTCGGCCCCGCTGTCGGCCGTCCCGGAGGCACCGTCGGACGCCGTCCTGCCCGGATCGGAACCGTTGGATGCCTCGCCGGAGGGGGCGATGAACGTCCTCGTGAGCTTCTCGTACGCGAACCAGAGTGCGCTCCAGACCTTCCTGGGGGCCCTGGCGGATCCCGGGTCGCCCGGCTACCACCACTATCTGGACGCCGCCAAGTTCGACGCGGAGTTCGCGCCGTCCCCCGCCGTCTATTCCGGGGCGGTCGACTACTTCGCATCCTTCGGGGTCTC
>JASHSP010000086.1 GCA_030038655.1 Thermoplasmata archaeon | reverse complement strand
GTTCGTGAACTTGAGGTCGTTCGAGATGCCCAGGATCGACAGTCGGGCCGTCTCGAGTTCGGTGTTGAGCTGGCTGAGCGTGTAGAGGACCGTGGCGCCGCTGCGGGCGACCAGCCGGTCGATCTCGTCCAGGACGAGGATGATCGTACCGGCCCGTTCGTCCATCAGGCGGCGCATCCCGGCCTGAACGCGGTCGAGCGACCACCCCGTGGGGATACGGTCGGCCTCGGTCCGGGCGAACGTGTTCGCGATCGTCTGGAGAAGGCTGTACGCGGTGTCGATGTTCCCGCAGTTGACGGTGACGAACGCGACGTTCTTCGACGGCCCCGCCCGGCGCTGGATGTCCTGCCGCACCTGGGCGACCACGGCGGTCTTGCCGGTCCCGATCTTCCCGTAGACGAGAAGGTTGGAGGGGAGATCGCCCCGCAGGGCGGGTCCGATCACCTCGGAAACCTTCCGGATCTCCTCCTCCCGGTGCGGCAGCCGGCTCGGCACGTAGGAGTCACGCAGGACCTCGCGGCTTCCGCGGAAGAGCACGCTGGTGTTCTGGAGGAGGGCGTCCAGGAACTCCGCGGCCGACCCGGCGCTCGTCGCCGGCGTGGACGGCGGGGCCGTCGTTCCCGTCAGGGAGTTCCCCGGCGGCGAGCGGTCGCCGACCGGCGCGACGGCCGGATTACTCGCCTCTCGGGAGGCGGCGCGCGTCGGCACTTCGACCGGGCGGTCATCGGGAGAAGGTGGCACTTGAGACCTGCCCGGGGCTCGGGCGAGGGTTGCAGGAGGGGGGGCCATATCTATCTTTTGTCAAGAAATTCGCAACGCGGCGGTCCGCGCGCCGCGGAGCGCGTGCGCGCGGCGCCCGGCCGACCGTCCGGTCCGACCGAACCGATTTGAAGGGGAGCGGCTCTCGAGGGAAACGATGGCCGAGCTGGAGTCGGTGCACGGGGCGCACGCCTCGACTCCGACCGGTTCCGTCTCGGTGCCAGTCGTCATCGGCATCGCCGTCCTCATCGGCGCGGGCCTGTTCGGCACCGCGTACTGGCTGATCACGGACTTCAGCTGGCTCTGGTTCGCGAGCCTCGGCGCGGTCGTGCTCGGCGCGTACCTGCTGTTCTCGCGCGGAACCGGGCCCGATCACGCGTAGGCCGAGGCCGGGCGATGGCGTCGAGGGCCGTGGTGGCGCGGCCGCCAGTCCTCGTGACGCTGGGCGGCAGCCTGATCACCCGCCAGCGGGAGAAAGAGACGATCCGGCCGAAGGTCCTGGCTCGCCTGGCCCGGGAGGTCGCCGCCGTGAGGGACCCGCCGGTCGTGCTCCTGCACGGGTCGGGCTCGTTCGGCCGGCCCGCCGCGGAGGAGTGGGGGCTGGACCGAGGTCCGGACGACGGGCACCCCGCGACGCGGCGGACTCGCGGGGCCGCGATCGTCTCCTCCGAGGTGCTCCGGCTCCACGTGACGGTACTGCGCGAGCTCGTGCGCGGCGGCGGTTCTCCGTTCTCGGCGCCGCCGGCCTCGTTCGTCCGGACTCGGGAGGGGCGGCTCGCCTCGGTCCACCCCGCGACCATCGCGGCGGCGCTCGACGCGGGCGCGATGCCCGTCTCGTTCGGGGACGTCGTGCCCGACGAGGCGTGGGGATTCTCGATCCTGGACGCGGAGACCCTCGCCGCGGGGCTCGTTCCGCTCCTCCACCCCGCCCGGGTCGTGTTCGCCGGCGACGTGCCGGGAATACTCGACCCGAGCGCCGCACGCCGGACGACGGTCGTGCCCGAGTTGTCGGACGCGGTGGTGGCGTCCCTTGCGCCCGGACCACCTACCGCGAACGGAGCGGGTGGCGTTCGCGCGACGGCCACCGCCATGCGGGCGATCGCGCGGTACGGCGTGGACGCAGTTCTTATTAGCGGACTGACCGATGGAGCGCTCTCTCGGGCGATTCGAGGAGAGTCGGTCTATGGCAGCTGGGCCCACGCGAGTCCGCGCGAAGGGTCCGGACCGCGAGGGACTTGACCTGAGCCACCGCAAGGCGGAACACGTCAAAGTCGTCCTCGGCCGGGACGTCGAGGGCCGCTACCGGTACTGGGACGACATCCAGCTGGTCCACCGGGCGCTCCCCGAGATCGATTTCGAGGAGATCGACCCCTCGGTGACGCTCCTCGATCGGACCCTGAAGGCGCCGATCGTCATCACGGGCATGACGGGCGGGTTCCCGGACGCGGCCAAGATCAACGACAACCTCGCGCGCGCGGCGGCCGAGGTCGGCGTGGCCATGGGCGTGGGAAGCGAACGGGCCGCGGTCCTGAAGGGACAGTACCCCGAGAGCTACGCCTGCGTGGCGAAGCACGCCGTCCCGCTCAAGTTCGCGAACCTGGGCGCCCCCCAGATCATCGCCCAAAAGGCCGGCGACCGGGCGGTCGGTCCGGACGAGGTGCGGGCGGCGATGGACCTGATTCACGCCGACGCGCTCGCGATCCACCTCAACTTCCTCCAGGAGATGGTCCAGCCGGAAGGGGACCGCCGGGCCCGCGGCTGCCTCCCGCGGATCGGGGAGCTGGCGAAGAGGTTCCCCGTCCTCGCGAAGGAGACCGGCGCCGGGCTCTCGAGATCCGTCGCCGAGGCGCTGCGCGACCACGGCGTGCGCGCGTTCGACGTCAGCGGGACCGGGGGCACCTCGTTCGCCGCGGTCGAGTACTACCGTGCGGTCGACCAGGGCGCGGAGCGCGAGGCCCGGGTCGGAAAAACGTTCTGGAACTGGGGGATCCCGTCGCCCGTGTCGGTCCTCGAGCTCGCGCCGCTCGGGCTCCCGGTGATCGCGAGCGGAGGGATCCGCTCCGGGCTCGACGTGGCGCGCGCCGTGGCGCTCGGAGCGACCGCGGCGGGTACCGCCGGGGGCATCCTGAAGGCCGCGGCGACCGGCTACGAGGAGACCCGGAAGGAGCTCGAGACGCTCGTCCACGAGCTGAAGGTGGCGATGTTCCTCACCGGCTCCCGCACGGTCGCCGAGCTGGGCCGAGCGCCGTACGTGGTGACGGGAGAGAGCCGCCCGTGGATCGCGCGGTAGACGACCTCACGACGCCCGAAGGGGTCCATCGGGCCAAGCTCGCCTCGATGCGAGCGACCCCGGGAGTGCGCGTTCCGACGAACGTGGAGTGGCTCCGTGGACGGGACCCCGTGGAACGAGCCCGGCTGGGTGGGAGCGTGGCGCGGAAGCCGACCCGGACGCTCTCGGGCGTCGCGGTCGTGGCCGTGATGACGGCCCCGTCCCGATGTCCGCACGGCCGCTGCACCTACTGCCCCGGGGGCCTCGAGAACGCAAGCCCTCAGAGCTACACGGGCGAGGAGCCGTCGGCGCTCCGCGGGGCCCAGTTCCACTGGGACGCCGAAGCGATCGCCCGGCACCGAGTCGCGACCCTCGAGGAGATCGGCCACCCCGCGTCCAAGGTCGAGGTCATCGTCATGGGAGGGACGTTCCCGGCGCGACCCCCGAGCTACCAGGAGGAGGTCCTTCGAGGAATTTACGACGGGCTCAACGGCCGCCGCTCCGCGTCGCTCGCGGAGGCGCAGGAGCGCAACGCGACCGGCGATCATCGGGTCGTGGGACTGACGGTGGAGACCCGCCCGGACTGGTGCGACGGCCGCGTCCTTCCGTTCCTCCTGGACGCGGGGGTCACCCGGATCGAGATCGGGGTCGAGTGCCTGCACGACGAGGTCCTCGCGGCGGTCGGCCGCGCGCACGATGTGAGCGACGTCGCGCGAGCGACCCGCGAGGCGCGCGACCGGGGACTGAAGGTAGGGTACCACCTGATGCTGGGGCTGCCGGGCATGGACCCGGCCCGGGACCTCGCCGACTTTCGCCGACTCTGGGCGGAGCCGGAGTTCCGGCCGGACTTCCTGAAGATCTATCCCACGCTCGTCGTGCCGGGGACCGCGCTGTACGACGACTGGAAGGCGGGCCGGTACGCGCCGTACGACACCGAGACCGCGGCCGAGCTCCTCGCGGCGATGAAGGGCGAGCTTCCGCCCTGGGTCCGAATCCACCGGATCCAGCGCGACATCCCCGCGCGCCTGATCGCCGCCGGGGTCCGCGCGGGCAATCTCCGCCAGATCGCGCTCGACCGGCTCGAACGGACCGGCCGCCGCTGCCGTTGCCTGCGGTGCCGGGAGGTCGGAAGGCGCGCGTCGCCCGCGGCCGAGTCGCTCCGGCTCACGGAAACGAGCTACCCCGGCGCCGCGGGGGAGGAACGGTTCCTCGCGTACGAGGATCCGGCCACCGACCTGGTCGGGGGCTACCTGCGCCTGCGGTTCCCCTCCGACCGGACCGAGGGCGGGCTCACCGAGCCGGTGGTACGGGAGCTGAAGGTACTCGGCCGGGAGGTGCCCGTCGGCGGACGGGCGACCCGCGCCGCGGACTACCAACATCGGGGGCTCGGTCGGCGCCTGCTGGAGGCTGCGGAGACCGCGGCCCGGGAGAGAGGGTTCGGGCAGATCCACGTGACGAGCGCGGTCGGGACGCGGGAGTACTACCGGGCGCGCGGCTACACCGTGGCCGGCCCCCGGATGACGAAGCAACTTTCCGTCCGGCGCAACAATTGACCCCGCACCGGGCCCCGTGCGGCGTCTTCGCTCGCGCAACCCTTAAACCCGCACCCGGCTCCGCCGACCGCAGGACCCCCCATGGCCCGCAACATCCAGGTCGAACCGCTCCACACGACGCCCATCGAGGACCAGGCGATCGAGCTGGTCGAACGGAAGGGGCTGGGCCACCCCGATTCGATCGCGGACGGCGTCTCCGAGTCGGTCAGCCGGGCGCTCTGCCGGCTCTACCTCGACGAGTACGGGAAGATCCTCCATCACAACACCGACGAGACGCAGGTCGTGGGCGGCGGCTCGGAACCGAAGTTCGGCGGGGGGCGGGTCACCACCCCCATCTACTGCCTGCTCGTCGGTCGGGCGACGACCGAGGTCGACGGCGAGAAGCTTCCGTTCCGGGACATCGTGATCAAGGCGGCGCGGGAGTACGTCGGGTCCGTCTGCGCCCACATGGACGTCGACCACAACATCGAGTTCGACTGCCGGATCGGTTCCGGCTCGGTCGACCTTCGCGGTGTGTTCGACCAGAAAGCGGTCCTCTCGAACGACACGTCGTTCGGGGTCGGCTTCGCCCCGCTCTCCGACACCGAGCGGCTGGTGCTCGAGAGCGAGCGGTTCCTGACGCTCAAGCTGAAGAAGAAACTGAAGGCGCTCGGCGAGGACGTCAAGGTGATGGGGTACCGCCAGGACCAGAAGATCCGGCTCACCGTCGCCGCGGCCCTCGTGGACAGCGAGATCCGCAGCGCCGCCGAGTACGCCTCGGTCTGCGATGAGATCCGGGACAAGCTCTCGGACCTCGCGGCAAAGCTGACCGGGCGGGAGGTCACGATCGACGTCAACACCGCCGACGATCCCGAACTGGGACGATTCTACCTCACGGTCACCGGCTGCTCGATGGAAGCCGGGGACGACGGTTCGGTCGGGCGGGGCAACCGCGCGAACGGCCTGATCACGCCGTGCCGACCGATGAGCCTCGAGGCGACCGCCGGAAAGAACCCGGTCAACCACGTCGGGAAGATCTACAACCTGCTCGGGGGCTTGATCGCGAACGACATCGTGAAGGAGACCGGCGGGGACGTCAAGGAGGTCCACGTTCGGATCCTGTCGCAGATCGGTAAACCGGTCGACCAGCCCCAGGTCGCGAGCCTCCAGGTGCTTCCCGCGAAGGGTGTCAAGCTGGGGTCGCTCAAGGGAACGATCGAGGGGGTCGCGCAGGGTTGGTTTGACCGGATCGACACGATACCCCGCCTCCTGCTCACCGACAAGCTCACGGTGTTCTGAGCCGGGGCGCGCGGACGGCGGGACCGCCGCGCGTCCGGGCAATCCCGGCCCCCGGCGTTCACACCGGCGGAGCGGAGAGCGCGTTCTAAATAGTCGCTCCGTCCAATCACTTCCCGTCCGGCCCCGAGGGACGGCTCGGTCCGCAGGACAAGGCACGGCGTGAGCGCTCTATCCGCGAGCGAGACGATCGCCTTGGCGGTCGGCCTGATCCTCACCGTCATCCTGATCGGCGCGGCGTTCTTCGTGCTCCGTCGGCTGCGGGAGCGGCGGCGGCAGCTGCACGGGGGCTCGCCCCCCACACCCGAGATGGCGAGCGACCGGGCGTTCAACCGCCTCGCGATGGCCCGAACGGAAGCGGACGTGCTGGAGCGGCAGGGCGTCGACGTGGGCCGGGCCCGGGACCTGGTCCACCTGGCCGAAGCGTCGTTCGGACGGCGCGAGTTCGACCGCGCGTTCGAGCTCGCTCAGTCCGCGCACGAGACGCTCGTGGTCGCCCGCCGGGGAACGAGGCCGGGCGGGCCTCGCCCCTCCGCCCCCCCGGCAACGTCGTCCCCCCACCTTGACCCGCAGCCCGCCACCCCGCCCGCGGCGGCCGGGGCCACGACCGCTCCTCCGGTTCCCTCGGAACCGCCGATGTCCAAAGTTCCGAAGAACCGTGTCGAGTCTCAGTTCGAGATGCGGCTTCTGGACGGTGATCTCGAAGCCGCGCGTCGGGACCGGCCCACGGAGGCGAGCACCCAACGGGCCACGAAGCTTCGAGCGGACGCCCAGGGGGCCTACGACCGAGCGGACTACACGGAGTCGTTCCGGCTGGCCCTTCGGGGGCGTCGCGAGGTCGGTGGCAAGGTCGAGACGCTGGACCTGGGACCCACCACGTCGGCCGCGGCCCCTTCGGGACCCGCTGCGTCCTCCGCCGGTGAGAACCCCGTGCTCGAGGCGGAGCGGGTGGCGAGCTCGGAGCGGTGCCCCCAGTGCGGCCACCCCAACCTCCCGTCGGACGCGTTCTGCCGCGGGTGCGGGATTCCAACCGCACCCCCGGCCTGCCCGAAGTGCGGTGAGCCGCGGCGGAGCATCGATACGTTCTGCGGCCGGTGCGGCGAGAAGTTCGCCTAGCGAGCCGCCGCGCCGGGTTCGAGCCAGGCGTCGAGCCGACGCTGAGTGCGGGCTTCGTGGAGGACCGCGCTCGACCGGAGCCATCGGTCGAGAGGGATAGCGAACGTCGTGCCGACCCGTGCGAGGAGCTCCTCCATCGAGGCCAAGCGCTCGGCGGGGGCGAGCAGGGCCGCGCGCAGATGCTCCCGAACGTTCCAGACACCCAGCGGCAGGATCTCGCCCGGGTGGACCTCTCGCAACACGACAACGCCCGCCTGCCGTCCCCGCGCGAGCAGCGCCTCGCTGGTAGCGAGTCGGGCGGCGTAGTAGCAGCCCCCGATGGAGGCGTAGGTCGTTCGTCCGTGGTGGCCCTCGTGATCGCCCATCATCACGATGGCCCCCGAGGCGGGGTTCCACAAGGTGTTGGGGTACCAGGCCTCGATCGACTCGTAGCGATACGCCCCCGGCAGGAGGACGACCAGCCACCGGTTGTCGAGCGCGGTGTAGCGGTGGACCAGGATCTCGGAAAGGTGGGGGAGGTCCCGGACCCGCTCGAGGTTCTGCTTCGACAGGAGATCGTCGACCGCGGTGATGCTCCAGCGGGTGGGCACCAGCCGCCGTCGGCCCCCCCGGCCGAGGGTCCCGGCGCTGAACGCCCGCTGGATGCGACTGACCCGTACCCCCCGGCCGTAGAGCTCGCCCACCGCTACCCGGGCGTTCGCGTGTACGTCCGACGAGAGCCGCTCGAGGCGTGGGTCAACCCGCCGCACGTCGAGCCGGACGTTCTCCATCGGCGCCGACGGACCGAACGGGGGGGAGCTGTCCGAGAGCGCGATCCGGCCGCGGGGCGGCCGGCGGAACTCGGCCTCGCTCTCCACCGATTCGGAGGCGAGACCCAGCAGCTGGACCTCCTCGAGCATCCGGATCGGCTTCTCCGCGTCGAGGACGTTCACCCGCATCGTCCCCCGGACGAGACCGGTGCGGAACCCTACGACCTCCTCGACCGAACGGCCGACCCAATCCTCCGGCGAGTCGAGCAGCTCGGTCGAGCCGTGCTCCGGCGAGAAAAGCGGTCCGATGGAGACCTTCGGATAGCCGAACCGCCCGACGAAGAGACCCGGCGGTGAGCTGCCGTCGAACCGGGTCTCCCCGAGCATCGGGAGGGTTCTCGAGAACGCCCGGTACTTGAGGAGGATCGGGCACACCGGCTTCCCGCACAGGAGCTGCGCGGATCGGCAGCGAAGGCAGAGTGTCGGGTCCTCCCGAAGGCCCGGGACCGTCCACGTCAGGTCGTCGACCGGGGCAAGCCCTGGGATCGGTGGGTCGGCGGCCGAGGACGGCATCGGCCGATACCCTACGCGGACCGGCCATCTAACGGCTTGAGGAGGGGTGATGAAACGCTCGCCGTCATGGACTCGGTGCGCACGCTCAAATAGCGGGGCCGGGTGGTCGGGCCCCGACTGGGACTGTGGGGTAGCTTGGTCCATCCTTCGGGGTTCGGGACTCCGAGACGCCAGTTCAAATCTGGCCAGTCCCACTCGACCCGGCCCCGACGGGACCCGCCACCGAACTCGCGGCCTAGTGCGGGAACCCTTGCACGAGCGACCGGACGGCGGCGCCGCCGTTCTTGAGGACCGGCCCGCCGTGGTACGTGAGCAGCGAGGTGACGGCGAGCTGGCTCATGCGCCGGGCCGAGATCTGCGCGGTCGGCGTGTGGAGGGTGAAGTCCGGCGGGGTCAGGAGGACCTTTTCACCGTCCCCGAAGAAGAGGTCGCCCGAGAAGAGCAGCTTGTGTTCGGCCTGGTAGTACGCGGTGTGCCCGGGGGTGTGCCCGGGGGTGTGGTACGCGATGAGGCCGCCCCCCGCGTCGATCGTGTCGCCGTCCTTGAACGTCTCGTCCACGACGAACGGTTCGGCCGGCGGGGACCCGGGGCCATCGTACTTCGGCGCGTTCGCGATGTACGCCGCCTCGATCCAGTGCGCGAACGTGCGCGCGTGGGTCTTCTCGGCCATCGCGCGGAGCGATCCGGTGTGGTCCCGGTGAAGGTGCGTCAGCAGGATCCGCTTGATCGCCGTCGGTTCGACCTTGATCTTCGCGAGGTAAGCGAGGGTTGCGGTCGAGGCACCGGGAAGTCCGGTGTCGAGGAGGGTCCACGTCGGGCCCTTGTCCTTGAGGAGGTAGACGTGGGTGCTGAAGTCGGGGGATGGGTCGACGCCTTCGACCTGATGGATTCCGGGTAGGATCTCTGCCATGCGAACCACCGAAGCCGCCAGCCTCACCGGATTATAGGCGGTTCGGGGACCGACCGGTGGGGGCGGGTCAGGAAGAGCGCGCGGCCCACGCCGGCCCGAGCGCGGTCACCGAGCGGCCCACCTCGGCGGCATCGAGCCCGCCGAAGTCGAAGATGCCGAGGACCTCGTCGACGCCCAGCTCCGAGTACCCGCGCAGTCCGTCCGCGACCGAATCGGGGGCCCCGAACATGGCGAATCCGCCCGCCTCGATCGCCTCGGGGGTGGCGTGGTGGGGGTCCCGCTTCGCCTTCTCCCGGTAGAAGGTCGATTGGGTCTGAAGCCGACTCTCGAGGTACCGCCGGAAGGCCGTTCGCGCCCGATCGGGGCGTGCCCCCGCGTAGAGGTGGATCGCGACCGCGACCTCGGACCGCAGCCCCGGTGGAGCGCTCTCGCGAAACTCTCGGACTACCCCCTTGAGCTCGTCGAGCCCGCCCAAGGTCGCGTAGGGGATGAGCGCGATCGAAACGCCGCGCCGGGCGACGAACGGGACCGCTTCTCGACGCTGGACGGCGATCCACACCGGCGGGTGGGGGCGCTGGACCGGGAGTACGTTCAACCGCACCGGCAGTGCCCCCTCGTGCGCGTGCACCGACTCACCGCGGAAGGCGGTAAGGATCGAGTCCAGGCTCGCCTCGAACCGGTCCCGCTTCGTGGCGGGGTCGACCCCGAATCCTTCGAACTCCATCGGAATGTAGCCACTTCCGACCCCGAGGTTGAGCCGGCCTCCGAGGAGCTGGTCGACCATCGCGTACTCCTCCGCCACGTCGATCGGACGGTGGAACGGTAGGACGGAGACCATCGACCCGAGCCGGAGGCGGCGGGTCCGCGCACCGCACGCGGCGAGGAGCACGGGCGGTGATGGGCAGATCCCACCCGCGTGGAAGTGGTGCTCCGCGACCCACAGGGCCGAGAGGCCGCCGGCCTCGGCGGATTCGGCCAGTTGCACCACCTCCCGAAGGCGTTCCTCCTCGCGGGGCGGACCGGGCGGGTAGGCATCGACCACGGAGAAGGCGCTGAGCTTCAACCCACGGCGGACCGGAGGCGGGTAGAAGGCGTTTCCCGCCGGGGGTTCCGAAAAGCTAACCCCACCATCGGTACGTGACGTACGCGCGGGCTGGTAGATCAGTTCGGAAGATCGCCGGTTTTGCAAACCGGAGGGCTCGGGTTCAAATCCCGACCAGTCCACTGCGCCCGGTGGGGACGACGGCCGGTGCGGCCGGCGGCTGGCCGGCGATTGCCCGACCGGCTCTCCGGCTCACCCGAACAGCTCTTCGAGCGGGTTGTCCATCTCCCGGACCTCGCGGATCTTCACCCCACGCGATTCGAGGTCGCGGAGGAGCGCGGGGACCTCGCCGGGACCGGAGAGCTCGCGCAGGAAGTAGTCACCCTGCCGGTCGTACCCTTCGAGGGCCGCCGACGGCTCCAGGACCCGGATCCCGATCACGAACCGGGAGCTGCGCAGGTTCTCGATGCGGTCGAACAGCGTAAGCTGGCCGTTCCGTATCACGAGCACGTAGCGACCGACCTCCCGCGCCTCGAACAGGTTGTGGGAGGAGTAGAGCACGATCTTGTTTCGGCTGAGCTCCAGGATCAGCGTGCGGATCTCGCGGGCGACCTTCGGGTCAAGGTTGCTGGTCGGCTCGTCCAGGAGGTAGATGTCTCGCTCCTGCAGGAAGATCCGGGCGATCGAAACGCGCTTCTTCTGGCCGGCGCTCAGCTGGGAAAGGTACTGACCGGCGAGCGACCGGATGTCGAGCAGGTCGAGGACTCGCTCCACGTCCGCCGCGCTCGCCCGTTCGACGCGGGCGTAGAAATCGAGCGCGTCCCGCACGCGGAGGCCGTCGGGGATCCCGTCCATATGGGAAAGGTAGTGCAGTCGCCCGTGGGACGCGGGGTCGTCGTACCCTACGCCTCCGATCCGCAGCTCGCCGTGGTACGGTCGGAGGATTCCAGCGAGGGTCCGGAGGAGGGTCGTCTTACCGGCCCCGTTGGGGCCGAGCACGACGTAGATCGCCGGCTCCTCGATCGTGAAGGACACGTTCTGGAGGACCGGGGTACCCAGGTACCCCGAGCTCATCGACCGACACGAGATTCCCGTTCCGCGGATGGGGCGTGGCGATCGTTCTGCCGCTCCGGTCGAAACGCTCACTGGCGATCGCGCCCCTACGTCGGCGAGAGCAGTCGCTCGAGCGGTAGCAGTCGCCCGATCAGGCTCAGCATCAGGAGCACTGCGATCCCGACGACCGCGAGGGCGGCCAGCTCCCCGGGCAGCGCCAGGGCGTGGGCCGCGGTGAGGACAATGACGACGATCACCGCGGGAGCGATCCCGAGGATGGGAACCAGTCCGACCGAGCTGGTCATCCCCGATCGGGGCGAGGAGAGCGACGTCCAGAACATCCCCACCGTCTCGGCGAACGCCACCGACGCGTAGCTCATCGGGATCGAGTACAGTCCCAACAGCTCCGCGAGTGGAACGGTGATCGGGTGCCCCTTGGCCACGGAGAGGCCGACACCGAGGGCGAGAGCGGTCCCGAGCACGATCGAGGCGAGCACGAGGCTCGCGACCAGGACGTTCACAAACAGACGGCGCGGGGTGAAACCGTACGAGAGCAGGTACTCGAGAACGCCCTTCAGTCGGTCGTTCGTGAACACCATCATGCCACCCATCGCCCCCACGACCGCGAAGACCGGGAGAAAGACCGCGACCCCCGCCAGCGACGACGAGCTCGCCGAGACGCTGGTGACCGCGGTCAGGACCACGCAGTAGGCGATGCCGATCACGAGGTAGATTCGGCCGAGGACGATCGCCCTCCGTATGGTCGTGCCGACCAGCGACGGGGTGGTCTCGGCTCGATGCGCGGTGGGCATGGACGCGGAGCCGGAGGGCGGACCCCCGATAAAGGAATTGAACCGGCGGACGGACACCCCGGCAGGCATGGTCGTTCCGCGACGCACCTCCCGGAGCGGCGAGCGCCCGGCGCGGGCCCCTCCCATTGACTCATCGCGAAGGCCCGTGTGCACGCACCGATGACGATTCGTGCCGTTTCCGTGGCCGTGGCGGTGACGAACCGGCGGAAGGCCGCGGAGGGGTACGCCCAGAAGCTCGGTTTCAGGGTGGTCGACGACGAACCCGAGCAGTGGACGACCGTCGGGGACCGACCCGGGAGGTTCCGACTTCCCCTCTGGGAGCTCGTCGGGCGACCCGGTAAGAGGCCCTCGCGGTCCGAGGTCGGCAACACCGGGATCCTCCTCGCGGCCGACGAACCGTTCCCGAGAGCCTGCGCCCGCCGGAGGAGGCAGGGAGTCCGATTCTCGATGCCCCCAAGGAGATGCCGTGGGGCTGGGTCGCGAAGTTCTTGGACCCGGACGGGAACGAGTTCTGGCTCAACCCGGCGCCGTGACGCCCTCCGGTCCGCCCTCCGGCCTCGCATCCGGCGGAGGCGCCCCGATCGACCGCGGTGCCCCGCCGGGGGAAGGCGAAGCGCCGCGGCCCGGGGCCACGGTCGATCGGGACCCGGAGCCCGTTTATCCTGGGGCAGGGTGGGGGCAACCGATGCGCAGCCGCGACCGGAGGGAAGCCCGTTGACTTCCGGAAACCCCCTGCGAGCCGCGCTGGTCCCGTTCCTCTTCGGCGGCGCCATCCCCTCGGAGGCACCGGATTGGAACGCGCTCGGCAAGCGATGGTGGTCGCATGTCGAGTTTCTCGCGGACGACGCCCTCGAGGGGCGGGACACGGGGAGCCGGGGGTACGCGAAGGCCGCGGAGTACGTGGAGGCCCGGTTCCGAGCGGCCGGTCTGAAGCCCGCCGGCACCCGCGGCTATCGCCAGCCGATGGAGTTCGACGTCGAGGAGATCGACGAGGCGCGGTCTTCCCTCGAGCTCGTCCACGGTGGATCGGCCAAGCCCTTGCGGTTCGGCGAGGAGGCGATGTTCTACCTGACCGCGGGAGCGGAGGAGTCGGTCGACGCGGAGGCGGTCTTCGTCGGGTACGGGCTGGCGGTGCCGGAGCTCGGCTACGACGACTTCGCCGACCAGAACCTGAAGGGCAAGATCGCCGTCCTGGTCTCCGGGGGCCCGGCGGCGATGCCGGGGCCGATCAAGGCCCACTATCAGTGGTCCTACGAGCGACGACGCGCCCTACGGAGGGTCGGGGCCGTCGGGATGGTGCGCATCGCGAACCCCAAGAGCATCGACCTCCCCTGGTCGCGGATGGCGGCGTCCCGGTTCCAGCCGAAGATGGAGCTCCGGGACCCGGGCGAGGACGCTCCGGCGGGGCTCCCCGTGTTCGTGTACTTCGACACCGACCGAGCCGAGCGACTGTTCGAGTGGAGCGGACACCGGTTCCGGGAGGTCCTCGACGCGATCGAGCACGATCGCCCCCTCCCTCACTTTCCGCTCGGCGCTCGAATCCGCTCCCGGGCCGCGATCCGCCGGTCCCGGGTCACGTGCGAGAACGTCGCCGGCGTCTACCCGGGGTCCGACCCGGCGCTCAAGGACGAGTTCGTGGTGCTCACGGCGCACCTCGACCACGTGGGGATCGGCGCGCCCGTGAACGGGGACCGGATCTACAGCGGCGCCATGGACAACGCCTCCGGGAGCGCATCGCTCATCGAGATCGCGAACTCGTTGAAGAAGTCTGGTGCCCGACCCCGTCGGTCGATCCTGTTCGTGGCCGTCACCGGCGAGGAGAAGGGGCTCCTCGGGTCCCAGTACTACGCCGCCCACCCCACGGTGAAGGGGACGATGGTCGCGAACCTCAACATGGACTGTTTCAACCCGATCTTTCCCCTCAAGTACCTCGAGGTGCAGGGGCTCGAGGAGTCGACGCTGGGCGACGACGTTCGTGCCGTGGCCTCCGGATCGGGCATCCGGGTACAGTCGGATCACGAACCGGAGCGCAACCTCTTCATCCGGAGCGATCAGTACAGCTTCATCCGGAAGGGCGTGCCCGCCCTGATGTTCGGACTCGGTTTTCTCCCCGGCAGTCCCGAGGAGAAGATCATGAAGGCGTGGTTGGCGGAGCGGTACCACGCCCCGGCCGACGACCTGGCACAACCGGTCGATCTCGTGGCCGCCGCCCAGTTCAACGCGATCCTGGAGCGGCTGACCCTCCGGGTCGCCGACGCCGACCGCCGGCCGGATTGGAAGCCGGAGAGCTTCTTCCGGCGGTTCGTCCGGTGACGGGCGGCTCGCCGATGGCACCGGACCCTTCGGCGGAGCGCGCGGGGTCCGTACGACTCGGAGATCGGACCGTCTATCGGTTGGGACTTGGAACAAACCGGCTGACCGACACCGAGCCCGCGCGCGGTTTGCTCCGCCGCGCCGTGGAGCTCGGCGTGAACTTCATCGACACCGCGGATGTCTACCAGGCCACCGCGAGCGAGACGACACTCGGCCGGTTCCTGGGGGCGAAGCCGCCCGACGTGCTGGTGGCCACCAAAGGCGGGATGGTTCGCACGGCGGACGGGTTGGGCGCCGACGGCCGCCCGGAGTACCTGCGTCGCGCGGTCGAGGCCAGCCGGCACCGGCTGGGCCTCGCGACCCTGGAACTGTACCAGCTGCACCGCGTCGACCCGAACGTGCCGATCGAGGAAAGTGTCGGGGCGCTCCGGGAGCTCCAGGAGTCCGGGAAGATCCGTCGGATCGGCGTCTCGAACGTTTCGGTCGAGGAACTCGAAAGGGCCCGGCGGGTGGCTCCGATCGTGTCGGTCCAGAACCGGTACAACCTGTTCGAGCGCGAGCACGAGAAGGTGCTCGAGTACTGCGAGGCACACTCCATCGTGTTCATCCCCTGGACCCCGCTGGGCCGCGGCAAGCTCTCCGACGCGCCGGTCCTCCGGGAGACGGCGCGTCGGTACGCGGTGACAACGCATCAGTTGGCCCTGCGCTGGCTGCTCGGACGCTCCCCCGTGATGCTGCCTATCCCCGGGACGCAGTCGACCGCGCACCTCGAGGAGAACCTTGCGGCCGCGGAGATCCCGTTGAGCGCGGACGATTTCCAGCGCCTGGGCGGCGCGGGCGACCCCCGCTCCTAGTCGGCCTCGAGCGTGGCCTCGCGACGGAGGAGGAGCCCGGTCATCTCCACCGCCTCCACGGAGGCGGCGAACGCGGACCCGAGCTGCGCCCGGTCGAGCGATGTGATCCGCTCGTTCAGCCATTCGAACCGGTGGAACAGGAGCGGGTCCTTCGCGGTCTCGCGCAGCTGTTTGATCCGGTCGACCGGGTTGCGGAAGGCGTGGTAGTAGCTGGTGACCCAGCCCCCGAATGCCTCCCAGACCATCTCCTCGTCGAGGATCCTCCGCTTGGTCTGCGCCCCGATCAGTTCGAAGAACGTGAGGACCTCGAGGCTGGTGATGTCCCCGAGTTCGTTGTTGAGGAGCCGCTCGCTCGTGTGGCGGCGGACCCGACGCATCCGGGGCGAGTCGAACCGCTCGCGCAAGGTGATCACGGCGTTGGCCGAGTTGAGCCGGCCGGCCTGGCGTGTCTGCCAGTACAGGGCGACCAGCGTCCCGATGGCGAGGACCCACGTGGCGATCGCCGCCCAAACGGCCGAGTCCTCCAGGTTCACCATGGTCGCCCGAGCGGGGTCCCCCTGCGATCCGGCTCGGGCATCCACCGGGAGCCAATACGCCATCGGGCCCCGCGAGGGGGTCCGCAAGAAGGCGGCCCCGCCGGAGGCGGGCAAACTCTAATGCGGCCGGGCGCACCACGTCGCACGTGCCCGACGAGGGTCTCGACCCGATCCTGATCCAGGTGACAATCCCGCTGCCGATCCCGATGATCTACGCGGCGTTCACCGACCCCTCCAAGCTCGCGGGCTGGCTGTGCGATGCCGCGGTCGTGTCGCCCAACGTGGGCGGCGAATTCCGACTTCGGTTCTCGGGTCCGCCGGCGTTTGAGAGCATCGGCTCGATCACGCGCCTCACGCCGGATCTCGACATCGGTTTCGTCTGGCAGGCCCCACCGCCGTTCGCCGCGCTCATGAACGAGCCGAAGCCGCGGACCGAGGTGTACGTCCGGCTGCAGGAGTCCCCCGAGGGGATCGACGTCACCCTGGAGCACGGGGGCTGGGGGGCCGACGCGGTGTGGGAGGATGCTCGTTCCTGGCACTTCCACTTCTGGGACGAACGCCTCGGCCGGCTCAAGGGCTACTTGATCCGCGAGGCCTACGGCTGACGGGGACCCGGGGCCAGCCGCCCACCCGGGACGAACCTCCGGCACGCCGCTTCCCCGCAGATTTGGCACGGCCCCGACGGCTCGAGCCGGAAGCTGGCGGTGCCCGTCACCGGGACGACCACCATGTGATGGGTCGCGAGGTGGCCGCACTGGCAGCGGCCCCGCGCCGGCGACGTCTTCGACCCACCCCGTGTCGCCATTCGACCGAACAGCCGCCGGGCGCGGGAAAAGGTTGCCCTCCGGTCGCGCTAAAGGGCCCGGCCGGCCTCGCGGCCCCCCGTGGAGATCGGCGGCTGCCCGTTGCCGGAGGACCGGCTGTACGACCTCGAGAACGACGTCTGGTGGCAGGAGGAGGTCGGGACCGGCGACGCGGTGCTCGGTGTCCTGGGCACCCTCGGGGCGTTCGCGGGCCGGTTCGTCGAGCTGACCTTCCGGCCGGTCGAGGGGCGGCTCGGGCGAGGACGCAGCCTCGCCACGGTGGAGAGCCTCCGATTCACGGGCGCGATCCGGGTGCCGGTGGACGCGACGGTCGTAGCCCGCAACCCCGAGGTCGTTCGCCGACCCCGGCTCCTGAACGACGCGCCCTATACGGACGGCTGGGTCGCTCGCCTGCGGCCGGAGCGACCGGACGAGCCG
This sequence comes from Thermoplasmata archaeon, assembly GCA_030038655.1. Taxonomy (GTDB): domain Archaea; phylum Thermoplasmatota; class Thermoplasmata; order Lutacidiplasmatales; family UBA184; genus Lutacidiplasma. The sequence continues at coordinate 1,417 of JASHSP010000086.1, read as the reverse complement.
TCCCGGACGCTCGAGACCGCGGGGGCGATCGCCGGGCGGCTCGAGGAGCAGATCCGAAGGCGTCGGATCCGCTGCTGGCCGCGCACGCCGGAGCTCGAGCTGGTGGAGATCGGGCTCGAATGCTCGGCGGTACTGTACAAGCTAAACGACGAACTGGCGCGGCGGGCCCCCGGCGATGCGGTCCTCCTGGTCACGGACGACCCGACGAGCCCCATCGAGATGGTCCGCTGGTCGGACCAGACGGGCCACCCGGTGCTGGCGCACCGCGCCGAGGGTTCGCTCCACCAGTTCCTGGTCGCGAAGGAAGCGAACCCCGTCCCGCGGCGCCGCGGGGTTTAGACCGCCGGGAGGGCCGGCGTCGCTACTTCTCAATCGGCGTCCGGACGAGGTTGCCCCACTCCGTCCACGACCCGTCGTAGTTCCGAACGTCCGGATACCCGAGGAGGTAGCGCAGGACGAACCAGGTGTGGCTGGAGCGTTCCCCGATCCGACAGTAGGTGATCACCGGCACGTCGTGGGCGACCCCCTTCGACCGGTAGAGCTCGTCCAGCTCCTCGCGCGACTTGAACGTCCCGTCGTCCCGAACGGCCTGCGCCCAGGGGATGTTCTTGGCGCCGGGGATGTGCCCGCCCCGCTGGGCGTGCTCGGTAGGGTACTCGGGGGGCGCGGTGATCTCCCCGCTGAACTCCTTGGGTCCACGGACGTCGACGAGGTTCGTCTTGCCGGCTTTGACCTGGGGAAGCGCGGCCCGGACGTCGTCCAGGAAGACCCGAAGCTTCGGGTCGGCCGGGTGGGACTGGAACTTCCCCTTCGCGGTCTTTGGGACGTCCTTCGCGATCGCGCGGTCCTCGGCAATCCACTTCTTGCGGCCGCCGTTGAGGAGCTTCAGGTTGCGCGCGCCGTAGTAGGTGAAAACCCAGAAGGCGAACGCGGCGAACCAGTTATTGAAGTCGCCGTAGAGGACGACCGTTGTGTCGTCGTCGATCCCGGCCCGCCGGAACAGCTCGGTCACGCCCTCCGAGGAGACGATATCACGGCGGACCGGGTCGTTGATGTCCTTCCGCCAGTCGAACAGGACGGAGCCGGGAATGTGGCCGAGGTCGTAGTTCGCGGTCGGGTCGTAGTCGACCTCGACGACTCGGACCTTCGGGTCGTTCAGGTGCGACGCGAGCCAGTCGTTCTCGACGAGGACCTCGGGATGGGCGTAGGCGGCCATGCCCTGGGAGCCGGCGCTCGGGCCATAACCTTGGCGCGTTGGCCGCACGGTGCGTACGTTATCCACTAGTAGGGCCCCGGTCCGGGGCCTCGGGTCGCGTCCCGGCCCGGTGGCCCTAGGAGGAGGGCCTCGGCCCCCCGAGGGATACGGGGGGCCGGGGTCCGGCTCGGCGAGTCGACGGCCGACCGGTACGGGGACCCG
>JASHSP010000009.1 GCA_030038655.1 Thermoplasmata archaeon | reverse complement strand
GTCGATCGAGCCGAGTCCGCCTCCCGACGCCTTGGTCGACGTGAGCCCGACGGGAGCCCGCCGCCCGCTCTCTCGCGCAAGGGCGTCTCAAAGCCGGGGGATATCGTCCTCCAACTTAACGATAGGGTTTAGGTTGAGTCCGAGCCGGTCCGCCGGCGTCTCGACCGCCCCACACCACCCTGCCCCAAGGCATGGAGCCGTTCGAGCTCGACGACCTCTCCCTCCGTCACCAGAACAGCCGAGATGTTCGCGCGGGAGCTTGACTTCGACCGAACGCTCGTCGAGCGACCCCACACAACGTGGGCCGGTTGCGCGACGGGCCGGAGGGGGTAGCGGCCGCGACTCCCGTTCTTCTCGAAAGCGGCAGACAACGACGGGGAGGGGAGACCTCCAAGGTATCGCTCTATACTCTTCGGCCGTCGCCTGGCGGATCCGCCTTACCGGGTGGCGAACGCTCGATTCAGGACCCGAGCGGTCGAGGGAAGTTCCGCCAGCGCCCGGGGTTGCTGGGGTGTGAGGTCGCCCATGGGCGAGGGACCTTCGAGTGTGATGCTGGACTCTCGCCAGCATGCGGGGGCCTCGCCGTCGACCCGCAGCACGTGGTCGAAGTTCTGACGCGCTGAGGACGGGGGTCCCGCGTACCCCACGAACAGGGAGTACCCGGCCCAGGCCATCGCGTCCAGGATCGGGGGAAGTGTCGCCGAGGGAAAGGCGGGGGCCGCTCGTTGCACGTTCGCGACCGCGAGGACGCCGGGCTTGCCCGCGGCCGGCGCTTCGCTCAGGATCCTCTGCATCGTGTCGGGCAGCCGGAGGAATTCGCTGAGCCGCACGAGGGTAGCCGACGGCTCGTCCTTGCGCACGAGTTCGAAGAGGGCAGCGTTCGCCCGCGCGTTCTCCATCGCGAACGCGTCGAACGGGTTCACGGTCCACGATCTCCGCTCGTCGATCCATCCCAGCCGGGCGGGATCGTATTCCGGAGGTCGCTCGTCGGACCGCCGAATGTCGAGCCAGTGGAACGACGGGTTGGCCTCCTCGGCCAGGGCGAACAGCACCAGGTTCACGAGCGAGGAGGAAGGGCCGTACACGAACAACGAGGTGGGAGCGCGGGCGAGCGGGGGTCTTGGACCGGCCGGCCAGCTCGGGTCCCCGGTGCGGCCCCGGTCGCCCGCAGGCCCTCTCCGGGGCCCTTCGGCAGGAAGCTCTCCGCCACCGGCCGGTCGTCCGCGGCGACCGGACCGGTTCCGGCCCCGGTGCCGCGGATCGGGAACCCCGGGCCGGTCTGCATTGTGGTCGACGCGCATGCTTCGGTTGCCGGTGACTCCTACGGGTCCGCTACGAGATGAGGTCGGTCCGAACTCGTTCGCCCTACCGAACGGGTTCGGTCTGGGCAGCCCCTCTCCCGGGAGACGAACGACTCAGGGTACCGCGCGGACCACCCGGGAACCGGCCGGCGGACGGACGTTGACTCCGGCTCAGGCCACCACGTTCGTGGGGCGCAACACGGTTTCGAACAGCTTCTTTTCGATCAGGGCGATCGATTCTGAGATCCCGGATTTGCTGCGCTCCAGCTTGCGCGCGAGGGCGGTCAACGTGATCCCCCGCGGGACGGCGAAGTAGCCGGCCGCCATCGCCTGCGTCAGCAGCTCGTGCTGCGCGGGGGTCAGCATCGGGAGGTGGCTCCGCAAGGGCCGGCGTCGGATCGAGACGAGGGAGACCTCCGGGTCGACGGCCCGGGCGTGCTCCAGGATCTGCTGGAACTCCGCGTAGCGCGCCACGATCTCCCACGTGATGAACCCGCCCTGGAGCCGGAGCGGGAACTGGAGGGGGAGATGCAGCCGCTGGTAGAGCTGGACGATCGGCGGGGTGGTGTAGGTGATCCGGTACAGGGACCCGTCGCCCACCTCGGCCAGGCTATCGACCTTCGCGACGTCGGAGAAGGCGCTGATCTCCCGGGCCCAGACCCCCGGCGGGGCGCCGCTGATCCAGTAGTCCGAGACCGATCGACCGGCCGCTACCTCGATCCGGTTCAGTATCTCCACCCGCACCTGCGGGTGCTTCGCGGAGAACGGCCCCGTCCAGATGGTCCGGGGTATGCGGACCCGAAGTGTCGCAAGAAAGAGGCGGTCCGCGGATGCGGTCTCGGTGTTCCCTCTCAGTTGGCGAAGCCGGGCCCGGGCCTGTTCGGACTCGGAGCTCGGTCTCTCGGCCCGGGACGGCCTTCCGTCGGCTCCGGAGGCGCTCGGACGGGGTCTACGCTGCTCGCGAGTCACGGAAGGAGCGGGCGAACCACCCGACCGATGCACCTCGCGCCGAGATATAAGCCCCCAACTGGGGACCCGTGGGACGTGTCCGGCGTGCGCCGCCGTGACGGTTCTCGTCCTTTCCATGAACGCGCCCATCGCCCGGCCGGGATGCACGGGGGGCCGGCGGCGATGCATCGGGTTCCAGGGAGGAGGACGGCGCCGGACTCAAGGTTCGGACCGGTTCTCGCGACGTCGCGGGTCGGCCTCCAGTCCGCGCGGGTACAGGTCTCGGATCAGGGCGAGCGTACCCGGGGCGCTGTAGCCGGCTCGGGCCACCACACGGTCGGCGGTGCGCACCCTGCGGAACCCGAGGAAACCCCGCGTGACGAGCATGAGGATCGAGTACCGCTTCATCGTCAGCGCGACGACCGCGCCGTGGGGCTCCACCAAGAGCTTGATCGTGTGTCGTTCGCTGATCCAGGTTTTCATGACGGCCAGCGAAGTCATGGCGATGCAGGGCCTTAAACCCGGACCGGGGACCCCGGCGCCCCCGGGCGGGTCGAGGACGCGTCCGGACCCGCCGGCAGTCCCCACCGAAGGGGCCGGTCTATCGTCGTTGGTACGTGAGGAGGACCGACTCCGAAGGCTCCTGAAACAGGAGCCGACGGCTGAGCCAGTGATCCACCCGCCGGGCGACGGCCCGCCCGGTGGGCCCGAGGAGACCTACGCTGCGGGTCCCCTCGAACGGCGGCGACAGGACCGAAACGGCCTCGGCGCACACCCGCTCGAACTCCGGGCGGAGCAGGGCGTCCCACTCCGACGGCCGACGGCGGTAGAGCTCGAGCGGATAGACGGTGGCCGTCGTCCGGCTCGGCAGCGACCTTCGAGCGCGAGCCTCCGTGACCCGACCCCGGGCGAGCTCCCACAGCACGGGGATGTACGCCGGCCGATTCAGCGAGGTAAACACGAGCGCGGCTCCCGGACGTAGGCACCGCGCGAGCGACCCGCGCACTCCCGAGAGATCGCCCTCCAGGTTGAAGGGGCCGAACGTCGAGTACGCGCCCGCGAACGTGCCCGGTTCCGCGGCGCCGAGCGCCTCCTCGAGCCGGCCGAGGGTGCCGACCCGCGTCTCCAGTCGGTCCGCGAGGCCCAGGCTCCGCGCCCCGGAACGGAGCGCCTCCAGCATCCGATCCGATACGTCCACCGCGGTGATGCGATGCCCTTCCCGCAGCAGGAAGAGGGTCTCGAACCCCGTGCCGGGGCCGATCTCGAGCAGCGGGTCGACCCCCGAGAAGCGGGCCCGCAGCCGGTTCCGCGTCGTGCTCTTTTGATACACCTCGACCGGGCGCGCGGAGACCCGGCCCGCGTAGTCGGTGGCGGCGATGTCGAACTCCAGGCGCAGCCTCTCCTCCGGGCCCCGGGGCCGGACCTCCGGAGCGGGCTGCAGCTCGATGACCCGCGGTCGGGCCGGGAGCCTCCGCAGCCACCGCGCGGGGCCCAAGGCGTCGCGAAAGGCCTCGACCACCGGCAGGATCCTCTCCGGCTGCGTGATCGGTGTGGCCGCGCAGAGGACCGGCGGGCCACCGGCGGGTACGACCTCTCCGCCTCCCGACGTCAGGAGATCCGACGCCCACCGGGCGCCGGGGCTCGATGCCACGACGACCCAGCGGCGGCCGTCCCTGAGAGCCCGGAGCGGAAGCAGCTCCCCGCGAGAGGTCCGGAGCCGGATCAGCTCGACCGTCACCGTGGGACTCCTCCGCCGACCCCCCGCGGTCGCCTATCCGGTATATACGGCGGCCCGCTGGCGGCGGGGCGGTGACGACGTACACCTCCCTCACGACACCGCCCGCGGCCCGGGTGCGCCACCTGCCGTGGCTGGTGATCTCGGCGACGATGGGTGGGATGGGCCTCGGGCTGCTCGCGACGTACGTCTGGTTCGGGGTGGATCAGGGGGCCTTCGCGACGGTACTGGGTGTCGCCACCCTCGGCGCCCTGGCCATTCCGTACGCGGTCCGGAGTTCCGGCGCGGCGTGGGAGGGCCGGCTGCGCCAGATCGTGGTCGTCTCGAGCGCCGTGGCGCTCGTGAGCGTCGTCACCGGAATCGCGAACGGGGGGACGGACGAGAACCGGACCACCGCCCTGTTCCTGCACGAACTCCTCCAGGGGCACGACCCGTACTCCACGCTGCTGGTCCTTCACTACCGCGTCTCCGTTCTCGGCATCTGGCAGTATCCGGTGACCTCGTCGAGCTACGACCCATACCTGCCGCTCCTCATGTTCGTGCAGGTGCCCGGGACCGGTTATGTGGGGTACGACGCGCTCTGCCTCGCGTGCTGGGGGGGCCTCGTCTACGTGGTCCGAAAGGACGAGTTCGCGGCTCTCGTCCTCGCGTCGCCGATGGTAGCCCTGGTCGCGGCGAACGGGTTCAACGACCTCCCCGTGCTGTTCCTGACGACCCTCGCCCTCCGGGGATCGAACGGAAGGGCCTCCAAGCTCGTCGAGCTCTCGACGTACGGCCTGAAGCAGTTCGCGAACCTGTTCTGGCTCGGGTTCTACATCGCCCGCCGCCGGTGGTGGAGCGTGGCCGGTGTCGTCGGGGGCACGCTCGCGATCGCGAGCCCGTTCCTGGTCTGGCATCCCGCGGGGTTCTGGTGCCACGCGGTGACGTTCGATGCCGGCCCGGGCTGCCCGGGACCGGGCGCCGGAGCCACCTCCGCCCTCGACTTCTATCCCCACTGGAACTACTACCTCTGGCTCGTCTGGCTGGTCGCCCTGTTCCCCGCGCCGATCGCTGCCTGGCTCCTCCGGCGGAAGGCGTGGCTTTACCGCCTCTTCCGTCCGGCCTAGTCCGCTGCGCCGGGGGTGGGTCCGGGAGGGCCGGGCCCGTCGGCGGAACGGGGGCCCATCCCGGGCTCCCGGTCGAACGGGCGGGCCGTGCTCGTGGACCCATGGCTCTTAAGCCGACGTGGGGACCTCTCCAGCTCGTGGGCCTTCCCGAGTTGTTCCTGGCCGTCCTGATCGCCGGGGTCTCCGCGACCAACGCGGCAATCCCTACCGGTGTCTTCGTTCGGCTCCGGGACGGCCGGTTCCTGCTGCTGGCCGGTGCGAACGCGGTCTTCGCGGTCCTGGGCGGAGTCTGGGCGTGGGGCCAGCTCCCCGTCAGCGCCCCTTCGTGGACGGGGGCGGGCCTGCCCGTCCTGGGGATCGCCCTCGTCGTTTCGCTGTTGCTTCTCGCGACCACGCTCTGGCCCCGTCATGCGTGAGCGATGCCGGAGGACCCGCTCGCTCTCGCCGCGCGCCGTCGAATCTACGAGGCGGTGCAGAAGGCGCCCGGCGTAGGGGCCCGTGAGGCCCAGCGGGCCGCCGGGACCGGCTGGGGGGAGACGACGTACCATCTGGAGCGGCTGACGGAGGCCGGGCTGATCCACCGCGAACGGAGCACCTTCCAGGACCACTACTTCGTGGCGGAGTTCCCGCTCGCGGACCGACGCCTGCTCGGCCTGGCCCGCTCGGGCTCCGCCCGTCGGTTGCTCGTGGCGCTCGTCGAGGGCGAGGAGTCCACCGTCCCCGAGCTCGCCGCCCGGGCCGGCCTGAGCGAGGGGAGAGTCGCGGTCCACCTCGGTCGGCTGATCGAGACCGGGGTCGTGCGGACCGGTCGTCGCGGTCGCTACCGAACGTTCGCGGCGGCCGACAGGCAGCGGGTGATGCGCCTGATGGTCGCGTACCGCGAGGGGCTCGCCGACGGCTGGGTCGAGCGCGCGATCGAGACCTGGTCGGACCTGCTCCGGACCTGACCTCCCACGGCTTTGGACCAACGGTTCTCGGTCTTGGACCAAAAACGGGGTGACCCCCCTCCGCCCTTGCTCCTCCCGATGACGTCCCTCGACCCACCCGCGCGGAATGGGCCCGCCGAGCGGGCCCGCGGGCGGTGTCTCCGCTTCGCCTGGATTCCCGCGATCGCGATGGTCCTCGTGATCCTCCCTCTCACCTCCGCGGCCGCGCCGACCGCGCGGCTGGTCTACGAACCCTCGTCCTGGTCGAACGGGGTCGTCCTCTGCGAGTTCGCGCCCTCGACCGCCGAGGTCGCGGTCTCCGCGCTCGCCCGCGACGACTCGGGGCTCACCGCCGCCGCCGGAACGATGACCGAGTACAGCATCCTCGGGACCGCGATGGCGTCGGCCAACATGTCGGACGCCACTTGGACGGCCTCGAACGAGTCGAACGCGACCGCCTACGCCGTCCAGTACACATCGACCATGAGCGTCCTCGGCCCGGCCCTTCCCAGCACGCTGCTCGGGACCGTCCAGATCGGCGTCGAGTTCGTCCTGCCGTTCGCCGCGACGAACGCTTCCCCGGACGTCGACACCGTGGCGATCCACGTCAGCATCACCGGGTGGCCGTGGCAGATCCTGGGCGACCACCTCGAGATGTCGATCGCCTCCTGGCCCGCGTACGATACCGAGGAGCACCTCGCGCTTGGCTCGAGCGCCGGGGCGCTCCTCTCCGGCGTCTCGGTCGCCACCGGGGCGGTCCAGGAGCTCCTGTTCGGATCAACCACGGCGACGGCGGACCCGGGTTCTCCCTCGGCGGCCGCCGTCGCCGCGACGCCCTCGGTCTCGGGCAATTCGACCGCGGCGACGGTGGCGGTCGACTTCGGCTCCAGTGCCGGATCGTACGGTTCCTTGGACTACTCGATGGGCGTGGATGTGCTCCCGCCGCTGGCCGCGCCCTCGGCCCTCGCCGGGATCCCGCCGGCCTACTTCGCCGCCTCCGGCGCCGCCGCCGTGCTGGTCGCAGGACTCGTCGCGGTGACCGCCCAGCGCGCTCGGTCCCGAACTTCACGACTCACCTACGTGGACGAGGAAGAACCATGATGACCACCGCACCCGTAGTGCCCCCGATCGTCGGCTGGACGACGGAACTGAGCTGCGGCCACAAGCTGGTCCTCCCCGCGGACGGGGCCGTTCTGGCGAACGTGGCCACGATCGTGCACCACGACCGGCTCTGTCCGGGGCCCGATCGCGTGCCGCCCCCGGAGACGCGACCGGCCGAGCTCGAGTACTCCCCCGGGCGGAGGCCGAATCTCACTCCGACCATCCTGCCGGCCGCTCCCCCCCACCTCGAGCTGCCGGCAGCCCCTTGATCCGAGGGAAGCGACCCGGAGCGAGGTAGGGCCGTGGTGTATGCACGGCCCTGCCCTCGACCGCCCCCGGCCTCCCCCCCCCAACGACTCACGGCCGGGGTCGTGGCGCACAACGACGGACCGCTCCTGCGAGCGGCGATTCGGTCCCTTCTCGACCAGGTGCTCCCGCCCGGCGTCCGCTGGGAGGAGTTGTGGGTCGTGGCGAGCGGCTGCACGGACAGCACCGTGGAGGTCGCGTCCGCGCTGGCCGAGGAGGACCCCCGGGTCCGGGTCGTGGTCGAGCCGGAGCGGCGGGGGAAGGCGCACGCGCTCGGCGAGGTGATCCGGCGCGCCGCGGGCGACGCGCTCGTCCTGTTGAACTCGGACGCCCGGGCCGAGCCGGGAGCGGTCGCCGGCCTCCTTCGGGTCGCCCGCGGCAAGCCGACCCCGTACGCGGTGATGGCCCGTCCTGTCGTCGCCGGGCTTCCTTC
>JASHSP010000085.1 GCA_030038655.1 Thermoplasmata archaeon | reverse complement strand
ACGGCCGACCACGAACGGGTCCGCCGGCCGGTGAGGCCGAGATGGTAGGCGATCCAGTGTACGTGCTGGTCGAGCGGGACCCGCAGTTCCCCCGTCGGCACCCGGCGCCAGACGCCGAGGTCCGGGTATCGTTCCCGGACCATCCAGCGGACGAACAGGGTCAGCCGTTTGGAGGGGCTCCGCGACCGGTCGAGGGGACTGGGGAACAGTGCGGTGTAGCCGACCGGCACGCGCGCCCGGTCCCGGCCCGCCCCGTTCCCCCGGACTACGCGGGCGAGAGCGTCCACGCCCCCCGCGAAGCCCGCGCGCTCGAATCCCTCCAGGAAGGCGTCCTCCAGGGAGTCGCTCGACGCGTAGTACGCCGTGAGGCGGCGGGCGAGCATCTCGAGCTGGTCCCCTCGGATCCAGCGGTGCCGGAACGACGCCAGCCGCCGACGGCGGGACGACGCCCACGCCGTGTCGACCAGACGTCCCAGGTCGCCGTCGGCCGCTACGGCGAGGCGGGCGATCGCCCCGCGGATCGCGGTGGTGTTGCCGATCGCGAGCGTGGACCCGAACACGCCGGCGACCTCCGCGCGACGAGCGTCCCACGCGAGGGGGCGGACCGCCGCGATCGGGTCGTCGGCGAACGACCGGTCGAACGGGAACCCGGCGTAGAGCGCCGCAAGGTGGGCGGGAAACTCCGGCGTCGGCCGATGCGGGCGCACGACCCCGCTCGACCGACCGGTCGGATTTACCGTTGCCCGACGCCGATTCGCTCCCGGCCAGCTAACTAGCCTTCCCGCCTTCTCGGGGAGCGTGGGCGACGCGCGCATCGAGGTCCGGCCGACGATCGACCGCTCGTGGCTCGAACGGGCGCTGGAGAGCGACCCCGTGACCCATGCCTACGCCCTCTGGGATCTCGTCCGCTTCCCGGACCGGGTCCGGTTCGTCTCCGCGGTTCGCGAGCGGGACACGCTCGGCTACCTGCTCGTGTGGCTGGGCCGGCCCGCGCGTCCCGTGGTCCACTGGTTCGGGCCGCTGCCCGACGCTTCGGTCCTGGCCGGATCCCTCCCTGCCCCGCCGCTCATCGCGGTCGTGCCCGAGGAGGTGCGGCCGCTGGCGGCGGGGCCGGGCGGCGCGGCCCATCCCGTGCTCCTCCTGCTCCGGCCCCGGGGGGCGCCGGCCGCCCGACACGCCCCCGGCGAAGTGCGCCGGCTGACCCGCGACGATCGAACGGCCCTCGAGGCGTGGGCCGCCCGGGGCGCGGACCCCGTGGTCTCCGAGTACGCGGCCGGCGATCCGGACGCCGTGCCCGTCTGGGGCGCGTTCGACGGCGACCGTCCCGTCGCGATCGCCGCGGCGTCGGTCCGGTTGCCGACGATCTGGATCGTCACCGGGGTCTACGCCGACCCGTCGGCCCGCCGCCTCGGCTTCGGTCGGGCCGCGGTCTCGGCGGTGGTGGGAGCTGCCGAGACCGCCGGAGCGCGGGTCGGCCTCTACGTCCGGGAGGACTCGGTCCCGGCACGGGGTCTCTACGAGGGGCTCGGGTTCCGCCCGGTCGCCCGCCGATGGTGGCTCGAGCGGGACGCGGAGCGGGGCGCCGGCTGAGGGGGGCTTACGGCCGACACCGTGGGCTCGAGCGGACCGACGCCCTCGAACGCCCAGGCCGCGGAGGCGTTCCGCGAGATCGCCGACTTCCTCGACGTGCTCGGGGAGAAGTTCAAGCCCGAGGCGTACCGCCGGGCGAGCCGTTCGATCGAGTCGCTCGCGGAAGGCCTGGCCGCCGTGGCCGCCCGGGACGAGCTGCGCTCGATCCCCGGAGTCGGCGAGGCGATCGAGGAGAAGATCCGCGAGTTCCTCCGGTCGGGGAGGATCGACTACCTGGAACGGCTGCGGCGGGAGGTGCCCGCCGGCCTCGTCGACCTGATGCGACGGCCGGGACTCGGTCCGAAGACCGCCCGACGGTTTTGGGTGGAACTCGGGATCGAGGGGCCGGCGGAGCTCCGGGCGGCGATCGAGGCGGGGCGGCTGAGCGGGATCAAGGGATTCGGCGAACGGAAGATCGAGCAGATTCGCTTGGCGTTGGGCGGCGGGGAGCCCGTGGCCGGGGGAACGCGGCTTCCGATCGAGACCGTTCTCCCCCTCGCTCGTCGGATCGCCGGAGCGCTGCGGTCCGGTTCGCCGGCGAAGGACGTCGCGATCGCCGGAAGCTTTCGTCGCGGGCGTGAGACCGTCGGGGACCTCGACCTCCTCGTGACCTCGGAGGATCCGACGCGCGTGTTCGACGTGTTCTCGGCGCTTCCCGAGGTCGGCGAGGTGCGCATGCGGGGCGGGACGAAGGAGACCGTCGTGCTGAAGAACGGCCTTCAGGTCGACCTGCGGGTCGTGGAGCCGTCGGAGTTCGGCGCCGCCCTCCTCTACTTCACCGGATCGAAGGACCACAACGTCCGGCTGCGCTCGCTCGCCCGGGAGCGCGGGCTCAAGGTCAACGAGTACGGGATCTTTCGGGGAGAGGAACGGGTCGCCGGCGCGACCGAGGAGGAGGTCTACGGCGCCCTCGGGTTGGCGTGGATACCTCCCGAGCTGAGGGAGGACCGCGGGGAGATCGACAGGGCGGCCGCGGGAACCTTGCCCACGCTGGTCGAGCCGGCCGACCTCGTGGGCGACCTCCACGCACACCTGCCCGACGGGGCCACGCCGAAGGACCTCGAGCGGCTTCGGGCCGTGGCCAAGGCTCGCGGCGCGCGGTACGTGGGCCTCGTCGTGGGAGGCGTTCGGGACGACGGCACCCCGTGGAGCCTCTCGAAGGAGCTAGGTCGCGCCGTGGCCGGTGCCCGCACGACGGAGCCCCGGATCGTGGCGGTCGCCGAGGTGGGCCCCGGCCCCCTGCCGGAGCCCATCCGGGCCCTGGACACCGAGTACCTCGTGCTGCGGCCGGTCGGCACGGCGAACCCGGGCGCCGGTCTCCCGTCGGGCGGGCTGCCGACCCGGGTCGTCGCCCACCGGGGCGGAAGTCCCGAGGCCGTCCGACCGTGGCTCGATTTGGCCCGGGCGGCGTCGGCGGCGCTCGAGGTCGGGCCGGGACCGGCCCGCGCCGACTCTTCCTTAGCCCGTGCGGCCCGGGAGGGTGGGGTCTCCCTCGCGCTGCCGTTGGGCCTGGACGACGCGGAGGAGAACACCACCCGCGACGTGGCGGTGGGGTTCGCCCGCCGGGCGGGGGCCCGCAGGGAAGACGTCGCGAACGCGACGGGCGCGGCCGATCCTACGTCCGGTTCGAAGCGATCCCGCCGCTGACCGACAACGGATGAACCGTCGTACCGGCCGACGCGGTGCTCTCGACCGGGGTCTCCCGGGCCGCGCAATCCACGCATCGGTGGTCGGCGGGCGCGAGCCGGTGGCGCCAGTAGCAATCGGCGCAGAGCGGACGCCCGCAGCTCCAGCACCGGGGTGCCGAGAAGGCGGGAGGCGCGGCGCCGCCGCAGCTGACGCAGACCCCCGGTCGGGTCGGAGGATGGCCCCGGAAGGCGGGTGGCTCGGCGAGGCTTGGCGCGCGCGGCGCCGTCGCGGTCGGTCGTGCGTCGGAACCCCGTGGGGTCCCGCGACCGGACGAGGGGAGCGCCGTCACGCCCCAAGCCACAGCGCGGAGGGTCATTTATTCCTCGGTCCCACGCGCAGCGATTCCCCTCCACGAGCGGGTTCATTTAGGAGCGACGTCCAGGCGCCCGCGTGTCGTCCTACCGGGAGTATCCCCCGCCGTACTCGCGACCGTCGCGACTTCGGCCGACCCGGTATGCTCAGCCGGAGACGACCCGCTCGAACGCCGCCATTCCCGTCGCGGTGGTCGTGATCCTCGCGGGGCTGTTCCTGGCCCCGTACACCCTCCTGGCGCCGGCGATCCTCGGGGTCGTGCTCTTTCTGGCCGGCCTCTCCTTCCTTTCGACCCGCTTGAACCCGCTGAGCCCGCACTTCTACCTGACGCGCAAGCCGTCGTGGGCGGCGATCGGCGTCCTCTTCCTGGGCGGGCTCGCGCTGCTCGGCGAGGCGTACTCCCTCTGGGCCGCGTCTGCCGGGCCGCTCCTGCCGAAGCTGTAGCTCGCCCGGGTCAGGCTGCGACCATCCGCTCGAGCGCCCGGCGGGCCCGCAACGCGATGTCGGGCGCGACGTCGATCCGGTGCCGCAGGAGCGCGAGCGAGTCGCGGATGTCCGTGAGGTCGATCTCCTTCATGTACGGGCAGACCGCCCCCGCGTCCAGCGGCGTGAACCGGGTCGTGGGGTTCAGCCGACGCATCCGGTGGAGGATCCCGACCTCCGTCGCGACCACGACCTCGGGGACCCGCGTCTCCTCGGCGAATCGGACCATCCCGTCCGTCGACAGGACCCGGTCGACTCGCGGCAGGACCTGGCTCGCGCAGCCGCACTCGGGGTGGGCGATGATCGGGGCGCCGGGGTGTTCGAGCCGCGCGCGGTCGAGCCCCTCGGGCCGAAGGCGCGCGTGGACCGGGCAGTCGCCCACCCAGAGGTGCATCTTGCGGCCGGTCTTTTGGCGGACGTAGTCTCCCAGGAACATGTCCGGCAGGAACAGGATCTCCCGGTCGGGGGGGACCTCCTCCACGATCTTGACCGCGTTCGAGCTCGTGCAACAGGAGTCGGCCTCGGCCTTCACCTCGGCCGAGGTGTTGATGTAGGCGATCACCGCGGCGCCGGGATGCTCGGCCTTCCAGGCCCGCACCTGCTCGCCGGTGATCGAGTCCGAGAGCCCGCAGCCGGCCTTCGGGTCGGGCAGGAGGACCGTCCGGTCCGGGTTCAGGATCTTGGCGGTCTCGGCCATGAAGCGAACCCCCGCGAAGACGATCACCGCGCGGTCGGACTCCATCGCCTTCCGCGACAGGTAGAGGGAATCGCCGACGAAGTCGGCGAGGTCCTGCACCTCCGGTCGCTGGTAGTTGTGCGCGAGCAGGACGGCGTCCCGCTCGTCCTTCAGCGCTCGGATCTCCTCCTCCAGCGACACCGGAGCCTCCTCGACAGCGTGCTAGCCGCCGGAGCGTCTTAAGCGGGCGGGCACGAGAGTGAGATGGAACGGCACGGCCCGGGCCGAATGGGTCAGGGCGCCGAGGCTCACGGCGTCCGCGCCGACGGAGCGCCACCGCCCGACGGTCTCCGGCGCGATCCCTCCGGAGAGCTCCACCCAGCGCCCACGACGCAGACCGGCCCGCTCCAGCGCGCGCACCGTGGCCCGCGCCGCCGCGGGAGAGGTGTTGTCGAGAAGGAGCGCGTCGGCCCCGGCGCGCGCGGCGCGCAGCGCCTGCCCTCGGGTTCGGACCTCCACTTCGACCCGCGTTCCCGGTGCGTGCGCCCGGGCCCGGCGTACCGCCTCGTCGAGGGGCACGAGCGCGAGATGGTTGTTCTTCACCAGGATCGCCTCGGCGAGGTCCCGGCGGTGGGGGCGGCCCCCGCCGTGCCCGACCGCGACCTTCTCAAGGTCGCGCAGACCCGGAAGCGTCTTCCGGGTCGCCCAGACTTCGAGCCGTCGCGGGGCGCCCCGAGCCCCCCGCACCGCGCGATCGGCCGCGGTCGCGACGCCGCTCGCGTGCATGAGGAAGTTGAGCAGCGTCCGCTCGGCGGCCAGGATCCGTCGCGCGTCCCCCGCGACGACGAGGACCACGAGGCCCGGGCGGAGCCGGGTTCCGTCGGCGCGGGCCGAACGGACGGCGAGGCCGCACTGTCGAGCGACCTGCCGCGCCGCCTCGACCCCGGAGAGCACTCCGGCCGCCTGGGCCGAGACGATTCCCCGGGCGGGCACCCGGTGCGGGAGGAGCGCCCGGGTGGTCCGGTCGTCCCGCACGCGGTCCTCCGCCAGGGCGGTGCGCACGAGCGCGACCAGCGCCGGCGGGGTCCGTTCAGGCCGACGCACCATCGACCTCGCCCGGTGCCGAGCTCCGGAGGGCGTGCCTCAGCCGGTCGAAATCCGCGATCAGATCCGGCCGGAGCGCCGGCAGGTCCTGCCGTTCGAGCTCCCCCACCCGTCGCCGAGCGCTCGCGGAGTCGCCGCGGGCCAACGACAGCTGCGCGAGACGGAGGACCACGTCGACCTCGTCGGCGGGCGCCTTGAGCTCGCGCACGAGCCGGTAGGCGTCGAGGAGGTCGGCCTCCGCGACGTCGTACTCCGCCCGGTCCAGCGCGATCTTCCCGGAGACGACCATCGTCTGGACGAGACCGAACCGGTCCCCTATCCGCTCGAGCGTCTCCCGGGCCCGGGCGTTCTGTTCGGCCGCCTCGTCCAGCTGCCCCGCCTCGCGGAGCACGTCGGCCGTGTTGAACAGCGACCAGCCGACGCGGCGAACGTCGTGGGCCTTCTCCGCGAGCCGCGTCGACTCGTGGAACTGGCCGATCGCGTCGCCGTAGGCGCCCGAGCGGACGCGGTGGCTCGCGATCATGACGCCCAGGAACATGTGGGCGTGCGACGCCTCGCGCAGGTCGCCGAGCTTCTCGAGGACGCGGGCGGCCTCGCCGCCCTCGCCCAGGGCCTCGTCCACGCGGCCGAGCATCGCGAGCACGCGCGCCCGACGGTCGAGCCCGAGCGCGGCCTCGCGCTCGTTCCCGGCTTCGCGGGCCAGCCGCAGCCCCTCGGTGTGCTCGGCGAGCGCCTCCGGGTAGCGGCCGAGGTAGTAGAGCGACTCGCCGCGCAGCCGATGCACCGCCAAAAGGACCAGGGGATGGTCGAGCAGCTCGGGCCGGCCGAGGATCCGCGTGGTCGCTTCCTGCGCCGCGCTCCAGTCCCCCCGGTCCGCCTCGATGCGCGCGAGGTAGAGCTCGGCGAGCGCGAGGAGCGGGCGCGGGATCTGCGCGGCCAGACCGTCCCGCGCGAGCTGCTGGCGCAGCAGCGTCTCCGCCTCCTCCAGCTCGCCGACGTCGTCGATCTGCTGCGCGAGCTCGAGGACGAGCTCGGTCTCGCCCCGCAGGTCGTCGGGGTGGAGGCGGCGGAAGCACTCGAGCGCCCGCTCGAGGTGCTCCCGGGCGATCCCCGGGGCGTACAGCCGCGCGGCGATCTCGGCCGCCGCCCGGCTCGTGCGGTAGGCTTTGTCGTCGACCTTCCCGAGGTGGAAGTGGCGGGCGAGGGCGTAGATCGTCACCAGGTCGGCCCCTCCCGTCGACTCCAGCGCCTCGCCGACCCGGCGGTGAAGGACGCGGCGACGGCTCTCCGTGAGCTGGTCGTAGACCTCCGCGCGGACGCGGTCGTCCGCGAACGTGAGGACCTCGCCGGTCCGTTCGATCAGGAGGCCCCGGGCCACCAGCCGGTCGACCGTCTCGGCGAGGCGTTCCTCGTCCTCGCCGCTCGCCCGGAGCAGGAGCTCGAACGGGACCTCGGGGCCGGCGACCGCGGCGACCGCGAGGTTCCGCTCCTCGTCGTCGTCCAGCGTCGGGCGCGCGACCGGGGTCCCGGGGGCGACCGTCATCGCGAGGCCGCCGGGAGCGTCGCCGGCGCGCGGGGACGTCCGCCGGTCGAGCTGTTCGAGGAGGAGCGGGTTCCCGCCGGTCTCCGAGCAGCGCCGGGCGATCTCCTCGTCGGTGAACTCCCGGTCCGGCTCCCGGTCCCGAAGGAACTCGGCCACTTCGGCGGAGGTGAGCGGGCGGAGCGTGACGCGGGTCGCGTGGGTCGCGGCCTCGAACGATTCGAGGCGCGTGCGGCGGGACGGCGTGAGCCCGGCGAACGGTCGGACGGTCGCGAGGATCCAGAGGGGTCGATGGAGGATCTGCCGGGCGACCAGCTCGACCGCTTCCAACGACAGGTCGTCCGCGCGGTGGATGTCCTCGAGGACCAGGGCCGCCGGGCCCCGGCGGGCGAGGTCGAAGAACTGCTCCGCGATCCCGATCCCGAGCGGGCCCCGGAGGCCCTCCTCGCGGTCGTTCGCCTCCCCCAGCGTCGCGAGGAGCCGCTCCTCGATCCGGACGGAAGTCCGGAGCGCCGAGTCGTCGAGGCCGGGGGCGAAACCGATGATGACGTCGGTCGGCAAGGGCAGCGCGCCCTCCGCGTCCGGGGCCCCGACGAGCCGGGCGCTCTCGAGCGCCGACCGAAGAAGGCCGAACGGCGGGGGATCGTCGGAGGGAATGGCCCGGCCCTCGAGCACGCGGGCCCCGCGGGTCCGCATCTCCCGGACCAGCTCGCTGACCAGTCGCGACTTGCCGACCCCGGTGTCGCCCACCAGGAGCGTGACGCCGCCGCTGCCCGCCCGGGCGTCCTCGAACCGGCGGTGCAGCGCCTCGACCGCCTCGACGCGGCCGACGAAGGGACGGTTCCCGACCTCGGCGGCCATCGATGTTCAGGAAGAATGGGGTGGCCCGACTATTTACAGTCGCCCCGGCGCGGTGCGCACGAACGGGAGCTTGACGACCCGTCCGGGGACCCGTCGGCCCCGGATGTCGAGGGTGACCTCCGTGCCCGGAACCCCGAGCGCCGGCGGAAGGTACGCCAGCGCGATCCCCCGGCCCGACCCCGGCGCGAGCCCCCCGCTGGTCGCCTCCGTGACGCGCTCGCCGCCGGCGAACACGGGCGTTCCGTGGCGCGGGATCGCGCCCTCCGCGCGTACCTCGATCCCGGCCAGCCGGACGGCGGGGCCTTCCGCGCGCTCCTTCTCGAGTTCCTCCCGGCCGACGAACGGGTGGTCGAACTCGACGAAACGGTCCTGCCCGGCCTCGATCGGCGTTCGGTCCCGGTGGAACTCCTGGCCCGAGAGAAGGTACCCCTTCTCGAGGCGGAGGGTGTCGCGGGCGGCGAGGCCCGTGGGCTGCGCCCCGAGCGCGACCAACGACTCCGCGAGCGCGTCCGCGGCGCCCGCCCGGACGAACAGCTCGTACCCGAGCTCCCCGGTGTAACCGGTGCGGCTGACGAGGACGTTCTCCGCGAGGCCGGCCGGGAGCGCGGGGCCGAGCCGCCCGCCACGGGCGGGGGCCGCGGGGTCCGTCGGGAAGAAGGCGACGTGGTAGAAGGCGAGCGGCGCCAGGTCCCATCCGAACCTCTTCTCGAGGAGCGCCCGCGATCCCGGGCCCTGCACGGCGAGCAGGGCGACGTCGCCGTTCCACCGGTGGAGCGTCGTGTCGGGCGCCCGGTGCTGGCGCAGGATCTCCTCGATCTCCGCCGCTCGGGCGGCGTTCGGGACCACCACGAAGCGGCGGGCGAGCTCCGCGCCCGTGTCGAGCCGGCTCACGAGGAGATCGTCCACGATCCGCCCCGTCCCTTCGAGAAGGAACGTGTACCGTACCTGGCCCGGCTCGAGCCGGTCGACGTTCGCCGTCGTGCGGCGGGAGAGGAGCTCGGCGGCCCGTCCTCCGTCGACCGTGAGGACGCCCATGTGGGAGACGTCGAACAGGCCGACCCCCTGCCGGACCGCGCGGTGCTCGGCGAGGATGCTGGTGTAGTACAACGGCATCTCCCAGCCCGCGAACGGCACGAGGTGCGCGCCGTGTCGACGGTGGAACTCGTAGAGCGGGGTTCGCTGCAGGGGCGCCGTCGTCGGGGGGTCCGGTGTCACGTCACGATCTCCGGGAGGCGGCCCTCGGCCGCCGCGCGCCGGATCTCGACCGCGATCCGGCGGCCGGTGCTCATCGGCGTCCGCCAAAGAGCGTTGCCGTAGGGGTGGCCGAGGGCGAGATGGACGTTCGTGCCGCCGCCGATCCGCGCCGCGACGTCGAACACGGTCGCGTGGCCGTCCCGGTCGAGGCAGGTCTGGAGGCAGAACGGGCCGAGGATCCCGGGCGGGTACCGCGCCCGCGCCGCGTCCACGAACTTCTCGCCCAACCGGAACACCTCCTCCAGGATCGACTCCCGGACGGTGACGGTCCCGTGCCCGACCACGGTGTAGACGGGGATGCGCGCGGACTCGGAGAGTTCGAGCTGTTGGGCTGCGGGGAGCCGCACGAGGCCGTCGAGGTCGCTCTCGCGCCGTTCGTCCACGCCGAGGAGCTCCAGCCCGTCCGCCCGCGGGACGAGCGGGGAGAAGAAGAAGTTGAAGTTGAAGACGGGTCCCAGGACGTACTCCTCGATCCGCGCGCCAGCCAGGTCCTCCGCGGCGATCGTTCCGCGGGCGATGAGGCGCTCGCTCTTCGTCCGGAACTCCGACGGGCTGGCCGCGGTGAAGAACCCCCGCTCGAGGCGACGGGTCGCGTGCGGGAGCTTCACGATCGCCAGCCGGTCGATCGCTTCGGGGCCGGGGACGCGATGCGGCGTCGGGATGCCGGCGCGCTCGAGGAGCGTGTAGTAGTTCTCGCGCTCCGACCGCTCCTCGATCCGCAGGAGCGCGCGGCTGCCGACGATCGGGACGCGGAAGTCGTCCTCGATCGTGGCGAGGGGGACGTACGAGCTGAACGCCCGGTTCGGGACGAGCAGGGCCCCCTTGCGGCGGAGGCGCTCCTGCTCCGCGGGCGCGGCGAGGCTCAGGAACTTGGGGTACGTCCAGACCTCGTCCACGCACCCCCGGCGGGGAAATCCCGGCGGACCGTTCGTGGTCCGAAAGTACCGCGCGTAGGGCGCGTCGCGACCCGCTTCGGCGAGGACCAGCGTCCCGAGCCCTTCGCTCGCCGCCCCGTCGGCGATGTCGAGCGCCGAGTGCGAGCCGACCGTCGCGACCACCGGCGCCAGCGGGTACGCGGCGAGCAGCGAGCGCGCCTCCGTGACGGCGAGGGGCATCGGCCCCGGGACGGTCACACGAGCTTAAGGGCTCGCGCGACGCGCTCGGCCGAGAGCGGAAGCTCGGTCAGGTGCGCGCCACACGCCTCGCGGATCGCGGCCGCCACCGCGGCCGGCACCGGGATGATCGGCGGCTCCCCGAGACCCTTCGCGCCGAAAGGTCCGGCGCCGGGGAACCCCTCCACGAACGTCACTTCGATCGGGGGAACCTCCCCCAGGGTCGGGATCCGGTAGTCGAGGAGGGTCGGGTTGGTGAGACGCCCGTCGTCCGACCATATCGCCTCCTCGGTGAGCGCGGTCCCGAGTCCCATCGCGACTCCGCCCTCGACCTGGGCCCGGGCGGTCCCCGGGTCGACGACCGTCCCGACGTCGTGGAAGGCAGCGTACCGCTCGACCTTCACCGTGCCGGTCTCGCGGTCGACCGACACCTCGGCGACATGGGCGGCGCCGGTGAAGTCGTGGTACGGGTAGAAGCTTCCCTCCTCGACGATCGACTCGTCGACGGTGCCCGCCGAACCGTACAGCTTCCCGTCGACCACCAACCCGCCGCTCGCGGCCTCCGTCGGGGAGAAGAGGTCCGCCGCGGGGGTCCGGACGGTGCCGCGGACGACCTCGATCCGGCCGTTGCTTTGGTCGAGCCGGACCGGGCCGATCCCGTTCGCCCGGCGCTCCAGCTCGGCGAGGAGCGCGACCGCGGCGCGGTCGACCGCCCCGCCCAGCGCCCCCAGGGTCCGACTGCCGTACACCCCGGAGTCGAACGGCGCCCGGGAGGTGTCCTGGTACACCACCCGAATGTGCCCCCGGTCCAGGCCCGTCCGCCGCTCCGCGACCGCCGCGAGGCCGACGAGGACGCTGCCGCTGCCGATCTCCCGCTCCCCCTGCACGATCACGAGCGTGTCGGGGGCGAGGAGGAGCCGCGCTTCGCCGCCGGCACCGGTCCCGGTCGACCAGAAGCCCAACCCGATGCCGACCCCGTGCCCCGGGGGAGCGGACCGGCGCCACGCGCGAGCCCGCGCGCGCGCCGCCTCCAGCGCGGCCGGAAGGCCGAACGGCGTGACGGTTTGGCCGTACGGCGTGGTCGCGCCGGCGGTCCACAGGTGCGACGCTCGGAACTCCACGGGGTCGATGCCCGCCGCCCGGGCGACCTCGTCCAGGTGCGACTCGACCACGAACGCGCACTGGGGTGCGAACGGGGCGCGATGCGGTCCGAACGGCGGCTTGTTCGTCCGCACCGCGTACCCCTCCACCTCGAAGACGGGCGTTCGGTACGGACCGAGGAGAAAGCCGATCGAGTAGCCGGTCGCGAAGTCCCGTCCCGGGAGGGAGCGGCCGACGTCGAGCAGGAGGCGCACGCGGCGGGCGACGATCCGGCCGCCCGCGACCCCGGTCTCCATGCGCACGACCGCGGGCTGCGTCGAGCGACCGAGAAGAAACTCCTCCCGGTAGGAGAGCGCGAGCCGGACCGGAGCGTTCGAGGCCCGGGACAGGAGGAGCGCGAACGGCTCGAGGAGCGAGGCGCCCTTGCCGCCGAAACCGCCGCCGACCCAGCTCCCTTCTACCACGAGCGACGCCTCGGGGATCCCCAGGATCGAGGCCAGGTCCTCGCGCACCCCGAACGGGCTCTGGGTCGACGTCCGCACCGTCCAGCGGTCCCCGACGACCTCGGCGAGGCAAGCGTGGGGTTCGAGCGCGACCTGGTGGATCCCGGCCGTCCGGTAGGTCTCCCGGACGACCCGGTCGGCGTCCCGGAGCGCGGTCTCGACATCGCCGCGCCGCGCGCGCACGTGACCCGCGACGTGCGGCGACGGTCCGACCAACGAGCCCGGCCACTCGGGGAACACCGCCTCGATGTCGGCGACCGCCGGGAGCGGGTCGATCGAGAGACGGACCGAACGCGCCGCGGCGCGGGCGGCCCCGCGCGACGGGGCGGCGACCGCCGCGACCGGCTGGCACGAGTACTCGACGGTCTCGCGCGGGAACACCGGACGGTCCACATCGCCGGTCCGGCCGCCGGTGAGGCCCGCGACGTCGTCCGCGGCGATCG
>JASHSP010000084.1 GCA_030038655.1 Thermoplasmata archaeon | reverse complement strand
GAGCGCGGTTTGAGCTCCTCGACCGTGATCGGCATCGTTCACACCCGCCGACCGCGGCGACCTCCCTTCGGTTTCGTGCCGTCGTGCGGCACCGGGGTCACGTCCTCGATCCGCTGGATGCGGACGCCCGCGCGCGCGAGCGCCCGGATCGCCGCCTGCGCGCCCGGACCCGGCGAGCGGGAACGGTTGCCCCCCGGTGCGCGTACTCGGACGTGGAGCGTGTCGTACCCTTTCTCTTTGATGACGGCGGCGATCTGGTCGGCGGCCTTCATCGCGGCGTACGGGCTCGACTCGTCGCGCGCGGCCTTCACGACCATGCCCCCGGTGGCCTTCGCGAGGGTCTCGGCGCCGGTGATGTCGGTGACGGTGATGTGAATGTTGTTGTAGCTCGCGAAGATGTGGGCGATGCCGACCTTCGCCACGGTTACGCTCCCTCGGTCGGGGGCTCGGGCGGCGTCACGTCCGCGGTGGGGCGGGCTTCGAGTCGCTCCCGGAGAGCGACGCGCGCGCTGTGGTCGTCGTTCGCCAGCGGGCTCGTGGGGGAATAGGAGATCATCGGCTCCTCCGCCGACGGCACGAGGTAGCCGGGTCGCGTCACGCGGTGGTCGCCGATCGAGAAATGTCCGTGCGTGATCCACTGCCGCGCGCCGTTCGCGGTCGGAGCGAGGCCACGGTGAAAGACGATCCATTCGAACCGGCGCTGGAGAAGGTCCTCGGTGTTGAGCGCGAGGACGTCGTCGATCGTCGGGGAACCGACGGGCAGGATTCCGAGCCGGGTCAGGCGGCCGATGAGCTGGTCAGTTTCGCGCCGGGCCTGGGGTTCGCCCGCACGAAGGCGCGCTTGAAGGTCCCGAGCCTGCCGGCGGAATCCCCGAAGGATCGACTGCGCCTTCCACAGCTCGCGCTTGTTTTTGAGGCCGTACTTCGTGAGGAGCTTTCCCTCCTCCTCCATCCGGGCGGCTTCCCACGGATGCTTCGGCGTATCGTACGTGCGCCGGAGGAACTTCGGGTCGCCCATGGTCCGGCGATCACTCCTTCTTCGCGGCGGGCGCGGGCGCCGCGGCTTCCTTCGCTGGGGCGGCGGGCGCCTCTTCCTTACCGGCGGCCGCCGCGGCTTCCTTCGCCGCCTTCTTGATCACGCCGGCGGCCATGCCGGTTCGGCCGTTGGACCGGGTGCGTTGTCCACGGACCTTCTGTCCCCGTTCGTGGCGGACGCCGCGGTAGCTGCGGATCATCTTCATCACGTTGATGTCGTCCCGGCGCCGCGTCTCAAGGTCCGGGCCGAAGTAGTAGGGAGACTCCCCCGCGACGGGTTCGTTCGGGTGGTTGACCATCCACGGCGGAAGGACGGTCGAGAGCGAGCCGAGCGCGGATTCGAGTCCGTCGACCGTCGATTCGGGAAGGTTCCCGATCATCTCGCTCGCATTGACCTTCGCGAGGCGACAGGCGACCTCGGCAATGCGCAGTCCCACCCCGCGGACACCGGTCAGCGCGAGCGCCGTCGGTCGGGTCCCATCGAGGTCGGTGTTCGCGAGGCGGACGATGTAGCGGAAGTTCGGGTTGTCCGGGATGACCTTCGTGGTCTTGCCGGGGGCGCCGGGCTTCGACTTGCCCTTCGCCTCCTTCGCTTCCTTGCCTTCCTTCGCCTCCCTACCCTTCCCCGGCTTCTCCTTACGGCCCGCCTTCTCCGCGCCGGGCTCAGGCCCGGCGTCCGCGGCGGTCGCGGGGGCTTCGGCCGAAGTCTCCTTGGATTCCTTGGGCGCGACGGTCACTCCCCTGGGGGTGGAGCCTCACCGGAAGTGGGCGAACGGTCGGCCGGAGGCCGAGTCCGACCCCCTCCATCGAGGGCGCGGCCGCCGAGAAAGCCCTGCCTCTTAACGGCTTCGGACGCGATAGGCGCCGACGCGGTCCCTCGGGGTCGCCCCGTCAGCGCACGAGGCCCGCTCCGCGTCGGCGGGCTTCGAGGACCCGGTAACCGGACCCCCGACCGAGGACAGCGACCGGCCCGGGCCAGTGCTCCTCGAGCCACCCCTGATAGAAGCGGATCCCTTGGCTCCCCTTCCCGACGAGGAGGAGTCGCCCGCCCGGGACCAGGTGCGTCGGCGCCTCCGACAGGAAGCGAAGCACGAGCTCCCGGCCCGCGTGGAACGGCGGGTTGGTCGCGATCACGTCGAACACCTCCCCCTCGATCGGCTCGAAGAGCGAACCGACCCGGACCTCGGCGTTGCGCACCCGGTTCTTCTCGAGGTTCTCCCGGGCGAGGCGGGCGGCCCGTCGGTTCACGTCCGTGAGCAGCACGCGTCCCTCGGTCGCGGATTTTGCCGCAGCGACCCCGACCGCGCCCCACCCGCATCCCAGGTCGAGCACCCGGTCGGTTCGCCGGAGCGACAGGTTCTCGATGAGCAGCGCGGTCCCGGGGTCGAGGCCGTGGGAGGCGAAGATGCCGGAATCGACGACGAACGAGAGCAGCTCTCCCCGGTAGAGGAACCGGCGCTCGATCCGGACCGACCGGGCATGCGGTTGCTCCGCGAAGTACTGCTCCGCGGCCGGAGCGTCGTCGTCCGCCATCAGCCGCCCATGTGCCGGCGGAAGATCGACTCCCTCTTCGGGGGGGTCGGGGTCCCGGACCCGAGGGCTTCCCGCACGAGCTCTCTCTCGCGACCCGAGAGCGAGCGGGGAAGCTCGACGTGGACCGCGACGATCTGGTCGCCGCGAGAAGAACCCCGGTAGCGCGGGAACCCGCGACCGCGCAGACGGAACTGCGTCTCGGGCTGGGTTCCGGCCGGGATCTTGAGGGCGGCTCTTCCTTCGAGCGTCGGCACCTCGACCTCGCCTCCGAGCAGCGCGACCGAGAGCGGGACGGTCGTCTCGGAGAAGACGTCCTGCCCGTCGCGCCGGAATCCGGGCGACGGCTCGAAGAGCACCTGGACGAAGAGGTCGCCCGCCCGACCTCCGCCGGACCCGGCCGTCCCGTGGCCCGCGACCCGGAGCACCGACCCCTCTTCGACCCCGGGCGGGACCGTGATCTCGATCTTCTCGACGCTCGAGGTACGCCCCCTCCCGCCGCACGTCGGACACCGTTCGAGGATCCGCTGGCCCGAACCGTGGCAGCGCGGGCACTCGGCGATCGTGATGAGCTGGGTGTACCCCCGGTTCTGGACGCGGCGGACCTGGCCCTGACCCTGGCATTCGGGACACGTCTCGATCGCCGTCCCGTCGCGCGCGCCGGTCCCTTGGCAGTCGGGACATGGACCAGTGTGCGGAACCTCGACCGTGGGATGGGCACCCTGGACCG
>JASHSP010000083.1 GCA_030038655.1 Thermoplasmata archaeon | reverse complement strand
CTCCGTGATTCGGCCGCCGGGACCGGAGCCCGCGACCTTCGTGAGGTCGATCCCGCGCTCCGCCGCGAGCCGGCGCAGGTAGGGCGAGGCGAGCACGGCACCGGTTGGACCGGGCTGCGAGGGAGCGGCGGGCGGTGTCGGCGCGGCGGACGGCTTCGGGGCCGTCCTCGGCGGAGACGCAGCCGGCGGAGTGGCGGCCGCGGGGGGCGCGGCGGAACGGAAGGGCGTTGCCCCTCCCGCCGTATCGATCGTGACGAGGAGGCCACCGACCTTGACCTTCTGGCCGACCGGTGCGTGGAGCTTGACGACCCGCCCGGTCTTCGGCGACGGGATCTCCACGTTCGCCTTGTCGGTGAGCACGCTCACGAGCGGGGCGTCCTCGCGGACGGTATCGCCCTCCTTGACGAACCACTGGACGACCTCGCCTTCGGCGACCCCTTCGCCGATGTCCGGCAGCCGGAACTCGAACTCCATCGATCCTCCTACCCCGCCCTCATCGTCGCGCGCGCCGCGGCCTGGATCCGGTGGGCGTCGGGCAGGTAGACCTGCTCGAGCGCGTACGGGAACGGCGTGTCGTACCCGGTCACCCGCACGACCGGTGCCTTGAGCGAGAAGAACGCCTTCTCCGCGAGCAGGGCGGCGACCTCCGCGCCGAACCCGCAGAACCTCGCGGCCTCGTGGACCGCCACGGCCCGGCCCGTCTTCTCGACGGAGGCGACCACCGCGCGCTCGTCCAGCGGGACCAGGGTGCGCAGGTCGAGCAGTTCGGCGGAGATCCCCTCCGCCTCGAGGGCGGTCGCCGCCTCGGTGGCCGCGGGGATCATCGCCCCGTAGGCGATCAGGCTGAGGTCGGTTCCCTCGCGCACGACGCGGGCCTTTCCGAGCGGGACCTTCGGGTCGCCGTCCGGGACCTCGCCGATGACGGAGCGGTACAGTCGTTTCGGCTCGAGGAAGATCACCGGATCGTCGTCCGCGATGGCGCTCAACAGCAGCCCCTTCGCGTCCGCGGGGGTCGAGGGAATGACGACCTTCAGGCCCGCGGTGTGGCAGAAGTACGCCTCCGTGCTCTGCGAGTGGTAGAGCCCGCCCTTGATCCCCCCGCCGTACGGGGTCCGCACGACCACGTGGCACGGGAACTGTCCGCCGGAGCGGTACCGCATCTTCGCGAGCTCGCTCACGATCTGGTCGAACGCCGGATAGATGAAGTCGAGGAACTGGATCTCCGCGACGGGCTTGAGTCCGTAGAGCGCCATTCCCACCGCGGCTCCGACGATCCCGGTCTCGGAGAGGGGGGTGTCGATCACGCGGTCGGCGCCGAACTCCTTCAGGAGCCCGTCCGTCGCGCGGAAGACCCCGCCGTTCACGCCGATGTCCTCACCGAGGAGCAGGACGTCCGGGTCGGTGCGCATCGCGTCGCCGAGCGCTCGGTTGACCGCCTGGACGAGCGTGAGCTCGGTCATCCGCTCCGTACGGGGCCCGTCAGGGACGCCGCCGCCTCCGCGCGCTCCTCCTCGAGCCGAGGGGTCATCGACCGGAACACGTCCTCGAGGAACGACAGCGGGTCGACCGGGGGGGTCGCCTCGGCGACCGTGATGGCCTGGGCGATGGTGGCGCGCGCCTCCTCCCAGAGCCGGGTGTCCGCGGCGTCGTCGATCAGGTGCGCGGCGTCGAGCCGGGTCCGGAGCCGGTGGACCGGGTCCTGCTTCTTCGCCTCGTCCACGGCCGCCGCCGTTCGATACCGGAGCGGGTCGTCGGAAGTCGAGTGCGGACCGAACCGGTACACCTGCGCCTCGATCAGCGTCGGGCCCTCGCCGGCGAGCGCGCGTCGCCGGGCGACGCGGACCGCGGCGTAGACCGCGCCGAGGTCGTTCCCGTCGACGACAACGCCGGAAAAGCCGTACGCTTCCGCCTTCAGGGCGAGGGTTGCGCTCCTCGTCTGGCGTTCGCGGGGCAGCGAGATCGCCCACTCGTTGTTCTGGCAGAAGAAGATCGTCGGGGTCCGGAACACGCCGGCGAAGTTCAGCCCCGCGTGGAAGTCGTTCGAGCTGGTGGCCCCGTCGCCGAAGTAGGCGATCGTGACCACCGGCTCCTTGCGCCGCTGCGCGGCCATCGCCGCCCCCACCGCCTGCGAGATCTGGGTGCCGATCGGGCTCGAGGCCGAAACGAAATGCTGGTCCCGGAACGCGAAATGGTTGGGCATCTGCCGCCCCTTGGTCACGTCCTGGGCGTCGCCGAACAGCTGGTCGACGACCCGCTGGAGCGGGACCCCGCGGACGAGGGCGACCGCCAGCTCCCGGTAGGCGGGGAAGACCCAGTCCTCCGGGGCCATCGCGTACGCGGAGCCCAGGAGCGCGGCCTCCTGGCCCGCGTGGGGCGCGTAGAATCCGATCCGGCCCTGGCGCTGGAGAGCGATGCACCGCTCGTCCAGCGCGCGGACCAGGACCATCGTGCGGTACGCCTCGAGGAGGCGGTCGGCCGGGAACGCGTCGGGGGCGTCGGGTCGCGCGGGTGCCCGGGTCACGCGTGCCTTCACGTTGGCTCTGGGGCGTCCGACGGCCGCTCGGATTATAACGGTGGCCCCGCGCGACCGGTCGGCGGCGAGGGTCCGGGGCGCCGGGGACGACCCGACGGGAAACGCCTCCCGAGGGGGCGTCCCCGGTACCTCGACGTGGGTTCTTCCCCTTTTGTACCTCCTCGTGTCTCCGCCCGAACCCTCGGTGCGCAGCATGGCTTCCAACG
>JASHSP010000082.1 GCA_030038655.1 Thermoplasmata archaeon | reverse complement strand
GCGACAGCGGCCCCGAAGGCGGCGGCCCCGGCCGCTCCGGCCCCCGCGAGGGCTCCGAGCGCCCCGTCGGCCCCTCCCGCCGCCGCGCCGGCGGCGCCCACGGGCGGCCTGAAGCCGTGTCCGACGTGCGGCAAGGAGATCCCGCCCGAGTACCTCGTCTGTCCGTTCTGCGGGTCGGTGACGCAGTAGTCGTCGGTCCGAACGGCTAGCGCGCCCACGTCGGCCGGGCCGACGCGGGCGAGGTTCCCCGACCGGAGCCCGGCCGCGGGGGCGCCGCAGGGCGACCGACCCCGCGGCGAGGCTTTATCGGTCCCGACCTCTGGCGCGTGGTCGCCGATGGCAGGGGATCTCGGGCGCGGCCGTCTGAAGATCGAGTGGGCACGCTCCCACATGCCGGTCCTCGAAGGGATCCGGGCCCGGTTCGAGAGGGAGAAGCCGTTCGAGGGGTTGGTCCTCTCGGCCGTGCTCCACGTTGAGGCAAAGACCTGCGCGCTGGCCCTCGCGCTGCGCGCGGGGGGCGCCGACGTGCGGCTCGCCGCCGGCAACCCGCTCTCGACGGACGACGACGCCGTCGCCGCCGTGCGCGACGAGGGAGTCGAGACGCACGCGGTGCGCGGGGAGTCGGTCGCGGAGTATCGGCAGGGTCTGGCGACGCTCCTGGCCGCGGACCCTCACATCATCGTCGACGACGGGGCCGACCTCGTCGCGCTCGCGCACGGGCGCGCGGGGGGCCGGGGGCGCATCCGCGGCTCGACCGAAGAGACGACCACGGGGGTGATCCGACTCCGCGCGCTCGAGCGGTCCGGCCAGCTCCTGTTTCCGGCGATCGACGTGAACGACGCCGACATGAAGCACCTGTTCGACAACCGGTACGGCACCGGGCAGTCGACGCTCGAGGGATTCCTCGCGGCGACGAACCTCCTCGTGGCCGGAAAGGTCTGCGTGGTCGCCGGCTACGGCTGGTGCGGGAAGGGCGTCGCGGCCCGGTTCCGCGGACTCGGCGCCGACGTGATCGTGACCGAGATCGACCCGGTGCGGGCGATCGAGGCGCGCCTGGACGGGTTCCGGGTCCTCCGGATGCTGGACGCCGCCCGCGAGGCGGACATCGTCGTGACGGTGACCGGCAGCACCGGCGTCGTTCGGGCCGAACACCTCAAGGTCCTCAAGGACGGCTGCCTCCTCGCCAACTCCGGCCACTTCGACGTCGAGGTGTCCCGCCGGGACCTGGAGGGGCTGGCCGTGAGCCACCGGACCGCCCGTCCGAACGTCGAGGAGTACCGCCTGGCCGACGGCCGGCGCGTCTACCTTCTCGCCGAGGGCCGGCTCGTGAACCTGGCGGCGGGACAGGGGCACCCGGTCGAGATCATGGACCTCTCCTTCGCGCTGCAGGCGCTCTCGGCCGAGCTGCTCGCGAAGGAGGGGACCTCCCTGGCGGTCCGGGTGCACGCGGTTCCGCCCGAGCTCGACCGCGCGGTCGCCCGCGCGGCGCTCGGACCGCTCGGGGCGGCGGTCGACGAGCCGACGCGCGAACAGCTCAAGTACGCCGATTCGTGGGAGGGGGGGACCTGATGGAGCCCGGCAAGATCCCGACCGATCTCAAGTACCGGCCGACCCACGAGTGGGTGCGCGTCGAGGGGACGGTCGCGACGGTCGGGATCACCGACCACGCGCAGTCCCAGCTGACCGACATCGTGTTCGTGGACCTCCCCGCCGTCGGCAAGGTCGTCACCCCGGGCCAGAGCGTGCTCGTCCTCGAGTCGGTGAAGACGGTCGCGGACGTCTACGCCCCCGGCGGCGGCCGCGTCAGCGCGGCGAACGGTGAGCTGTCCGCGCACCCGGAGCTCGTGAACCAGGATCCGTACGGTAAGGGGTGGCTCTACAAGCTCGAGCTGTCGGGGCCGATCGCGGCCGCCGACCTGCTGACCCCGGACGCCTACCGCGCCCTCGTCGAGTCGAGCGCGTAGCGGGCCGCTACTTGCCCTCGAACGCCGGTTTCCGGCGCTCCAGGAACGCGCGCATCCCTTCCGTGCGGTCGGCCGTGGAGAAGGTGCGGCCCGCGGAGTCGGCCTCGAGCCGGAGGGCGACCTCGAGCGGGGCGTCCGCGCCGCGGTCGATCACCTGCTTGGACCAGCGGACCCCGAGCGGAGCCCGGCTGGCGATCGTCTCCGCGAGCGCCTGGACGTCGTCCCGCGCCGTCGCGGCCGGCACCACCCGGGCGACGAACCCGAGCCGGAGCGCTTCCGGGGCGGAGACCGGCACGCCGGTGTAGACGAGCATCTTCGCCCGCGCCCGGCCGATCAGCCGTGTCAGCCGGGTCGCGCCGCCCATGCCGGGGTGGATCCCGACCGTCACCTCCGGGAGCCCGAGCTGGGAACCCTCGGCGGCGACGATGAAATCCGCGGCGAGCGCGATCTCGAGCCCGCCCCCGAGCGCATAGCCTTCGACCAGGGCGATCACGGGGACGGGGCACCGTTCGATCTCCCGCGCGGCGCGCTGGCCGACGAACCCGAACTCGACGCCCTCGGACGGGGTCTTGCGCTCCATTTCCGCGATGTCCGCGCCGGCGGCGAACACCGGGCCCGACCCCGCCAGGACCACGGCGCGTAGGGCGCTGTCCTTCTCCAGCGACCGGAACGTCTCCTCCAGCTGCTCCAGGAGCTCGGTGCTCAGCGCGTTCAACACCTCGGGCCGGTCGAGGAGCACCCAGGCGACCGGGCCCCGTCGCTCGACGTGGACGCACCGCAGGGGCCACCGCGCCTCGTGGCGGGCGGCCCGCG
Organism: Thermoplasmata archaeon; assembly: GCA_030038655.1. Lineage (GTDB taxonomy): Archaea > Thermoplasmatota > Thermoplasmata > Lutacidiplasmatales > UBA184 > Lutacidiplasma. The sequence continues at coordinate 2,352 of JASHSP010000082.1, read as the reverse complement.
AACGGAGCTCCTCCGACACCGGGAACTGGCCGGGCCACCGGGCCGCGTAGGCCTCGACGAGACCCAGACCCTTCTCGATCCCGACGGAGGAGAGCAGCGCGAACGGACCCCACTTGCGGCGGAGCCCGACCACGGCGCCGCGGTCGACCGCCTCGGCCGTGGCGACGCCTTCTTCCACCAGCCGGACCGCGATCCCGATCGTCTGCCCGAGGAACCGGTCCCGGACCGCGGCCCTCTTCTCCGGCTCCACGGTCGACGCGCGCCAGGGCCACGGCTGGCCGCTCCGGAACTGCTCGTCGAGCGACCGCGCGGGCGCGTACGCCGGGCCGAACGCTGCGGCGAGCGAGGTCTCCGAGTGGAAGGCAATCGGGATGCCGGTGACGTTCATCAGCTCGAACGGGCCCAGGGTGGCCCCGAACGTCTCGCGGCCGACCTCTTCGATCGTGGCCAGCGAGGCGACGCGCTCCTCGGCCATCCGCGCGGCCTCGTTCAGGTACGGGACGAAGAAGCGGTTGACGCAGAACCCGGCGCGGTCGGCGGTCTCGATCGGCACCTTCCCGAGCCGTCGGGCGAACCGCATCAGGCGCCGGAGGGTCTCGGCGTCGGTCGCGGCGCCCCCGATGACCTCGAGGAGCTTGTTGATCGCCGCGGGGTAGAAGAAGTGGAGCCCGGCGAACCGCTCCGGGCGCGGGAACTCCCGACCCAGCTCCGTGACCGAGAAGGAAGAGGTGTTCGTCGCGACGATCGCCTCGGCGTCGACCAGCGGCGCGAGCGCGCGGAACAGCTCGTGCTTCACGCGGGTCTCCTCGAACACCGCCTCGATGACGAGGCCGGCCCCCCGGACCGACTCCCCGAGGTCGGTGGTGAACGTGATCCGGCCGAGCACCTCGTCCCGGGCCGCGGGGGTCATCTTCTGGCGCTCGACCGCGCCCGCGAGCATCTTCTGGACCAGCCCGCGCCCTCGGTCGATCGCCGGCGCGTCGACGTCGCGCACCCGCACCGTGAAACCGGCCTGCGCGCAACTCTGGGCGATCCCGCTGCCCATGTTGCCGCCGCCGAGCACCGCGATGACGGTCGGAAGTTCGAGCGGGGAGACCGACATGGAACGTGCGCTCGGGGCCGATGCGCGCCCGGCGGCGGGCCGGAGCCCGGACGAGTAATAACGTTCGTGCGCCGCCCCCCTCGCGGGAGAGCTCCCGACGGCCTCCTATACGCATCGCACCCTCCCGGGCCGGGGGAGCCCGTGGCGCTCGAGACCGAGATCGAGGCTGCGCTCGACGCGGAGCGCCAGCTCGTGCTCACGCTGGGCGGGTTCTCCCTCGAGATCGCCGGGGCGGTGCTCGTCCTGCACGAGAAGATCCCGGTCCCCCGGTTCAACTACGTGCACGTGGTCGACGTGGGGCGCGAACGCCAGGCCGCGTTCTTCGAGCGGGCGCTCGATCACTACTTCCAGCGGGCGCTGCGCCCGACGTTCCGGGCCGAGTCCCCCGTGCCCGAGCACATCGACCGGGGCCTCCGGTCGTTCGGTTTCCGCGCCCGGCACTCCCTGCTGGTGCTCCGGCTGGGGCAACGCGCCCCCGCCGCCGCGCCCGACCCCCGCTTCGCGGTGCGCGAGCCGGCGCCCGCCGAGATCGGATCCGTCGCCGCGTTCTGGACGGGGGAGAAGGAACGGCCCGAGCTGGTCGCCGCGCTGGACGTGGCCCAGCACCACCCGAACTCCCGCGAGCGACTCCTGCCGCTGCTTGCGACGCTCGGCGGGGAACCGGTCTCCGCCGCCCTCGTCTACCGGTACCGGTCGTCCGTCGGGATCCACCTTGTGACGACACGGCCGTTCGCGCGGGGCCGGGGCGGGGCCACCGCCCTGGTGGGGCACGTCCTCCGGACCGACCCGCTCGGCCCCGGGGTCCGGTACTCGATCCTCTCAGACTCCCCCGACGCCGGCGACCGGCTCGCCGAGCTGGGGTTCGAACCGGCCCGCTCGTTCGTGGAGTACGAGCTGCCGCTCGACGCCCAGCTCGCGTTTCCCCCGCCGGGGCCCCCGGGCCCTCCGCGGTGGCGGCCGCCGAGAACGGGCTAGGCGGGCCCGGCGCCGCCGCGGCCGCGGAGGCCGTCCAGCTTCATCCGCTGCTCGAGCGACGCGATCGTCCCGATCGTAGAGAGGACGGTGTCGGCGTTCAGCGAGATCGAGTCGATCCCCTCCCGGACGAGGAACTCGGCGAACTCGGGGTAGACGCTCGGACCCTGGCCGCAGATCCCGACGGTCCGGCCGCCGGCGTGCGCGCCTTCGATGAGCTGGTGGATGGCCTCCAGGACCGCAGGGTCCCGTTCGTCGAAGTACCCCATCCGCCCGAG
>JASHSP010000081.1 GCA_030038655.1 Thermoplasmata archaeon | reverse complement strand
CGTCGAAGACCTCGCCCGCCAGGCGCTCGTGCTCCCCGCGGAGCAGCGCACGCTCTTCCAGCTCGTCCGCAGCCTTCGGGTCGGAGTGTACAAGGCACGGCTCATCAAGGTCGTCGAGCAAGCCGGCGCCGCCGTCCACGCCCCGCTCCCGACGCTCGACCTCGGCGCGTACTCGCCCGAGTTCCGGGCTCCGGAGGCCGCCGAACCCTCGGCGACGAACGAGCCGTTCTTTGTCACGGAAGAGGCGCCCGCCGCGGGCCCGTCCATCGACGCGGGGGTCGCCGTCGCTCCCGCGTCCGCCGCAGACTGGTCGGCGAGCCCGAGCGAGACTCCGGCGCTGACCCCGACCCCCACCCCAACCGGTCCGACGGTGCCGCGCTGCGTGGGATGCGGGGGGATCGCGTCGGTCACGCACAGCTGCTCCGCCCCGCTCTGCCAGCACTGCATCGGGCAGTTCCCGAACTGCCCGAAGTGCGGGGACCCGGTGACGACCCTCACGATCCGGCCGCTCGAGGGCGTGGCGGTCCTCCCCGCCCGCTCGCACGCACCGACGCGGACCGGTGGCGCCCTCGGCTCGCTCAAGGGTGTGTTCCAACGATCGAAGGCGCCCCCTTCCCGACCCGAGCCGGCGACTCCGAAGTCCAGTCCGCCGAAGGCCGACCATCCGTCCAAACCGTCGCATCCCCCCGCCGAGAAGCCGCGCGCGGGCTCGCCGGCCCCCGCCCCGCCCAAGAAGGACGGGGTCGCGGCCCCGGCCGCCAAAGCTCCTCCCTCCTCGGCGAAGCCCCTTTCGGAGCCCCCGCTCCCGCCCGCGCAGACCGCGCCTCGCCCCAAGCGCGAGAAGCGCGACGACGAACCGAGGCTCTGAGCGTCGCCGTCCTCCGGCTCACGCTCTTATAGTCGCGGTGGCTTTTTCGAGCGCTGACTTTCACCATGACCGCTCCGTCTCCAGCACTTCAGCCGGTCGGCAACAAGTGGAGTGGCTGGGTTCTCACGGGCCTTTTCCTTGTCGTCGCCGCGCTCGTCTTCGCGGCGATCTACCTCACGATCACGGCGAACTCCCACTACTATGCGCTCATCGCCATCGGGATCCTCGCCCTCATCTTCGCGCTCGGCTCCTATCTCGCCGAATCGTTCTCGCGCGACCCCACGGCGCAGCGGTCGCTGGCCTGGGGGTTCTTCGGGATGGGTTTCGCGGTCCTGTTCCTGACGGTCGGCCTCGGGCCGACGTACGGCGTCCTGAGCACGGTCGACCAGCTGTGGGGCCTCGCGGTCATCGTGGTCGTACTCATCATCACGATCGCGCTCATCGCCTGGCGCGGCCGTGCGGTGCGCGCGACGGCGAACCAGCAGGTAGCACGCCAGGCGTGGCGCAACGAGACGCCCCCGTCGGCGTTCTCCTACGCGACCGCGAACTCCCCGAGCGTGCCCACGACCTCGCCGCCTCCCCCGTCGGGCGCCCCTCCCTCGCCGCCGCGGAGTCCCTAGTATGGCCGCGAACGCGAGCCCGGCCCCCGTCGCGGGGACCCTGACCTGCCCGAAGTGCGGCGCCCCTGCGCCCCCGGGCTCGCGGTTCTGCAACGTTTGCGGCTCGTCCCTCGTGACCCAGGGAGGGAGCTCGACGGGCACCCTGTCCCCGCCCGCGGCCGCCCCGCCGCTCGACATCCGGCAAACGGTCGAAGGGGACCGAGGCGCCCTGAAGCGTCTCCAGCTGTTGATACCGGGGTTCCGGGGCTATCGACAGGGAGAGGACATCCGGGAGGCGGATAGCTTCCTCCGCATCCAGGTCGCGGACAAGGTCAAGAACGCCCGTACGACGATCGAGAACTCCCGGGCGGCGCTCGCGAACGTCAATCAGTTCCAGGTGCTGAACGACCTCTCCCCCCTCATCGCCAACCTCTGGCAGCTCGAGGGAGAGATCCGGCACGCCGAGCAGGGATACACGGGCATCTCACCAGCCGTCCGCATCAACCCGCAACAGCTCGACCGACTGTACGAGTACGATTACGGGTTCGTCCAGGCGGCCGACCAGCTGAACCAGACGGTCGCGCCGTTGCCCGGCATGCTCATGGGAGGCAACGGGACCCAGGCGCCGGCGCTCATCGCGACCGCCCGCGGCCAGGTGAACCAGCTGGAACAGGCGTTCAAGGCACGGGTCCAGGTCATCGAACGGATCCGACTCCCGTGAGCGAAACGGAGCACGAGGATGGTTAGCAACGCACCGATACCGTCGACCGGCGGCAGTCTGATTGGCGCTACGACGATCAACTGGGAGGACGTGTACAAGGGCAACAACGTGATGTGGCGCGTCCCCCGCAACATCCGGCTGAACGACAACGTCGTCGTTCGCCAGGACGAGACCGCGGTCTTCTATCGGGACGGAAAGGTCCTCGCCTACCTCGAGAAGCCCGACCGGTACGCCCTCACGAGCATCAACGCGCCGATCGTCGGCGGGCTCGTCCGCGCCCTCTCGGGTGTCCGTCAGGAGGCCGAGGTCTACTATCTGCAGCGCCGGATCTTCGACGGGAAGTTCGGGAGTTCCGAGCCGTACGTCTTCCGGGACCCGGACTTCGGGCTCGTGCAGCTGCGCGTCTTCGGAGACTATCGTTGGCGTGTCGCCGCGCCGGACAACTTCATCAACCAGTTCGTCGGGACGTTCGGTGCCGTCACGACACCCGACGTCGAAGGGCGCCTGAAGGACCAGATGGTCCTGCTCGTCTACAACACGCTCGGCAAGCTCAAGGACCAGGGAGTCAGGGTCACCGACCTCGCCACCAACCTCACGACCATCGAGCAGGCGGTGCTCGGGTTCGCCCCGCAGCACTTCGGACCGCTCGGGGTCGAGATCAACCAGATCCAGGGGATCTCGGTCAATCTGCCGGACGACGTGCAGACCGCGGTCAACACGCGCGCCA
>JASHSP010000080.1 GCA_030038655.1 Thermoplasmata archaeon | reverse complement strand
GCGCCGCCGGCGCGGACTGGCAGGAACCGGCCCCGGAGGCACCGGCGGTAGAACCGCCGACCGCGGCGACGCCGGAGGAGCTCCCCGCGACCGAGGCGGTGGCGCCGTCGGTCCCACCGCCCAAGGGCGGGGCCGAGGCGGACTCCGAACCGGACATCGACTCGCTCATGGCCGAGCTCGACAAGATCAGCTCGGAGATCTTGAAGCGGACGCCGAAGAAGAAGTCGGACTCGTCGGCCGCCCCTCCCGCCGAAGACGACGCGTCGAACTGACCCGCCGCCGGCGCAGCTTAAGAGGCCGGCCCCGGTCCATAGCACGATGCGCGCTGACCCCCGGACGGACGAGGGCGAGCGGCTGCTCGCCGAGCTGCGGGAGGCGATCGCCCGGTCCCCGGTCCGCCCTCACCGAATCGAAGTCGGGGTCGCCCTCTCGATCGCTCTCGGACGGCAGCGCACGGCCGTATCGTGCGGGGGGTGCTCCACCCCCCTCGAGTTCGACGGTATCCCCGCGCAGACCAACGCCCGGCTCGCCTCGCCGTTCCGCCTGATACTCGACGGGCCCGGCGGCTCGTAGCCTCCCGAGCGGGATCCTCCGGATGGCCTTCACGCTGGTCGGTGGGGCCGTCAACGTCGTCATCTGGATCCTCTCGACCATCGGCCTCCCGGGCCTTCTGGTCCTGATGGCGGTCGAGAGCTTCGGCTTGCCCCCGATCCCGAGCGAGGTGATCCTCCCGTTCACCGGTTTCCTGATCGTCGAGGGCGTCTTTCCCCTGGTCGGCACCGTGCTCGTGGCGATCGTCGGAGGCCTCGCCGGGGCGTTTGCCGCCTACGCCGTTGGCCGGTGGGGCCGCGACCGTGTCACCGGTATGGGACTGGGCGCCCTGCGCATCCAGCCGAGCCACCTCGAGAGGATGGACCGCTGGTTCGCACGCCACGGCGAGGTGGTCGTCGGGCTCGCGCGGGTCGTTCCGGTCGTTCGCAGCTACATCAGTTACCCGGCCGGAACGGCGCGCATGGACCCGGTCCGGTTCGGTCTCTACTCGGTCGTGGGGGCAACGCCCTACACCCTTCTCCTGCTCTACGCCGGGATCGTCCTGCGCTCGCACTGGGCGACGGTCTCCTCGTACTTCGGCCCCCTCGACTACGTGACCGCGGTGCTGCTGGGTGCCGCGGTGGCCTACCTCGCGCTGCTGGTCGCCGGCTGGCTCCAGCCGGGGTGGCCCCCCCGTCGGTCCGATCGGCCGCGCCCTGCCTCGCCTCCAACCGGCCCGCCGCCGTAGGGTCCGACGGACCGAGCCGCCGGGTCCCGCCTCAGACGCTCCGAAGCGGCCCGACGGCTTCGGGCGGTGCCGGCGCATACTCCGGTCGGACCACCGCCCCCGCCGCGCGGCCGACATACTCGCCGCCGTCGACGACCCGCTGGCCGTCCCGCCAATGCTCGCGCGGACGGATCGCCTCCCAACCGTCGAACGCCGACCAGCCGACCGCTCCGGCCAGTGCGCTCGCGGCGATACGGGTGCGGGCCCGGAAATCCACGACGAGGAAGTTCGCGCGGTGCCCGGGGGCGAGACGTCCGAGAGGCTGGCCCAACCATCGCGCGGGCCGCTCGCACGCCGCGGCGACCAGGGTCGCGAGCGACAGGTCGCCCGCGCGGACTCGGGCGAGCAGCAGCGGAAGCATGGTCTCCACGCCGGGCATCCCGCTCGGCGCCCGCTCGAACTCGAGCGCCTTCGCCTCGACCGGGTGCGGGGCGTGGTCGCTCGCGAGACACGGGATCTCCCCGCGAGCGAACGCGTCCCAGAGCGCTCGGCGCTCCGTTTCGGAGCGCAGCGGCGGGTTGACCTTGAACCGGGCGTCGGCCCCGGCGCGCGCGGAGAGGAGGAGGTGGTGCGGGGTCGACTCGAACGAGACGCCCCGGTTCCGGAGGGTTTCCACGGTCCCGGGGATCGTCACGTGCGCGACGTGGAGCCGCAGGGCGGCCGGCGCCGCGACCAGCCGGTCGACCGCGGCCGTCTCCGCCTCGGGCGGCCGACGCATGTCCCAGCCGAGCGGGTCGCCCGCGGGAACCTGGGGGCGGAATCGGGCCGGGTCCTCCGCGTGCACGGAAACGGGCAGCCCGAGCCCCGAAAGCCGGGCGAGCAAGGCATCGAGCTCCGCCCCCGTCGGCGGCTCGTCGATCCCGGTGGTGGGGCTCAGGAAGATCTTGAAGCCTCCGGCACGTCGGGCGAGCGACTCCACGGCGGTCGGGCGGACCGGGCTCGCGTAGAGGAGCACGTCGACGGCGGCCTGGCCGCGCACCGACGCCTCCTTCGATTCCAGTCGGTCGACGGAGTCGACCGGAGGGTCGGAGTTCGGCATGTCGCCGACGAGCGTGACCCCCCCCAGCGCGGCCTCCCGCGTGCTTCGCGCCACCGCCTCGGGGCCGCTCTTCCCGTCAGGGCCCCTCAGGTGAACGTGGAGGTCCGTGGCCGCGGGGAGAATCACGGCGTCTCCGACGTCGTGACGTGGCGCGCCGGAGCGCGTCCTCCCAATCGATCGGATCGTGCCGTCCTCCCCGACCGCGATCTCCACCGGTTGCAGGCGGCCCCCCACGAGCGCCCGGCCCGCCAGGATCAGGGAGGGCGCTTCGGGGACGACCGTGCGGGGTCGGGAGCGGTGCGGCCGGACCGGCGGGACCATCGCGCCGTCGGACGCGGGCCGATGTAAAGAGGTCGGCGGGCGGCCATCCAAAGCGTTTTTTGTGGGGAATGTTCCACGCTCTGTGGCGTCCGCCCCGCCGCGCGGCCGAACGAGTTCGTATGCCGCGAGCGGCGTCGATCTTCCGAAGCGGGCCGTCGCGCTAGGGGAGCTGCTCCGCACCGCCAAGTATGCGGCACCGCCGTCGCACGGCCGTCTGGTTCCCGCTCCCGGACACTACGCGGGACTCCTCCGGATCGGTCGCGAGACGGTTGCCCTGACCACCGACACGGTCGGGACGAAGGTCCTCCTCGCCGAGCGGCTCGGCCGTTGGGAGGAGGTGGGGGAGGACATGGTGGCGATCAACGTGAACGACCTGGCCGCGGTGGGAGCCCGACCCGCGGGGATCGTCGACACCGTCCTCTGCGCCACGCCCGACCCCGACGTGTTCCGGGCGCTGGGACGCGGTCTGGGTCGCGGGCTGCGGGCGGCCCGATGTTCGCTGCTCGGCGGGGAGACCGCCATCGTAGGGGACATCGTTCGGGGGATCGACCTCGGCGCCACGGCGATGGGGTTCTTCCCGGGTCGGCGAGAACCCGTGCTGGGGGCTCGGATACGTCCCGGAGACCGGATCCTCGGGATCCCCTCGACGGGGCTCCACGCGAACGGCTTCACGTTGGTCCGACGGCTGCTCGAGGAGAACGCGATCGATCCGACTCGGGCGAGGCCCGGCGGCCGAAACCCGATCGGCACCGAGCTGCTTCGGCCGACCCGAACCTACTCGGCGATGGCGGATGCGGTCGCCGACCGCCCGGAGGTCCACGGCCTCGCGCACATCAGCGGCGGGGGAGTGCGGAATCTCACCCGCCTGCACCGGCACGTCCGGTTCGACCTCGATGACTGGCCGTCGCCTCCCTCCCTGTTCGGCTGGTTGAAGGCCCTGGGGGGGATTTCCGACCGGGAGATGTTCGAGACGTTCAACATGGGGATCGGCTTCGTCGTCGTCGTCGCGAGTTCGGGGATCGCCCCGATACGACGTCGGCTCGCCCGGGCGGGGGCGGCGGACAGCCGGCTCATCGGGCGTGTCGAGCCCGGTCGTGGCGTCGAAGTCCCCGGGTTCGGGCTCCGCTACTCCGGCTACGCGTAGCCGAGGCGCTCGGTCCCGCGCATCGCCCGGGCAAACGGTTATGGAGGGCGCCGGGTCGCGAGCCGCCGTGCCGGTCGAGAACCAAACACGGGCGGTCTCGGTCGCCCTCTGCCTCGCCGCGGCGTTCGGCTGGGCGACGTACTACCTGTTCGTGCTGTGGGTGACCCCGGGAACCTCTCCCTCGGCGATCATCGTGCTCCCGTTCGCCGTGGGCGGGGCCACCTACTCGGCCTGGGCCGTGCTGCGGGGCCACGCCCGTGCGTTCGCGAGGACGTGGACCGAGCCCGCGGCGTATCTGAGGACTTCCCTGCTCCTCGGGATGCAGCTCGCCGTTCTCGCCTCGACCTACCTCACCGGGCCGGTCGACACCTCGCTGCTCACGCTCATCGGGGACGTGGTCGTGACCCCGCTGGTCGCGGTCTGGCTGGTCGGGCAGTATCGGGCCTCGGTCGGCACGCCCCTCTTCGCCGCGGGGCTCCTCCTCAGTCTGGCGGGCGGCGCGCTCGCGGTGCTGGGGGGGCGCCGCCTCTCCCCGGTCGCTGACGTGGGTTGGGCCGCGGTCGTGGCGGTCCCGCTGACGGTCGCGTTCTTCTTCTTCCTGAGCGCGCGCGCCGGGGAGGGGCGCCCCTCCGCCGCCGTGGTCGCGCCCTCGATGCTGACCGCGGCGGCCGCGGGACTTCTGGTCGCGCCGTGGTTGCCCGGGGGCGAAGCCGGAGTCTTCCACGTCGCGCCCCTTCCCCTCGTCGTCCTCGTCGCGACCGGATTGACGAGCTTCTTCCTCTCCCCGGTGCTGTACTTCCATGCGATCGACCGGCTCGGTCTCGTCCTCCCCCCGACGCTCCTCACCGCGATCCCGGTGTTCACGCTCCTGCTCTCCGCCCTCGTCCTGGGGCTCGAACTGCCGCCGCTCGCGATCCTGGGCGTACCGGTCGCGGCGGTGGGAGGGATCCTCGCGATCCGGGCGTACGCCGCCGGCCCTCCGCCGGCGACCGACCCCGGGGGATCGGGACGCCGCTAGCCCGGGGTCGGTGCGGTCATTCCCAGTCCAAGAGGCTCCGGTTGGCGGTCTTCCGGCGGGACGACTTGTCGAGGTCGGCGACCGAGCTGTCGAGCGTGGTGGGCGGGCCGGGATCCGATACCGGCGTCTCCCCCCCGCCACCGAGCCGCTGCTGGTGACTTCCTCGAAGCAGGGCGGCGGCGTCCCAGTCGAACACCTCCGTCACGCGGGAGAGCGTTTGCGCCACGCGATCGGCGTAGTAGTCCCAGTCCGGCTGCCGGGTGAAGGGGCGCCCCTCCACCCACGGTTCGACCTCCTGCGGGCTCCGGCGGGAGTCCGTGACGACCCACGCCACCCGCATGCCCGGGAAGACGTCGTAGCCTTCGCTGCGGAGCTGGCGGTAGACCCGAAGGAACGGGAGCGCGTCGCGGGTCGAAGCGTTGTACTCCCCTTCCTCGCGCACCGTCCGCGCGACGACGAGACGCTCGACGGGAACCTCCCGGTTCCGGACCGCCTGGACGAGCTCGCGCGAGCGACGTATCGCGCCGTCGGTGTCCCCGCGCAGGACCAGGTCGAACACCTCGAACAGGCATTCGGACTGGTAGTCGAAGGCATCCGTCCTCCGGGTCTCGTAGCCGCGGACGGTCAGCTCCTCCCGCGGCCAGGCGGTCTTGCCCACGTACCGCTTTTTCACGCCGTGGGAGAAGAACGACTCGTAGACCGACTGGAACTCGAACGTGACCCCCTCGTGGCTGAACCGGCGGGCGAGCGAGTCGCCGAACTCGCGGGCTCCCTGGAGGGTCGTGACCGGCGAGCGTACGAAGACCGAGTCCGTGTCCGAGTAGACGACGTCCATCCCGTCCTTCTCGAGCTCCTGGATGATCGAGGTGATCGCCTGGCGTGCGAACGCCGTGATCGCGGCGCCGATCTCCTTGTTGGTGAACCGGTAGAAGCTGGAGGCGAGCACTCCGTAGAACGAGTTCATCAGGACCTTGACCGCGTCCTG
>JASHSP010000008.1 GCA_030038655.1 Thermoplasmata archaeon | reverse complement strand
TTCAGCTCGGAGTCGGGAAGGTCGGAGAGGATGTCCCACGCGAGCGCGAGGCTCTCGTCGATCGACCGGTCCTCGTCGGGCCGCTGGTTCACGAACTCCTTCTCGAACCGGTCGGCGGCGCGCAGGTAGAGCCGGTCGGTGGCGCTGAGCGCCTCCTCGCCGACGATCGCGGAGAGGGCCCGCTGGTCCTTGCCGGTCGCGTAGGCCGCGAACAGCTGGTCGGAGACGCCGCGGTGGTCCTCGCGGGTCCGGCCCTTGCCGATCCCGAGGTTCATGAGGCGGGAGAGGCTCGGCAGGATGTCGATGGGGGGGTAGATCCCCTTCCGCTGCAGGTCGCGGCTGAGGTAGGTCTGCCCCTCCGTGATGTAGCCGGTCAGGTCCGGGATCGGGTGCGTCACGTCGTCCGCCGGCATCGTCAGGATCGGGAGCTGCGTGATCGAACCCTTGCGGCCGTGGATCTTCCCGGCCCGTTCGAAGATCGTGGCGAGGTCGGTGTAGAGGTACCCGGGGTATCCCCGGCGTCCCGGCACCTCCTCCCGAGCGGCCGAGACCTCGCGGAGCGCTTCGCAGTAGTTCGTCATGTCCGTCAGCACGACCAGGACGTGGAGGTCCCGCTCGTAGGCGAGGAACTCCGCGGCGGTGAGCGCCATCCGCGGCGTGACGACCCGCTCCATGGACGGGTCGCTCGAGAGGTTCAGGAACGCGACCGTCCGCTCGAGCGCGCCGGTCGCCTCGAACTCCTTCAGGAAGAAGTTCGCTTCCTCGCTCGTGATCCCCATCGCGGCGAAGACGACCGCGAATCCTTCCGAGGAGTCGCGGAGCTTCGCCTGGCGGACGATCTGCGCAGCCACGAGGTTGTGCGGGAGGCCCGCGCCGGAGAACAGCGGGAGCTTCTGCCCGCGGACGAGCGTGTTGTTGAGGTCGATGGTCGAGATGCCGGTCTGGATGAACTCGCTCGGCTCCTCGCGCGAGTACGGGTTCATCGCGTTGCCGACGATCTCGAGCCGGGTCTTGCTGACGATCTTCGGCCCCCCGTCCCGCGGCTCGCCGAGGCCGTTGAACACGCGGCCGAGGAGCTCGTCCGAGACCGCGAGGGTCGCGACCTCGCCCATGAACTTGACGGAGGTCTGCTCGACGTTGATCCCCATCGTCGCGCCGAACACCTGGACGATGGCGAGCCCCTTCCGCGAATCGAGGACCTGGCCCTGGCGGCGCTCGCCGTTCGGGAGCGCGATCTCCACGATCTCGCCGTAGGCGGCGTTCGCCACGTCCCGGACGAACAGGAGCGGGCCCGTGACGCGGTCGATCGTGCGGTAGTCGACCGGCACGGCGTCGGGGGCGTCGGCCCTCGACGCGCCCTTCGCCGCCATCACCCACCGCCCGCCGCCGCGACGGAGTCGACGGACTCGGCCATCTCGAGCTCGAGCCGGTCGAACTGGGCGGCCAGCTCCGCCTCGGGGATCCACTTCATCCTCGATAGTTTAGTGCGGACCGGCAGCTTCTGGAGCTGGGCGACCGTCGCGCCCTTGTCGACCGCACCCTGCTCGCGGTCGGAGAAGTTGAGGATCGCGCGGAGCATGCGGAGCTGCTTCTGGATCGACGTGTAGGTGTCGACGTCGTCGTAGGCGCTCTGCTGGAGGTAGTCCTCGCGCAGCATCCGGGCGGCGTCCAGCGTCGCCTTCTCGCGCTCGGGGAGCGCGTCCACCCCGACCAGCTGGACGATCTCCTGGAGCTCCGACTCCTTCTGCAGGATCTCGAGCGCCTTCTGGCGCATCCCGACGAACTCCTTCGCGAGCTCGGCGACGTACCACGCTTCGAGGTCCCCGACGTAGAGGGAGTAGCTCTGGAGCCAGTTGATCGAGGGGAAATGGCGCCGTGCGGCGAGCGACGCGTCCAGCGCCCAGAAGACGCGCACGGCCCGGAGGGTGTTCTGGCTGACCGGCTCGGACGTGTCCCCGCCGGGGGGCGAGACCGCGCCCACGACCGTGACCGACCCGGTGCGCCCCTCGGGCGAGAGCGTCACGACCCGTCCGGCCCTCTCGTAGAACTCGGCGACCCGGCGGCCGAGGTAGGCGGGGTACCCTTCCTCGCCCGGCATCTCCTCGAGGCGTCCCGAGATCTCCCGCATCGCCTCGGCCCATCGGCTGGTCGAGTCGGCCATGAGCGCGACGTCGTAGCCCATGTCGCGATAGTACTCGGCGATCGTGATCCCCGTGTAGACGCTCGCCTCCCGCGCGGCCACCGGCATGTTCGAGGTGTTCGCGATCAGCACCGTCCGTTCCATCAGCGGCCGCTTCGACTTCGGGTCGACGAGGTTCGGGAACGTCGACAGGACCTCCGTCATCTCGTTGCCGCGCTCCCCGCAGCCGACGTAGACCACCACGTCCGAGTCCGCCCACTTCGCGAGCTGCTGCTGGATCACGGTCTTCCCGGACCCGAACGGCCCGGGGATGCACGCGGTGCCGCCCTTGGCGACCGGAAAGAACGTGTCGACGACCCGCTGCCCGGTTACGAGCGGGATCGCCGGCGGAAGCTTCTGCGCGACGGGTCGGGGCAGGCGGACGATCCACTTCTGGCTCAGGAAGACGGGGGTCTTCCCGGCCGCGTTCCGGACGCTCCCGACCGGGTCGCGGACGGTATAGCTGCCGCTCGCGAGGTCGTTCAGCGTGCCGCGGAGCCCGGGCGGCACCATGACCTTGTGCAGGATGAGGCTCGTCTCCTGGACGGTCCCGAGGACGGTTCCCGGGACGACCTCCGCGCCGACCTTCGCGGTCGGGGTGAACTCCCACTCCTTCTTGTCGTCCAGCGGGGGCGCGAGGAACCCGCGCGTGATGAAGTCCCCGACGCTCTTCTGGACGACGTCGAGCGGGCGTTGGACGCCGTCGTAGATCGACCGGAGGAGCCCCGGCCCGAGCTCCACGCTCAGCGCCTGGCCGGTCGTCTCGACCGGGTCGCCGGGCCGCACGCCGGTCGTGTCCTCGTAGACCTGGACGGTCGCGGTCCCCGCGACCAGCCGGATGATCTCCCCGACCAGGCCGAGGCTGCCGACGCGGACGACATCGTACATCTTCGCGTCGTCCAGCCCTTCGGCGATGACGACCGGACCCGAGACCCTCCCGACGCTTCCGGTCATGGTTCCTCGTCAGTTGGGAAGCGCGAGCGTGACGCCCAGGACCCGCTTCGCGAGGGCGCCGATGCTCTCGACGTCGAACTCGCCGGCCGGGGTCGGAACGAACACGACGAGCGGCCGGAGGGAGGCGTCGGCCTGCGTCCGCTGGTTCTCGGACAGGCGCGGCCGGATCGATTGGCTCGCGATCACGAGGTTGAACCGGTCGTCGCCCATCGCCTGCTGGAACTCCTTCACCGCGGTTTCGGGCGTGACCTCCACCACGTCGGTGAGCCCGATGAGACGGAACCCGATCGCGAGCTCCCGCTCGCCGAGAACGACCGTGCGGCCCGGCTCTTTGGAGGTTTCCGGCACGGCGCCCTCGGCGGGGTTCCAGCCTATTTAACGGCTGCCCCGGCGAGCCCGCCGGACGGGCCCGCCGCCGAGGTCCCGGGCCATGACCCGGGCGTACACGAGCCATTCGCGCCGATCGTCGCGCGCGATCGCGCGCCCGAGGGCCGCGATCGCGGAGGCGTTCGGGCGGCGTCGCATCCGGGCAAGGTGGAGGCCGGTGAACTCGAGTCGCGAACCGCCCCGGCCCGCGGGCCGGAGCTGGTAGAGGAACTGCGAGTGGCGGTTCGGCCCCGAGACGTGCGTGCTGGTCCAGGCGTGCCGCCCGGGCAGGAGCCGGACGAGGCGCGTCTTCGACCGCGTCCCCCGCCCGCTCGGTACGGTGTCGGTGAGGAGCAGGGCGTCCGGGGCGAGCGTCACGATCGTCCGGGTCCCCGAGCCTCCGCCGAGCGTCGGGTCGTCCGGTCGGTAGTCCGTGGCCCACCGGTACGCGGCGTCCACCGGCGCCGGGAGGCGGACCGAGAAGCGGTACGGGACCGAGACGAGCGGCATCGCGCTACTTGAACGTCGAATGGTGCACGTGGCTCTCGTCGTCCGTGATTAGGATGCACTCGCCCTCGCACTCGAAGAGGCACGCCTCGCAGACGATGCACTCGGGACCGTTTACCGCGAGCGACTTCTCGCCGCGGAACTGGAACTTCGCCGCGACCACGGGGTCGTCCACGACGTCCGGGATCTCCTCGCGCGGGCGCAGCTCGAAGACGTTGACGGGGCAAACGTCCCGGCAGTGGGCGCAGCCGGTGCACTTCGCAATGTCGATGTCGACCTGCACCATGCGCGTTGGCCCCCGAGGGCGGCGGGCTATTAGGGTTGCGCGACGCGCCCTCCCCGTGGTCGTGCGCGGGACGAGGGCGAGGCCGCGCCCGCCCCCCCGCGGGGGCGGAGCGTACTCGGTCGTGATCCGAGGGCCGTTGGGCGCGGGGAAGACCACCGTCGCCCGGCGGGTCGCCCGGGCGATCGGGGCCGAGTACGTCTCCATCGACCGGATCCTCGACGACCGCGGGCTGTGGTACTCCGGACGGCTGTCGGAGTTCCTGAGGGCGAACCGGTTCGCGGCCGCGCGGGCAGCCCCGTGGCTGGCGAGGGGCGTGCCCGTGGTCTTCGACGGGAACTTCTACTGGAAGGCCCAGATCGCCGACCTGGTCGCGCGCCTCGATCGCCCTCCCTACGTGTTCACGCTCCGGGCGCCGCGGTCTCTGTGCATCGCGCGGGACGCCGCCCGACGGCCGTCCCACGGGCGAGCGGCGGTGATCGCCGTCTACGCGAAATCGACGCGGTTCGCCTCCGGGCGGACCATCGACGCGACCGGATCGGCCGCGGCCGCGGTCCGCGCCGTGGTCGCCCGGCTTCCCGAGCGGGTCGCCCCGGGCCGCTCTCGCCGGCGGAGGACGCGGACCCGTTCCAGCTCCCCCCGCGGTCGGCTTTAGGCGGGCCGGCCGATACCGGGACGAGGGGCCGGTGGCGGAGATCCTCCTCGGGACGAGCGGGTGGGACTACCCGGAATGGGTCGGCAAGGTCTACCCGCCGCGCGGGGCGTCCGACAGGCTCCGCTACTACGCGGGCCTCTTCTCGATCGTGGAGGTCAACTCCACGTTCTACCGGTTGCCGCCGCCGTCGGTCGCGGCGTCGTGGGTGAAGCGGACGCCGTCCCGGTTCCGCTTCGCGGCGAAGTTCCCCCAGACCATCACGCACCGGCTCCGCCTGGTCGCGACCGAGGAGGAGCTGGGCCGCTTCCTCGCGGTGCTCCGCCCGCTGCGGGAGGCGGGCCGGTTCGTGGCCGCGCTGCTCCAACTGCCCCCCTCGCTTCCGTTCGAGCCCGGCACCGTCCGCGCGTTCTACGCGTCGCTCCCGCGCGACCTTCCGGTCGCGGTCGAGTTCCGCGAGCCGTCCTGGCTCCGTCCCGAGTCGTACGCCCTGCTGCGCGAGTTCGGTCTCGCCCACGCGATCGTCGACGGTCCGCACCTGCCGATCGCGCTCGAGACGACCGCCCCGTTCGCCTACGTCCGCTGGCACGGCCACGGGAACCCGCTCTGGTACGACTACACGTACTCGGCGAAGGAGATCGCGGACTGGGTCCCCCGTATCCGGGCGCTGGAGGAGAAGGTCGGGACGATCTACGGGTTCTTCAACAACCACTTCCGCGGGGACGCCGCGGTGAACTGCCGGACCCTGGCCGAGGAGCTCGGCCTGCCGGCGCCCGAGGGACCGCGCCGGCTCTCGTAGGGGGCCCGGTCGCCGGGCCGCCCGCTCCCGCGCCGGCTCCGGCGGGGCGCGGGACCCGCGGGAACGCGTCGTTCTCGGGCCCGTTTCAATCTCCCCCGAGCGGCCGCTTTAGAGCGATTTCGACGATGGAACTCGCGGGGGTCGATCGATCGTGGCCGACATCTTCGCGGTCGAGCCGCCGCTCGCGCCGGACGAGGCGGAGCTCATCGAGCCGTTCGAGCCCACCGCGCTCGCGGCGCCCCGTCCCGCCGACCCGGTCCCGGTCCGGTTCGCCCCCCACCGCTCTCGGACCCGCCCCGCGCCGCTCCTTCCGTCCGAGCCGTCGCTCTTTCCGTGGCTCGCCCGCCGCTTCGCCCCGGGCGAGGCGACCGTCTGGGTCGGTCCCTCGCTCGCGGTCGAACCCGTCCTCGAGTCGCTCTACATCGGGAGCGCGCTCGCGCGCGGGCGCATCTCCCTCCTGGAGGGCGGGAACCGGTTCCGCCCGTACCGTCTGGGCGAGCTCGGCCGGGCGTTCGGCCTGGACGCGACCGAGCCCCTCCGGAGGATCCGCCTCGCCCGGGCGTTCACCGCCTACCAGACGGTGGCGCTGGTCGACGGGTGGGCCCGGGAGGTCCGGCGCCACCCGCCGACCCTGCTGGTCGGGCACGACCTCCCGGCGCTGTTCGCGGCCGACGAGCTGGGGACGGACGAGCGGGACGAGCTCCTTCGCCACATCGCCCGGTCGCTCCGCCGCCTCCTCGACGGGCTCCCCGTGCCGCTCCTCCTCACGCTCGGCCCGGACGGGCTCGGCCGGTTCCCCGGCCTCGCGGACGAGGGTCCGCGCTGGTGCGACCTCGTGGCGTTCGACCGGGGGCCCCGCACGCTCCGGGTCCGCTCGGTACGCGACGACGCGCGCCTCGCGCTCGTGCCCCGGGCGCCCGGCCAGCGGGGGATCGAGGAGTTCGGCGAGGCGACCTCCGAGGAGGTGATCGCGTGGGACGTACCGCCCCGACGTACCGTCAGGCGCTCGAGGAGCGGATGAGGCGGTGGGACGCGTTCGCGCGCCTGCTCACGACCCCCGAGGAGCGCGCCGCGTTCGAGCTCGTCCGCACCGGGGCCCGGCGCTACGCCGCCCAAGCGACGTACGTCGGCAGTCCGGACCTCCTGGAATCGATCCTCCTCTCCGTCCTCACCGACCTGGCGGTCCGGCTCCGAGCGGAGGGCGACCCCAAGCCGGCGCGCCCCTGACCGTGGACGGGGCGGCCCCGGCGCCCGACGGGTGGCTGCTCGACGTCACCGAGAGCGGCGACGGCCGCTCGGTCGTCCTGTGGACGAAGGAGCGCCGCTCGGGCCGCGTCCGGCGCACCGCCGTGGAGTACCGGCCCCCGTTCCTCGTCTGCGGTCCGAAGGCCGACCTCCTCGACCTCCGCCGGACCCTCGCCGACCGGCCGAACGTCGCCGGGGTGCGCCTCTCGGCCGGACGCCCCTCGATCCACGACCGCACGGTCCGGCCGCTCCTCGCCGTCACCCCCGCGAGCCACCGCGGCCGGCGTGCCCTCGCGCGGGAGATCGACGCCCGGGGCGGCTACGCGCGGTTCGTGCTCTACGACGTCGACCTCTCCGTCCCCCAGCTCTACCACCTCGGCCACGCCCTCTACCCGTTCGCGCCCGTCGTCGGCCGCGGCGCCGACCTGGCGGCGACGGAACCACCGGAGACGATCGACTACGCCCCGCCCCCGATCGCGCTCGCCGAGCTCGAGGTCCGCATCGCGGGGGAGCGCCGCGGACGGATCCCGCCGCCGGACGGCCGGGTCGGGTCGGTCCGTCTCGGCGACGTGACGCTCGAAGGGCCCGAGGACGAGCTGTTGCGGGCGCTGGTGGACGAGGTCGCGCGGTCCGACCCGGACGTCCTCCTCACGGAGAGCGGGGACGCGTTCGACCTTCCGTGGCTCTACCGCCGCGCCGCGGCGTGCGGGCTCTCCTCGGGCGAGTTCGTCCTCGGCCGGGAGCGCACCCCGTTCGCCGCCGCCCGGCCCGCCCGGTCGTTCGAGTCGTACGGCCGCATCCACTACCGGGCCGCTTCGTTCCCGCTCCCCGGACGGTTCCACATCGACCGGGAGAACTCGTTCCTCTACTACGACGCGGCGATCCCCGGTCTCGTGGACGCCGCCCGGCTCTCGCGGCTCTCGCTCCAGACCGTCGTGCGGCAGTCGCCGGGGACCTGCTTCACGGCGATGGAGATGGCGACCGCGCTCTCGCTCGGCGCCCACGTTCCGTGGAAGAAGAACCGGCCCGAGGATTTCCGTCGGGGGGACCACCTGGTCGCGGCCGACCGGGGCGGCGTGATCTTCCTGCCCCCGGTCGGGGCGCACGACGGGATCGACGAGTTCGACTTCGCGAGCCTCTACCCGCACATCATGGTGCGGAACAACCTCTCCGCGGAGACGCTCGAGTGCCGCTGCTGCCCCGACAGCCCCGTCCGGGCGCCGGGGCTCGGCTACCGCTCGTGCACGCGGCGCGTCGGGCTCATCCCGCGGACGCTCGCCCCGCTGCTCGCGCGCCGGCTCGCCTACAAGGCCGCGCTCCGGACGCCGGGCCTCCCGCCCGACGAGGCGATGCGCCTGAAGCGCCGGGTCAAGATGCTGAAGTGGATCCTCGTGACCGCGTTCGGCTACCAGGGGTACCGCAACGCCCGGTTCGGCCGGATCGAATGCCACGAGGCGATCAACGCCTACGCCCGCGAGCTCCTCGCCGACCTCGCCGCGGCCGCCGAGGCGGCGGGGTACGGCGTCGTCCACGGCATTGTCGACTCGCTCTGGCTCCGCCCCCTCGACCGGGCTCGGAGGCCCGACCCCGAGGCGTTCGCCCGCCGGATGAGCGGGAAGTTCGGCCTTCCGCTCGGGTTCGAGGGGCGGTACCGGTGGATCGTCTTCCTCCCCGCGGTCACGCACGGCCTGGGCGTCCCGAACCGGTACTACGGCCTCTACGAGGACGGGGAGTTCAAGCTCCGAGGGATCGGCGGGCGGCGGCACGACACGACCGGCCTCGTCCGCCGGTTCGAGACGGAGGTCCTCACGCTGTTCCGCGGCGCGCGCGGGGCCGACGACGTCCGGGCGCTCGTGCCGCGCGCGCTCGCCCGCGCCGACCTGTTCGCCGAACGGCTCCGCGCGGGCTCCTGGCCGCGGGACGAGCTCCTCATCGCCCACCGGATCGGCCAGGCGCCGGCGTCGTTCGTGACGTTCACCGACTCGGTCGCCGCCCTCCGCCAGCTCGCGGCGGCGGGCGCGGTCCGGGAGGCCGGCGAGACGGTGCGATTCGTCGTCCTCGACCGACGGAGCCGCTCGTTCCGGGACCGGGTCCGGGCGGCCGAGCTGCTCGACGGGTCGGAACGGTACGACGTCGGCGCGTACCTGGAGCTCCTCGCGCGGGCGGCCGAGACGCTCCTCGCCCCGTTCGGAGTCGAGCACGAGGGACTGCTCGCCCGCTGGGGCGCCGCCGCGCGACCGGAACGGCTCCCGTACCGGTCCCCCGAGGCCGGAGCGCAGACGGTCCTCGCCCGGGCCGCGGGCGTCGCCGGGAGCTTTAATCCCTCGGCCCGGTAAAGCCGGCGTGGTCGAGCGAACCCGCCGGCCGCCGAAGCGGGGCGGCGCGCGACCGACGGGACGGAGGGCGGACCCCGGTCGCCCGGCCACGACCGGAGAGCGCTCCAGCCCCGCGGTGGCGAAGGTCCTCGCGAAACGGGCGGCCGACCCGGACCCGGAGGTGCGTCGCGGGGTCGCCGGGGCGCTCGCGGCGGTCCCGGGAACGACCGCGCGCCGGGCGCTCGCAACGCTGCTCCACGACCCGTCCGACCGCGTCCGACGGCAGGCGGTCCTCGCCGTCGGGTGGAGCGCGAGCCCCTCGCGGCTCGCGGTCGTCCGGCGGTCCCTGCACGACCCCTCGGCCCGGGTGCGGGCCGCGGCGGCGGTGGTCGCCGGGCGTTGGCGGGACCGGGCGAGCGTTCCCGGACTGCTCGCCTGCCTGGATTCGCCCGGGACCTGGGATCGCCCGTCGATCCTCGTCGCCCTGGGCCGGATCGGCGTGCCGCGGGCCGTCCCGACGCTGGTGCGCGAGTGCGAACACCCCGCCCGATGGGTACGGGTCTGCGCGATCCACGCGCTGGGCGAGATGGGCGCGCCCGAGGCCCGCGCGGCGGCTCGAGCCCACCTCACGGACACCGCGTGGTCGGTCCGGGGTGCCGCGGCGCTCGCGCTCGCCGCCGTCGGGACCCCCGCGGACCTTCCCCGGCTCCTCCGCCTCCTGGACGATCCCCACCCGTGGCCCCGCCGCGGCGCGACCTACGCGCTCGGCCGGCTCCGCCTCCGCACCTCCGCCCCGAGGATCCGGGAGGAGCTGGACGACCCGTCGGCCGACGTGCGCCTCGCGGCGGTGTGGGCGCTCGGCGCGCTGGGGGACGCGGCCGCGCGCGAGCCGCTCGCGCGAATGCTCGTCGCGTCCGGCCGTCCCGGCGACCTCGAGGACGCGGTCCGGCCGGTGGACGACGGCGGCCGGCTCGGGACGGACGCCGCCGGCCGGATCTTCGACGCCACGGTCCAGGCGCTCCGACGCCTGGCCCGCGGGTCGCCCGACCCGATCGTGGACGGGGCGCTCCGGGCCGCCCGCGGCCGGCTGAGCGACGCCGAGCTCGACCGTCCGGCCCTCCTCCCGCTGTTCGAATCGCGGGGCGACCGGGCTCCGACGACCGTTCGGGACCTGTTCGAACGGAAGTACCCGGTGGGGATGGACGGGGCGGGCCTCTGATGCTGCGCGAGCTGAGACCGAAGGACACCGAACGCCTCTACGCCTTCCTCAAGGTCGACTTTCCCGAGGAGGAGGCGCTCCTCGGGACCCGGCCCGAGGGGGTCTCCAAGGTCGTCCGGCGGATCTTCCGATGGGACACTCGGATCCTGCTCGGTCTGATGCGGCTGTTCGGTCGCTCGCTCTTCCGGTTCTTCGTGATCGACGAGAACGGAGGGATCGTCGCCACCACGCTCCTGTCGTTCACCGCGCGCACGGGATGGGTGAGCATGGTGGCCGTGGACCGCGGCCACCGCCGCCAGGGCCTGGCCCGCCGGCTCCTCGAGCAGGCGCGGGCGACCACGGCACGTCGGGGGCGGAAGTACATCGCCCTCGATGTCCTTGAGGCGAACACCCCAGCCCGCACGTTGTACGCCTCGCTCGGCTACCGGCCGCTCCGTGCGCGGGCGTTCTTCGTGCACGAATCGCCGGGCGCGTTCCTCAACGCCCCGGCGACGGCGGCCGGCGTGCGCCCGTTCCAGCGGGCCGACGCCGCGCCCCTGGTCGAGATCGCCCGAAAGGCCACGCCGCCGGCCGTGGCCGAGGTCCTGCCGTTCCGGGCGAACGAGCTAACCTCCCCGCGCTGGCTGGACGCGATCCTGTCGACCGAGTCCGCGGCGTGGGTGCTCGACCGCGGGCACGGTCCCGAGGCGTACGTGGCCGCCAGCGCCACGTCCGTGACCGAGGCCGGGCACCTCAGCAGCCCGATCGTCGGGGAATCGGTCGACGCGGAGGCGGCGCGCCACCTCCTCCAGACCGCGCTCGCGTGGCTCGCCCGGAAGGGGCCGACGCGGGTCCTCGCGCTCGTCGCGGAGGACAACGTGCGGGGGCGGGCGGCGGTCGAGAGCGTCGGGTTCCGGAGCGCCCTTCCCGCCATCACGATGTACCGCGAGAGTGCGTAGCCCTCGTCCCGCGGCGGCGTCGGCCGTCGACGTCTACCTGTTCCCGGCGGTGGTCGGGGGGGGCCGCGGCGACATCGAGGAAGTGCTGGCGGCCGGGCGCCACCTCGCGCGGGCCGGGTATCGACCGACCGTGTACCGGCGGGCGGACCGCCCTCCGCCGCCGGGCATCGACCGCGCCTGGCGTGCGATCCCGTTTCGCGTCGTGGGGGTCCTGCGACGCACGGCCCCCGCCGCGATTACGGTCGCACCCGCGTGGGGGGTGAGCGCGGCCCCTGCGCGGGCGGGACCCCTCGGGCATCCCGGGCCGTGGGCCGTCGAGGCGGCGGAGATCGAGCGGGCCTACGGCGCCGAACGGACGGTCCACGTGAGCCTCGAGGAGTTCGCGCGGACCTTGCCGAGCCGGGCGGAGAACCGGGAACGGCTCCGCGAGGGCGGGGTCGCGCGGCGCGCGCTCCCGGCCCGTCTCCGTCGGGCCCGGGAGCTCGGGGAGACCCGGAGGTTCGACCGGGCGTTCCGCGAGTTCCGCGCGTTCGACCGGCCCAACGTCCTCCACGTCTTCGCCACGTTCGCGCGCTCCGCCCCGTTCGCCCGGGAGTTCCCGGAAGCGGTCCAGACGGGTCCCCTCGGGTCCGGAAGGTACCCGGTGCGGCGGGCGCGGACCGGGGGCCGATCGGGGGAATGGTTCTGGTACGCGAGCCCAGCCAGCGCCGAAACGATTGCCCCCCTCGTCGTTCGGGGCCTGGCCGGGGTACGCCCGACGATCCGGCTCTTCGTCCGGACCCCTCGGCCGTGGCGCTCGACGTTCGACCCGAAGCGGGTCACGGTCGAGCGCCGTCCGGTCGGGGAGCGGACGTGGCGTCGCCGGTTCACCGCCGCCGACCTCCGGATCGTGACCGGCAGCCGAACCCTCCTGGAGGCGCTCGAGGTCGGCGGACCGTTCCTCTACTTCAACGGTGTCCTCGGGTCCGGGACTCGACGCCACCGGCACCGTCCGGAGAAGATCGTGGCACTGCGGTCGGTCGGGCGGAGCCGTCGCTGGCCCGCCGACGTCCTGCGGGATCTCGGGGATTTCGCGCGGGCCCGTCGAGTGACCGAGGTCGTATCACGGGCGGCCCGCCGCGAGGGGGGGTGGGCCCGGTTCCCTCGGGGGCTCCCGCCCGCGGCGTTCCCGGCGCCGTACCATGACGCCGGCGCGCTCCTGGTCGCCGTGGCACGCGCCCTCGCCGAGCCCGGAGCGACGGCGTCGGGCACGGTCGAACGGTTCCGGCGCGGCTCGAACCCTTAATCGGACCCGGCCCCTCGGGTCCGCCCATGCCGGCGGATCCTGCGATGGCCTCGGCGGTCGCGCGGACGCTCGTCGGCAAGGCGCTGGCCCTGCGGCGCGGGGAGCACGTCGTGATCGCGACCTGGAACCACACGCTCCCGTGGGCGGCGGCCGCGGTCGCCGAGACGCGTCGGGTCGGGGCGCGGCCGATGCTCCTGCTCGAGGACGAGGGCGCGTTCTGGCGGAGCGTCGAGGCCGCTCCCTCCCGGGCGAGCTGGTCCGCGATCCCGTCCTCGGTGCACGCGGCGGTGCGACGGGCGGAGGCCCTGCTCATCTTTCCCGGACCGGCGGACCGTCCCCGATTCCGGGCCCTCCCCCAGGAGATGCAGTCGCCGTTCCTCGGCCGGGAGGACCGGTGGTTGGGCCTCGCCCACGCCGCGGGGTTCCGGGGGGTGCGGTGCCTCCTCGGCAGTGCGTCGGACGTGCAGGGCGAAGCGTGGCGCGTCCCGGGGGCGATGTGGCGGAGCCAGCTCCTCCGCGGGATCACCGAGGTCGACTACGCCGCCCTCGCCGCGAGCGCGCGCAAGGTCGCCCGCGTCCTCGAGCGGGGCCGGGAGGTACGGCTCACCGCCGACGGCGGGACGGACGTCCGGTTCCGGCTGAGCGGCCGCGTCGCCTGGGTGGACGACGGTCGGGTCGATGCCGACGACCGGCGGCACGGACGGCGGATCGCCACCGCGCCGCCCGGGTCGGTCGTGATCGCGATCGACGAACGATCCGCGGAAGGCACGGCGATCGCGACGCGCCCCAGCTTCCTGTCGCGGGGCCGGGCCGAAGGAGCCCAGTGGGAGATCGAAGGGGGGCGGCTGCGCAACTACTGGTACACCGAGGGAGGGGAGGCGTTCGAGGCCGACTTCGCGGTCGCGCCTCCCGGCCGGGAGACGGTCTCGCTGTTTGCCCTGGGGCTGAACGAGTCCCTGCCCCCGTCCGTGCCGCAGGCCGAGGACCTCGAGGCCGGGACGGTCACGCTGGCGATCGGCGGGAACTCGCTGTACGGGGGCCGCGTCCGGTGCCGCTACCTTTCCTGGATCACGATCGGCGAGGCCACGGTCGCCGTGGACGGCGTCCCGCTCTGTGACCGCGGCAAGATCCTCTGATCCGGCCGGAGGGCGCCGGCTCGGCCGGGCGTTCTTCGAGCGTCCGACGGCGGTCGTCGCGCGGGCGCTCCTCGGGGCCCGCTTCTCCGTCGTCTCCGCCGGCCGGGTCCGCGCGGTTCGGATCGTGGAGACCGAGGCGTACGTCGCGGGCGACGAAGCGAACCACGCGTTCCGGGGCCGCACGCCCCGCAACCAGTCGATGTTCGGCCGACCCGGGACGCTCTACGTGTACCGAATCCACCGGGTCGTCTGCGCGAACCTCGTGACCCGCCCGGGGCAGGCGGTCCTGGTGCGCGCCGCCGCGCCCGTGAGCCGTGGGCTCCCGCCCACGTCCGGTCCCGGTCGTCTGTGCCGGGCCCTGGGGATCTCCCGCGACGACGACGGGGCGGACGTCGTGAGCGGCTCCCGGTTCGCCCTGCGCGAGGGTCCGGGACCCCGCCCCCGCATCGACCGCGGGCCCCGCGTCGGGATCCGAAGGGCCGCGGCCCGTCCGCTCCGGTTCTCGATCCGGGGCGACCCGTACGTGTCCCGGCCGCGCCCACCGGGCGTTCGGCGGTCTACTTCAGCTTCGCCCACTCGAAGCCGCGCCGCCGGGCCGAGTCGCCGAACCCGCAGGAAGCGCAGACGCCCTTCTGGCGGTGGAACGAGTGGCGCCCGCACCGCCGACAGATGATGTGCACGATCTTGCCGCCGCGCCGGGACGGAGTTCCCTTTCCCATCGGAGACCCCTACGGCGAGATGTAGACGACCGAGTCGCCACGCACGAGCGTGAGGCCCGCGCGCGGCGTGACGGCGTCCTTCACGACCTCCTCCGCGGAGGAGAGGACGAGGTTCAGGTGCTGGTCGAACGCGTCGAGCACCCCCCGGAAGGAGCGCCCTCCCTTCATCTCGACAAGAACCCGCTTGTGCAGGCTCTGCTGAAGGAGGTCGAGCGGCTTCATGCTCGGGGAGGTCGGTCAGACCGGGTGGGCTTCTTAACGGTTGCCGCGGTTCCGCGACCTCCCCCGCGCCGAGGTGCCGGGCTCGAACAGCTCGAGGACCCGTAGGGCGGCCGCTTCCGGCCGGGGCAGGGGGCGCAGCGGGCCCACCGCCCGGGCGATGCCGCGGGCGACCGTCGCGACCGGAGCTTCGGCGTCCACCCGGACGACCCGCCCCGGGAACGCGACCGGCAGCCGGTCGCGGTAGAACCGGGCCTCCCACCGGCCGACCGACTCGTGGCGGGGCTCGAGGTCGGCGGGGTGGCCCCGTCGGCCCGCGACCGCCCGGGACCGACGCGTGGCCCGCGAGGAGGCCAGGTAGACGATCCCGTCCGGCAACCCCCAGGCGCCCCGACGGGCCAGCGTCCGCGCCCGCGCGACGAGCGCCCGGAGAACGGCGGGCGAAGCCAGCCCCCGCGCGACGAGGCCCTCCGTGTAGGTGAGCGGTCCGAGGAAGCCGGTGTCGGTGACCACGGTCAGCCGCCGCCTCCGGATCTCCCGCGCGAGGCTCCAGCGCCGTCCGTCCTCCTCGAGCAGCGACCGCTCGAGCGCGGCGAGCTCCCGGTCGGAACGGAACCGTAGGTCGGGGGTCGGTTCGAGGCGGTCGAACGCTTCGGCCAGCGGGACCCAGCCGAACCGCGCGGCCGCGGTCGCCACGGTCGAGCTCTTCCCGGTTGCCGACGGACCGTCGATGGACACGATCAGGGGGGGCGCGGTCACGCTCCCTCGCCATGGGTTTGCCTCGGGAAAAGGGGCGCTCCCCGACCCGGGGGTCGACCGGGGTTCCGCGCGTGCCGTGCCGGGGTGCTTTTGGTCGCGGGACGTCTCGCGGTGCCCGTGCCGACACCGCCCGCCGGGCACCGGTTCGGGGCTCGCGTCCTCGAGTGGACGTCGCTGGCCGAGGTTGCCCGGGAGCTCGAGGCGACCGACAGCGACCCGGAGGGCGTCGGGATCATGGTGCGGAAGGGCCAGGTCTATCCGGTGCGGCTCGACGGGGTCTCGTTGAAGGCCGCACCGCTGCTCAAGCAGGAGATCCTCGCGGTCGGGGGCGACTCCGCGCACGCGCGCGGGATCGCGGACCACACCGCGACCACCACCTCGGTCGTGCTCCTGGCCACGTGGGGCCAGTACCGCTACCTCCTCCCGAAGCTCCGACGGCAGCCGTTCCGTCTGGCCGAGGTCGCGGACGAGGTGGAGCGCGCGCTGCGCGCCCACGTCGCCCGCGGCGCCCGGGTCATCCCGGGCGCGCACCGGTCGCTGACGGTCGGGGAACGCACGCGCGTCATGGGCGTGCTCAACGTGACGCCGGATTCGTTCTCCGACGGAGGTCGGTACCTCGAGCCGGCCGCGGCGGTCGCCCACGCCGAGCGGCTGGTGGCCGAGGGGGCGGACGTCATCGACGTGGGGGGCGAGTCGACGCGCCCCGGCGCGTCCCCCGTCTCGGCCGAGGTCGAGTGGAGCCGGATCGCCCCCATCCTCGCCCATCTCGCGGAGGCGCTGTCGGTCCCCCTGTCCGTCGACACCCGCCATCCGGAGGTCGCCGCGAAGGCAATCGACGCCGGCGCGGACATCGTGAACGACGTCGAGGGACTCCGCTCCGACGCGATGCGTCGGGTCGTGGCCCGGAGCCACGCGGCGGTGGTGGTGATGCACATGCGCGGGACGCCGCCGACCATGCAGCAGAACGTCCCCGAGGGGGACGTTCGCGGCGAGGTGTACCGGGCGCTCGCGGAGGCGACCGACCGGGCCCGGGAGGACGGCATCCCGGCCGACCGGATGCTGGTCGACCCCGGCCTCGGCTTCGGGAAGACGCCGGAGCAGAGCGCGGACCTCCTCGCGCACGTCGGCGAGTTCCGCGGCCTCGGGTATCCGGTCGTGGTGGGCGCTTCGCGCAAGTCGTTCCTGGGGTGGGCGACGGGCGCCGCCGCCCCGTCGGACCGCCTCGAGGCGGGGATCGCCGCCGCCGTGATCGCCGCCGAGCGCGGGGCGGCAATCGTCCGGACCCACGACGTGGGCCCGACCGTGCGGGCGCTCGCGCTGGTCGATGCGCTCGAGCGTCGACGCGCGATGCTGCCGTCCAGCGACCCGGCGCGCGCGGCGGTCGATCCCGACCGTTAGGGGTTCTTCGGGGGCGTTCCGTCCTCGGGGAGGTCGGTCTCCAGGATGAGGGAACCGACGTAGTCGCACCGGCGGCAGCGGTAGACTTGGCCGACGATCGACCCGGCGATCAGCGTCACGTTCGCCGAGCCGCACTGGGGGCAGAGGAGGACCGACCGGCGTCGGGGCTTACGGGGCATCGCCAGCGTCCGGCGCGGTGTCGTCGTCCTCGGGCTCGTCGTTCGTGTCGTCCTCGGGCCCCGTCTCCGGCACCTCGTCGTCCGGCTCGTCGGGTCCGACCGGTACGTCCCCGTCGGGGGCGTCGGGGGCCGCGTCCGCCGGCGTCCCGGTCGCCGGCTCGGTGGACGATTCGAGGACGACGGCGTCCCGGACCGTGTCGCCCTCGTCCAGGCGGATGACGCGGACGCCGAGGGTGTTGCGGGATTGCGTTCGGATCCCCTTCACGGCGGCGCGGATCGTAATCCCCCCCTGCGTCGTGACGAGCACCTCGGAGCCGTCCGTGGTCGGGAGGACCGCCACGACCGCGCCGTTCCGGCCGCCGGTCCGGATCGTCCGCACACCCTTCGCGCCTCGGCGCGTCCGGCGGTAGTCGTCGGTCGGGCTCCGCTTGCCGAACCCGGTGGTGGTGAGCGAGAGCAGGGTCGGGAACTTCGGGCTGACGGGGGCCATCGCGACGACGTGGTCGTCCTTCTCGTCCGAGAGCC
This sequence comes from Thermoplasmata archaeon, assembly GCA_030038655.1. Lineage (GTDB taxonomy): Archaea > Thermoplasmatota > Thermoplasmata > Lutacidiplasmatales > UBA184 > Lutacidiplasma. The sequence continues at coordinate 8,444 of JASHSP010000008.1, read as the reverse complement.
GCACGCCGATCACGCCGTACGTCGCCCGTCCCATCGCCCGCACCTCGCCCACGGGGAACCGGACGAGCTGGCCCGCGTGCGTCGCGAGCAGGATCTCGGTCGCCTCGTCCGAGAGGAGCGCGACGTCGACCAGCTCGTCCTCCTCCTCGAGGAGGATCGCCTGGATCCCGTTCGTCCGGATGTTCTGGAACTGGCTCAGTTCGGTCCGCTTCACGAGCCCGCGTCGCGTCGCGAAGAACAGCGACCCCGGCCCCGCGACGTCGTGGAGCGGGAGGAGGGTGCGGACCTTCTCCCCGTCCTTCAACTTCGGGAGGAGGTTGATCACCGCCTTGCCCTTCGAGTGCCGGCTTCCCTCGGGGAGCTCGTAGGCCTTGAGGAGGTAGACGCGGCCGAGGGTGGTGAAGAACATCAGGTCGTCGTGCGTCCGCGTGACGAACGTCCGGACGACGTAGTCCTCCTCCTTCGTCTCCATCTGGACGAGACCGCGCCCGCCGCGCCGCTGGCGACGGTACTGGTCGAGCGGCAGGCGCTTGATGTAGCCGTCCCGAGTCATCAGGACGACGACGTCGGTGTCCGGGATCAGGTCCTCGAGCGTCCGCTCGGTGAACGCCGGCACGATGCGCGTGCGCCGCGGGTCCCCGAACCGGGCCTTGAGGTCCGTGAGCTCGGCGACAATCAGCCGGTCGAGCACCTCGGGCGACCCGAGCACCGACTTGAGCTCGAGGACGAGCGCCTCCTTCTCGGACTTCTCCTTCTCCAGCGTCTCCCGCTCGAGGGCGGTCAGACGCGCGAGACGCATGTCGAGGATCGCCTTCGCCTGCTCCGCGGAGAGGAGGAATTTCCCCATCAGGTTCGTCTCGGCGACCGTGACGTCCTTCGAGCGGCGGATGATCCGGATCACCTCGTCGATGTGGTCGATCGCAGTGAGGAACCCCTCGAGGAGGTGGAGCCGCTCCTCCGTTTTCCGCAGGTCGAACTTCGAGCGCCGGGTGATCGTCCGCCGCCGGTGGTCGAGGTGGAGTTCGAGCAGCGCCTTGAGACCGAGGACCTTCGGGCGTCCTTCGACCAGGCAGAGGTTGATCACGCCGAAGCTCGTCTCGAGCGGTGTGTGCTCGTACAGCCGGTTGAGCACGATCTCCGCGGGCGCGTCCCGCCGCAGCTCGAGGACGACGCTCGTCCCCGACCGGTCCGACTCGTCGCGCAGGTCGGTGATCCCGTCGATCCGCTTGGACTTCACGAGCTCGGCGATCAGCTCGAGGAGGGCGGCCTTGTTGACCTCGTACGGGATCTCGGTGATGACGATCTCGTCCTTGCCGCCGCGCTCGCGGATCTCGGCGGCCCCGCGGAGGTGGACCATCGCCCGTCCGGTCTCGTACGCCTCCCGGATTCCATCGGCGGCAAGGTAGCCCCCGGTCGGGAAGTCCGGTCCGGGGAGTACCTTTATCAGATCGTCCAGGGACGCCGCCGGCCGGGCGAGCAGGAGGCAGAGTGCGTCGACGACCTCGCCGAGGTTGTGCGGCGGCATGTTGGTCGCCATGCCGACGGCGATCCCGGCGGAACCGTTGACGAGAAGGTTCGGGACCTTGGACGGAAGGACGAGCGGCTCCTTGAGCGTCCCGTCGAAGTTGTCCGTCCAGTCGACCGTCTCCTTCTCGATGTCGAGGAGCATCTCCTCGGCGAGCGACGAGAGCCGCGCCTCCGTGTACCGCATCGCGGCCGGCCCGTCGCCGTCGATCGAGCCGAAGTTCCCCTGGCCGTCGATGAGCGGGTAGCGGAGGCTGAACGGCTGGGCCATCCGCACCAGCGCGTCGTAGACCGAGAGGTCGCCGTGCGGGTGGTACTTTCCGAGGACGTCCCCGACCGTACGCGCGCTCTTGCGATAGGCGCGGTCGTGGGTCGCCCCCGACTCCCACATCGACCAGAGGATCCGTCGGTGGACCGGCTTGAGGCCGTCGAGCCCGTCGGGGAGCGCCCGCCCGACGATGACGCTCATCGCGTAGTCGATGTAGGACCGGTGCATCTCCCGCTCGAGCGGGTGGTCGCGGACCCGCTCGGCGGGCGCGGGGTCCGGGGCCGCGGGGGCGCCGCTCATGCCGCGGCCCCCTTCGTGCCCAGCTGCTGCCCGAGCTCGCGGTTCGCGGCTTCGAGGAACCGGTCGCGGGTACCGGAGGGGATGGTCGCCCCGCTCGCGACCCGGTGGCCGCCGCCCTCGCCGCCGACCGACGCCGCGGCGTTGCGGCAGACGCTCGCGAGGTCGAGCCCTCGGTCGACCTGGCGGTTCAGCCCGCGGGAGCTGACCTTGATCGGCGCCGGCGCGTCGTCCGAGAACACGAACACCGGAACGTCCGGGGCGAGGAGGTAGTTCATCGCGAGGCCCGCCTGCGTGCCCGCGAGCGGCGTCTCGGGGCTTTCGAACCAGCGGAGCGAGCTCATCGAGCGAACCCCGTGCTCCTCGATCCTCCGGAGCCCGCGGAGGACCCCGCTGCGCCACTCGGTCTCGGCCGCGCGGGCCCGCTCGACGGCGGCGGCGTCCCCGAGGGCGACGGCCACGCCGACGCCCGGGACCCCCTCACGGCCGGCGGCGTTCTGGAGGTTGGAGACCTCCTCCGCGTCCATGCCGAGCGACGGGACGAACCAGCGGTCCGTCTCGACCATCTTGATGAGCTCGGGCACGACCCCCGCGCGCTCGAGCCGCTCCTTGAGGCCGCGGCCCAGTCGGTCGATCTCTTCCGGGGCGAGGTCCGCCGGCGCCTTGCCGGGGTCGATCGACAGCTGGCGCAGGAACTCCTCCGCCGCACCGATCTGTCCTGAGATCCCCCGAACGTACGGGTCGATGCTGCGGCCGAGCGCCTCGCCGACGGTCGAGCCGAGCAGCGGGAGGCCGCGCCGCCGGACGACCAGCGAGCGGCGGATCGCCTCGTCGATCAGGGTCCCGTTCAGACCCAGGAACCCGCCGACGTGCTGGCGGTCGTGGATCGCGCCCGAGAGTCCCCAGACGGCGTTGTCCCAGTTCGCCGGGTCGAGGAAAACGCTGAACAGCCAGGTGAGCGTCGAGGCGCACAGCTCGCGCGCCCCGTCGACCCCCCAGTCGAGCGGGTTCACGAACGCGACGTGGTCCGGAAGCTTCGGGGGGTCCGGAACCCCGGGGTACCGGTGGTGGTCGAGGACGATCACCGGATGGGCGTGCTGGGCGAACAGGTCGAGCCAGCTGGCCCCCGTGTCGGTCACCAGGATCGGCCCCTGGGTCGCCTTGAGGAGGGCCGCGATCTTCTCGCGCTCGACGTGGACGAGGGCGGTCGCCTGCGCGGGGTAGCCGAGGCGGGCGAGCGCGCGGAGCGCGCAGGAGGCGCCCGCGACGCCGTCGCCGTCGTAATGGTAGACCACCCGCCAGCGCTGGGGATGCGCCAGCAGGAGGCCGCGCGCGCGGCCGAACTCCTCGAGATAGCGGGGGTGTTGAACGAAACCGTCGGGACCCGAGGCCATCACTCCACCTGGAGCGCGGCGCCGGCGGCGGAGTACCGCCAGCTCTCGGGGATGCGCTCGCGCTGGCGATAGTAGCGTGCCAGGCGGCGTATCCTCGACTCCATCAGGGTCAGCCCTCGGCGGTTGGCGAGGTCGTTCGGGTGCGTCTTGAGGTGTCCCTGAAGGTGAACGACGCGCTTGAGCAGCGCCTGGAGGTCGTCGGGGATCTCGGGACGGAGTCCCTGCCCGGCGAGCAGCGCGCCGAGCGACTTCCCCGTGACAGCGCGGGCGGACGGGATTCCGTAGCCGTCCCGCAGGATCTGGCCGATCTGGGCCTGGGGCCGGCCGGCCTTCGCGAGCTGGACGGCCTGGGTCACAACCTCCTCGGGCGAGGCGGTCACCCACTCGGGCTTCGCGACCGGGTACGGGCGGTGCGAACCGGCCCTTCCCTTGCGTCCGGAGTGGATCCGCGACACGGCGGGGCGCTGACCAAGGTTCGGTACTTAACGCTTGGCGCGGTGGGGGTTTATCGGCGGTGGGCGACGGGCCCGGCCCCGTCGTTTACGTGATCCGGTCGCTCCGCTTCAGGGCCTCGACCAGGAACGCCTTCCCCTCGGCCGTGATGCGGTACCGGGCCTTGAGGGGCGTGCTCGACCCCCGGGCCGGGCGCTCCGGGGCCTGGGCGTGGACGAGTCCGTTCCGGACGAGCAATCCGAGGGCCTGGGAGACCTTCGCCTCTCCGTCGTCCACGGGCTGGAACCGGCGGAGGATCCGCTCGATGTCGACCAGCTCGAGGGACTGGTCGCGGGCCCGGCCCTCGTGCAGCGACTCGACCCGGTTCAGCTGCTGGAGTATCGCGACGAACGTCGCTCGGACCGGGTCCGAACCGCTCTCCGTTCCCATCAGCCGTGCTTACGGTCCGTCCCTCTACTTAACCCCCGCTCGCTCGCCCGGCCCGAGCGGTGGCGCGCGGCCCGCCGGCCGACACCGGTGGGCCGCTCGCGCGCCCGGGCGCCGGTCCGGGCGTGCCGACCGCGAGTATCGCGCGCAACCGACCGCCCACGGTGCTTTTAGGGACGGCCGGCAGATACCGGGACGAGATGGCCTGCACCTGCCGTAACGCGGCCCGCTGTCCGATCTGCAACACCTCGGTCCGGGTCCCGCTCACGAACCTCGAGAACTCGGCGGGCGGAGCGATCCTCGTGGACCGTTTCGCGCGGCGGGACTCGTCCTCCTCGCGGGAGGGCCTCCGCCGGCTCATCGAGGGGTGGTCGAGCTGCCCGGCGTGCGGGCACACGATCCACTTCGAGCACTCCCGCAGCTGCGTGTCGTCCGCCCTCACCGCCGCGGGCGTGCCGCCGACGGAGCGCGAGTCGATCCTCGCGAAGATCACGTTCCCCGAAGGGTGACGTCGGGGTTCGCGGATGCCCGAGACCGACCCGTTCGTCGTCACGCCGTACGAGGTCAAGGGCCGCATCGATTACGAGCGGCTCCGCGTCCTGTTCGGGACCCAAGAGATCACCGCCGAGCTCCTCGACCGGCTCCGCCGGCTCACCGACGGCGAGCTCCACCCGCTCCTCGCCCGCGGGGTCTACTACTCGCACCGGGACCTCGTGGGGATCCTGGACGGGTTCGCGGCCGGCCGCCCGTTCTTCCTGTACTCGGGGCGGGGGCCGTCCGGTCCCCTGCACACCTCCCACCTCGTCTCGTTCGACCTGTGCCGCTGGCTCCAGGCCCGGCTCCACGTCCCGATGTACGTTCAGATCACGGACGACGAGAAGTTCTGGGCGCGGTCGGGACTCTCCCGGGAGGAGACGGTCCGCTGGGGCCTCGAGAACCTCTACGACATCCTCGCGCTCGGGTTCGACCCGAAGCGGACGCACGTCTTCTTCGACTCGCGGTCGATCGCGGCGCTCTACCCGCTCGCCGTCCGGGTCGCCCGCCGGATCACGTACTCGAACGTGAAGGCGGTGTTCGGGTTCGAGCCGTCCACGAACATCGGCCTCGTCTTCTACACCGCCCTCCAGACGGTCCCGGCATTCTGGCCGTCGTGGAAGGAGGGTCGGGGGGTTCCGTGCCTCATCCCGTGCGGGATCGACCAGGACCCGCACTTCCGGTTGACCCGAGACATCGCGGAGGGGATGGGGTACCCGAAGCCGGCGCTCGTCCACAGCCGCATGGTCCCCGGGCTCCTGGGGGAGGCCGCGATGTCCACCACGGGGAGCGCGAGCGACAACGCCCTCTTCCTGAACGACCCTCCGAAGGAGATCGACCGGAAGGTGCGGAACGCCTTCACCGGCGGACGGGCGACGGTCGAGGAACAGCGCCGCCTCGGCGCCGACCCCGAGGTCTGCTCGGTCTGGGCGCTCTGGCGCACCCGGTTTGCTCCCTCCGAGGAGGAGTTCGGGAAGATCACGGCGGACTGCCGCTCGGGAGCGCTCCTCTGCGGTGACTGCAAGTCGTCCCTCCTGGAGAGGATCCACGGGTTCCTGAAGGACCACGCGGCCGCCCGCGAAAAGGCGAAGGACTGGGCGGAGTCCGCGATCGTGACCGAGGCACCGCACCCTCTCTGAGGGGCGGTCCCTATCCGACCTCGGGCCGGGGCTCGGGCGGGCGGATCCCGACCGGTCGCTCCGGGCGGTTTGGCCCGGGGGTCTCGCCCGGAGGCGCCTCGCCGGCGTCCACCGCGGTGAGCAGCTTCAGCATCGGGTGGAACAGCGAGTGCTGGGCGCGCTCCGGGTCGAGGTTGAACGCCCGCTCGTAGGCGGCGACCGCTTCCTCCTCGTCCCCGAGGGAGAGCAGGGAGAGGGCGAGGTCGAGCCAGCTCTTCGCCTCCCGGGCGCCCTCCTTCTCGCCGATCTCCTCGATGTGGTCGTCCATCCGGTGGGACGGGACGCGGGTCTCCGCGTTCGCGCTCGACTCGACCTCCCGCGACAGCACGAGCGCTCGCTCGAACGCGGTGGAGGCGCCGGTCTCGTCGCCGGACTCGGCGAGAGCGACGCCCAGCCGGTGCCACGCGACCATGTCGTTCGGCGCGAGCGCGACCGCACGCTGGTAGGCGGTGGCCGCCTCCCCCCACTCGTCCCGCAGCGACCGGGCGATCCCGAGGTGGAACCAAGCGTCCTCGTTCTGCGGGGAGAGGGAGATGGCCCGCGACAGCGCGGCCTCCGCGTCCGCCCCCCGGCCGAGGTGCGCGAGCGCGATCCCGTAGTACGACCAGGCGGCGGCGTCTGTTGGGCTCTCCCGGACGATCTCGAAGAACTCGTCGGCCGCCGGCGCGTACTCCCGTCGGCGGATGTGCTGCACGCCGTCCTCGAAACGCTGCGTCATCCCGGCGTCCCCCGAGCCCGCTTCGCGGACAAAAGCCTAGCGTTCGACGCGCGCCCGAGGTCGGTCCGCCGGGCGCGTCGCGAGGGGGCACGGGCCACCGGGGGCGAATCCTTTAAGACCCCCCGCCGGTCTTGCGTGGCCGAGGAATTCGCGAGTCCGGCCCGAATCGAGCGTCCCGCCCGTCCTGCTTTTGCGACGAGTGTTCGCGCGAAGAAAGTCTCTCCGCGGTTCCCACGGAACGAAACGCGAAACGCGGAACGAGGCGACCAAGATGACCGACAAACCCCTGACGAAAGTGCGAGACCTGACGCCGAATTCGAAGCAAGTGAACGTGCTCGCCAAGGTGCTGAACGTGGGCGAGCCGAAAGAAGTGATGGGCAAGTTCGGAGACCCGAGGAAGGTCTGCGAGGCCGTCGTCGGCGACGACACGGCGACCATTATCCTCTCGCTGTGGAACGAGCAGATCGGAGCGATCCAGAAGGACGAGACGATCCTCGTCGACAACGGTTACGTCTCCCTTGTGCGCGGCCACATGCGCCTGAACGTCGGCCGCTACGGCAACCTGTCGAAGTCGACCGACTCGGTCGGTGACGTCAACCAGACGCTCGACATGAGCCAGCAGGAGTTCGAGAGCGAGCGCCGGTCCTTCGGCGGTGGCGGTGGGTACCGTGACCGCGGTGGGGGCGGCGGCGGCTACGGTGGCGGCGGACGCTACGGTGGCGGCGGCGGCAGCGGCGGTGGCGGAGGGCGCGAGCGCTCCGACACCTACAAGCGCTACTAGGCCGGCGAGCGGCCCCGGGCCCGAACCCTTTCCTCCCTCGTCCCGAGTTCGTTGCGGGCGAATCGCATTAAATAGCCCGCCCCGCTCCTTCGGGGGGTTCCATGTCCGACGATTCCCGAGAGCTCACGCTCTACGTCCAGTCGAAGAAGGTCGTCACGTCATTCTACCGGGCTTCGGGGGCGAACGTCCCGCCCGCCGGCATGGCCGTGACCGGCGCCCCGGCCGACCTGGGCGAAGGGTCCGCGGCCGGCGACTCCGCGGTCTACTTCCTCTCGGACGACCAGTCCCGTTGCGCGGCCCTCACCGAGGAGGTCGCGTCCCACCGGGGGTACCGCCTGCGCGTGATCGACGTGGGCAAGGCGGGCCGCCTCGAGCGGCTGGTGACGGAGCACCTGCGCGGCGTGCAGACGTTCCCCGTGCTCGTCTCGCCTCTCGGCCACCGGCTCGTGGGGGCGGAGCAGTTTGTCGAGGACAACTTGGCCGCGGTCATGCCGACCGAGCTGAAGAGCGTTCGCGCGCTCACCTACCTCAAGGTCAAGGGCGGCGACCTTGACCGGATCCGTCGGCTCCTGGAAGGGTTCGCGGAGGTCAAGGAGCTCCACTTCCTCACCGGCGACTGGGACATCCTGGTGGTCCTCGACTTCGCCCCCGCGACCACGAACAAGCGCCAGGTCCTCGACTTCGTCACGGACCGGATCCGCGGGATCCCCGAGGTGCTAGACACCTCGACGCTCGTGCCCGAGTACTCGGTCACGAAGTTCGCGATATCGTCCTGAACCCTGACGCCCTAGCGCCGCGCGGCGGGGCGCCGCCGCCGTCGGCGCTGGCGCGGGACCGGCGGAGCGGCTCGCGGCGGCGCCGGCGAGGGGGG
>JASHSP010000079.1 GCA_030038655.1 Thermoplasmata archaeon | reverse complement strand
GCCCGCGCGCTCCTCGGCCGGCGGCTCTCCCGGGACGGGGTCGCGCCGCTGCCGCCGGGCCGCTTCGGCGTCAAGGTCCCCCAGTTCTCGTTCCTGCAGCTCACCGGCTCCGACCCGCTCCTCGGCGTCGAGATGCAATCCACCGGCGAAGTCGCCTGCTTCGGCCCGACGTTCTCTGATGCGCTGGTGAAGGCCCTCGTGGCGACCGGGGTACGCCTGGTTCCGCCACGGGGGACCGCGTTTGTCTCGGTCGGCGGACCCCGGCTCAAGGAGGAGCTCCTCCCCGTCGCCCGCCGGTTGAGCTCCCTCGGCCTCAAGCTGACCGCTACCGAGGACACCGGCGCCTTCCTCGCCGACCGCGGGGTGGACGAGGTCCAGATCCTCCACAAGGTCTCCGAGCCCGATCGCCACCCGAACGTCCTCGAGCTCCTCGACCGCGGCGGGATCGACCTCCTGCTCGACGTACCGGCCTCCCTCACTCAGGAGAAGTTCGAGCGGATGCTGGAGGACGAGTATGTCCTGCGCCGTCGGGCGATCGAACTCGGGGTGCCGCTCTTCACGAGCCTCGAATCGTTCTCGGCGTATCTCGACGGCGTCGCCTGGCTCGAGGAGCATCCGCTCACCATCGACCCGCTCTACGGGACCCGGGAGCCGACGCGGCCGGCCCCGAGCGGGCCGGAGGCTCCGAGGCGGATCGGGGTCGTTCCCGGCCGCGCGCGCCTACGGCGCCGGCGCACGGTCCGGCGGCGCTAGGTGAGCGGGAACTTCGTCAGCGAGTACTCGGGGACGACGGTCGATGTGTCGAGGATCTCGGGAATCCCGCGGATCCGGTCCGTCACGAAGTCGAGGACGCGCCGCTTGATCGAGGTCCCCGTTTCAAAATCGAGAACGACGAGGATGTCCCAGTCCCCCGTCAGGAAATGGAGCTCCTTGACCTCGGGCAGGGTCTCGAGCAGGCGGCGGATTCGGTCGAGGTCCCCGCCGCGGACCTTGAGGTAGGAGAACGCTCGGACGCTCTTCAAGTCGGCCGGCATGATCGCCGCCAGCTCCTCCTCGGTGAACTGGGCGGTGCCTTCGAGGCGCTGGCCCAGGGGAGAGATCAGGACCGGGAACGTGGTCACCCCCCTCAGGTGCTCGGTGATGATCCGCTCGAGGCGGCCGGACTTCTCCACGTCGACGACGCGGAGGGTGTACCCACGCCTCTTGGCGATATCCTCGACCATCGCCACGCACCGCGCCTGCTCGTCGGAAAGGAAGAACACCGGCTCCCCGACCGTGCTGGGCTCGGGGGGCGCGGCCGGGGCGACTCCCGGCAATCCTCCCGAAACCGCGGCCGACGCGGGCGACGGCGCGCGATAGAACGTGGTGACGGCCCTTTTGGATTGGACGTAGAGGGTCAATTCCCGGGGTTCATCCGGCATGGAAACCGCCGGCGCGAAGCGGGACCGGCTATTTATTGACTGGGACGAACGGCCGAGGATCCGACCGGACGCCGGGTAGGCGAACCGTTCGCACTTGGAAGGGAAGAGATCGGAAGGGGTTCGCGCGACGTCCCGCGGGGATCCGACGGGCCTAGTAGCGCTTGTAGGTGTCGGAGCGGTCGCGCCCCTGACCCCCACCGCCACCACCGTAGCGGCCACCGCCGCCACCGCGGTCGCGGTATCCGCCGCCGAAGGAGCGGCGCTCGCTCTCGAACTCCTGCTGGCTCATGTCGAGCGAGGAGTTGATCTCGCCAAGCGCCTCGGTCGACTTCGACAGGTTCCCGTACCGGCCGACATTGAGACGCATGTGGCCCCGGACGAGGGAGACGTATCCGTTGTCGACCAGAACGACCTCGTCCTTCTGGATCGACCCGATCTGCTCGTTCCACAACGAGAGAATGATCGTCGCGGTGTCGTCACCGACGACCGCCTCACAGACCTTCCGGGGGTCGCCGAACTTTCCCATGACCTCCTTCGGCTCACCGACGCTGACCACCTTGGCCAGCACGTTCACTTGCTTCGAGTTCGGCGTCAGGTCTCGCACCTTCGTCAGCGGCTTGTCGGGCATTTCGCGTTTCGCCTCTTTTCCTCGGTTTGGCTTTTTGGGGAATCGAGAGCGAAACTCGTCGCGCGAACACTCGTCGCAAAATTAGGACGGGCGGGCCGCTCGAACCGGGATGGCTCTGGGATTCCTTATCCAAATGCGACGCGCGGGGGCATATAAGCCCGGCGGAGGCCGGGGCCGTGAGGTCGACGTCCCCCTCGGGGGCCTTTCGTTCCCCTCCGACGGCAGGCTTTTCCGAGCCGTGGACTCTCCCCCTCCGGTACCGGGTGTGAGCCAGAGCTTCGACCTCGGAGTACACTACTTCCTCCGACACGAGTACTCCGACGCCGCACGGTCGTTCCGCAACGTGGTCCGGGAGGAGCCGACCCACGCGGCCGCCTGGGCGTACTACGGGATCGCGCTCGCCCACCTTGGCCTGGCCGCCGAGGCGGAGGCGGCGCTGTCGCGCGCCGTCGCGCTCGCCCCGCAGAACCCGGACGCATGGTTTCACCTCGGCGTCGCGCGTTCCCTCCGGGAGGAGTGGGGGTCCGCCGCGAACGCCTATCGCCACGCGGTGGCGCTGACACCGGGCGACATGGTCGCCTGGCACCGCCTCGGAGTCGCGCTCGCCGAATCGGGCGACGAGACGGCCGCCTC
>JASHSP010000078.1 GCA_030038655.1 Thermoplasmata archaeon | reverse complement strand
AGACGCCGGATACGTCGACGGCCGGGCGATCTCGCCGATGCCTCTCCTGATGCGCCTCTTCATGCGGCCTCGTCCCACCCCCGTCGCGGTCACCCTGAACGACGGGGATCGCGTGGGACCGCTACGGGTGGTCCACGCCCCCGGCCACACCCCCGGCGAAGTGGTCTTCTACCATGCGGCTCGGAAGTTGCTTTTCTCGGGGGATGCGGTTGTCGAGCAGAAGGGTCGGCTCACGCTTCCCGGCACACGATTTGCTTCGAGTCTGGATCAGGCAGTGACCTCGCTCGCCCGGGTGCGAGAACTGGATGTAGAGGTCCTCCTTCCGGGACACGGCGTTCCCATCACGAGGGACGTGAGTTCTCGCCTCGACGACCTTATCCGTCGGGCCCCACGAGACTTTCTGGGCCAGTAGGTGGGCCGTTGACCGGCGGTCCAGCGCGCCGCCCGCGGACGGCCCCCGGGGTCGGGAAACCCGAGAGGTCACGGCCCTCAGGGGTCTCGCCGGTTCGAGGGACGAGGACCCGCCCGGGCTAGGTCGCGCGCGGTCGGAAGATGACGATGACGGTGACCCCCGCTCCGCGCACGCGGACCGACGGCGCGGACAGCGTGTGCGTGTAGCCGGCCACCGCACCGACCTTGATCGCATAGGTTCCGTTCCCGAACTGGAACATCATCGAACTCATGGTCGACGTGAACGGGACGCCCCCCACCTTCACGGTCCATGCGGTGTGCGTCGGCAGGCCCGCTTCCACGATCGTGACCGGGTACGGATACGTGTACTTGATCGACAACGTCACGCTCTTCGTCGAGAGCGCCACCTCGCCGCTGAGTGGCATGGCTTCCTTGCCGACCTTGACCGAGATCTGCTGATCGGCGATCGAGCCGATCGAGTACGCGTACGTCCCGGCCGGCAGGTGGGCGATCGACATCGACGAGCGGGTCGAGCAGAGCTCCGTTCCGATCGTGACGCACCAGCGCTGGCCCTTCGGCAGGCCGCTCGCCTGCAGGGTCAGGCTGTAGGTCGCGCCCTTGACGAACGTGACCTGGGCGATCGGGCCGGATCCGTTGACCACGGCCGTGCCGTCGACCGGAATCCCCGTGACGAGATGGCCGGCCGGACCCGTGACCAGGTACGAGTAGGTCCCGGCCGGCACCTGGAAGGTGATCTTGTTGGACGCGGTGGACACCGATGTTCCGTCGAGATCGACCGTCCAGCTCTTGCCGACGGGGAGTCCGCCCTTCACCGCGAACGTCACGTTGCTCATTCCCGACGACTGGAACCCGACGTACACGGACTCTCCCCACGCGGTCACGTTCACGGTCCCCGAGGTCGGGGATGCGACGTAGCCGGCGGGGGCTCCCACGGTGAAGAACACGGTCCCGGGGACCTGGTTGAACCCGATCACGCCGCCCGAGAAGGTGACGTTGTCGATCATGGTGGGGGGAACTGTCGTGTTGCCGAGCGTGGTCGCGGGGCCGAAGACGGACGCCCCGCCGAGAGCGTCGGCGCCGTTCACCACCAGCAGGTTGTCCGAGTACCAGTTGGCCACGTAGAGCGTGTCGTTGGACGGAACGAGCGCGAAGGTCGCCGGATAGCTGCCGGCGGGTATCGCGCCGAGCACCGTGTTGTTCGAAGTCGCGATGACCGTGATGTTGGCCGAGAACTCGTTCGCGACGTACAGGTACCCGTTCGCCGAATCGTAGAACGGGCGCGAGGGATAGTTTCCGACCGGGATCGTGGCCTCGACGGTTCCGGTGACGGGGTCGACGACTGTGACCACGCCCCCCCAGTTGTTGTCCGCGATGTACAGGGCCCCGGTGACGGGGTCGACGGCCGGTTGGCTCGGGGCGTACCCAATCCCCAGCTCGATCGAACCGACCACCGTGTCGGTCGAGGTGTTGATCACCGTGATGTTGCCGCCCCCGTAGTTGGCGACGTAGAGTTCGCCGTTGAGCGGGTCGAAGGTCAACCCTCGGGAGTCGGGTCCGACCGGGATGGTCCCCACGACCGCGTCCGACGTGGCGTCGATCACGGTGACGTTTCCCCCGGTCCCCGGACTGCCGTAGACCGCGGAGTCGGCCACGTACAGGTACCCGTTCGTCGGGTCGAAGACGATGCCGATGGGGTTCTGACCGACCGCGACAGAACCGACGACGGCGTCGGTCGAGGCGTTGACGACCGAGACGTTGTTGGACTGCGTATTGGTCACGAAGAGGTCACCGGTTGTGGGGTCCAGCGCGATGTATCGCGGGTCCAGGCCGACCGCGATAGTCCCGGTGACCCGGTCGCTGGTCGTGTTGATGACGGAGACCTCGTCGCCGGACGTGCCGGCCAGATAGAGTTGACCGTTCGTCGGGTCGTACAGCATGCCGCGCAAGGACGCCGCGACCGGGATGTCGCCCACGACGCCATCGGAAGCGTACTGGCGCACCGAGACGTTCCAACTCACCCCGGCCGGCAATCCCGACTCGTCGAAGGTCAGGCCGTAGCCGGGGACGAAGGTGACGCTGACCGTGGATCCACGTCCCACAACCGCCACCGAGCCGGTGGACGGCAGCAGAACGTAGGCCGCCCCGGTGGAGACCGAGTAGTTGTAGCTACCGTTCGGCTCGCTGAACTGGATCGAGCCGGAGGCGCCGGTGGTGACGTTGGAGTCTGTCGTCGGGGTGATCGGCGAACCCGCGCCTCCGAAGGGGGCGCTGCCGTCGACGACCATCACGTCGCCGGAATCCCAGTTCGCGATGTAGACGTCTCCGGTCGCTGGGTCGACGGCCATCGTTGCCGGATACTCTCCCGCCGGAATGGTACCGATCACGCTGTGGGACGCCGTGGAGACGATCGAGACGTTGTCGGAGAATTCGTTCGCGATGTAGACGAAGCCGTTCGCGGGGTCGTAGTAGGGGTGCGCGGGGTACGCGCCGAGCGCGATGAACTGGAGGACGAGGTTGGTGACCGGGTTGATCACGGCCACTTGACCGTACCAGTTGTTGTTGACGACGTAGAGATCGCCCGACGTCGGGTCGATCGCCGGCGCGGTGGGAGCCCATCCCGACGGAAGGCTGATCGATCCGGTCACGGCGTTCGTGGTCGTGTTGATGACCGTGACGTTGCCCGAATCGTAGGCGGCGGCGTACACGAGCCCGTTCAGCGAATCGTAGACGATGTCCCGCGAATCGTCCCCCACGGGGAGGGTCCGCACGACGGAATCGGTGCCGGCGTTGATGACGGAGACGTTGCTGGCGGTGTCGTTGCAATAGACGCAGGAATCGGCGACGTACAGGTAGCCGTTGACGGGGTCGAATGCGATGCCGATCGGATTGGACCCGACCGCGATCGAGCCGACCGTGGAGTTCGTGGAGCCCTGAATGACGCTTACGTTGTTGGAGAGCGTGTTCGTCACGAACAGGTCGCCCGTCGCCGGGTCGAGGGCCAGGTATCGCGGGTTCGAGCCGACGGGAATCGAATGGGCGACCGTCTCCGTGGTCGGATCGATCACTAGGACCGCGTCCAGTCCCCGATCGGCCAAGTAGAGTTGCCCGTTCAGCGAGTCGTAAAGCATCCCCGCGGGCTCGCCCCCCAGCGGGATCAGTCCGACCACTCCGTCGCTCTCGCCGGTCAACGTTACGTTCCACGTGGTTCCGTTGGGAAGACCCGACTCGTTGAACGTGATCGCATACGAGGGGAGCGGCGACGAGGCGGCCGAAGCGCCGGATTGCGATTGCTGGACGAGTCCGTGCGCGGTGGCGGGAAGGAGGCTGACCAACAGTACCGCCACGATGCCGACGGCGATCCCGGTGGGCCACCGAAGCCGCATGCGACGAGCAGGGCTCGGGACCGTTAACCTCTTTCAAGGGCGGCCTTTTCAGGTATCAGCATGGTTACCTTCCTCACGGGGTTACCGGGGCGGGCGGCGAGGGGGCCCGCGCGGTAGCGCGAGGGCGTGGGTCCTGCACGTACGGCGCCGGGTCGAATACCGTCCGCAGGCGATGCCGTCCGTTCGTCCGGACCGGCTTCGGGGCCTCGGGTTGTGAACTCGACTCGACGGGGGGATTATCCCGCGGTGCTGCGAATCGCCCGACCGGTGGTTCCGAGCATGATGGCAGCCAAGAAGGCGGATCTCGCCGGTCCGGGCATCGGCAACTACGACGAACTCGATCGGATCCTCCCGACCGACTACGAGTCCCTGCTACCACCGCTCGAGACGCAGCGGGCCATCTACGCGGTGAAATCCTACATCGAGACGAACCTCTGCAAGGAGCTCAACCTCACGATGGTCCAAGTGCCGCTCATCGTGGACGCGGAGTCCGGAGTCAACGACCTGCTCGACCGCGATGGTTCGCGGACCCCGATCCAGTTCCACATCCGGAACGACTTCGACCGACACCCGGTGGACGCGCAGATCGTGCAGGCCGCCACGAAGTGGAAGCGGATGGCCCTGCGGGCGTTCGGCCTGGGGCCCGGACACGGACTGCTCACGGACATGCGTGCGGTGCGGAAGGACTACTTCCTCGACCACGACCACAGCGCCTACGTCGACCAGTGGGACTGGGAACGCTCGATCCGCGCGGAGGACCGGACCCCGGAGTATCTCCAAGCCACCGTGCGGAAGATCTGGAAGGTGATCACCGGCGCGGAGCGGCACGCGCAATCCCTCTTCCCGCAGCTGAAGGTCCCGCGATACCCGAACCTCCCGGAGGAGATCAAGTTCCTCCACGCCGAGGAGATCCTCGAGATGTACCCGGACCTCCCGCGGAAGCAGCGGGAGACCCTCCTGGTCCAGAAGTATCCCGCGGTGTTCATCCAGGGCATCGGATGGCCGCTCGCGGACGGTTACCCGCACGAGATGCGCGCGGCGGACTACGACGACTGGGTCACGGAGACCCGCCTGCCCGACGGTCGCGTGATGCACGGCCTCAACGGCGACATCCTGGTCTGGAATCCGGTCACCAAGCGTCGGCACGAGCTGATGTCCGGCGGCATCCGCGTGGACGCGGCGTCGCTGCGGCGGCAGCTGGAGATGGCCGGCCAGCTCGACTTCCTGAAGTTCCCCTACCACGACGCGATCGTCCACGAACGGATCCCGCTCAGCATCGGCGGGGGGATCGGCCAGTCGCGGACCCAGATGCTCCTCCTTCGGAAGGCCCATCTGGGGGAGGTCAGCGTCTCGGTCTGGCCCAAGATCCTGAAGGAGA
>JASHSP010000077.1 GCA_030038655.1 Thermoplasmata archaeon | reverse complement strand
GGACGCCGGCATCGCCGGTCCCGAGCACGCGCGCGCGGGGCTGGACCGGACCGAACGCCTTCTTCAGGAACGGTCGGGAGCTCTTGTAGCTGCAGTGTTCGCTCCAGCTCTGGGCCAGCCCCGCCAGCTCCACGTCGCTGGGGTCGCGACGCTCCGCGCGGAAGTACGCCCGGATCCGCGCGAGTTCCCGCCGGTCGAACCCGAGCCCACGGCTCGCCGAGAGGACGTCCAGCTCGTCGGCCGACAGCGTCCGCACGGGAACCGACTCGACCGCGTCGGCCCACTCGAGCATCGCCTCAACCCGGCGCGGCCCGGACCGTCACGCGGTGGATGACCGGGTTCGCGAGAAGACGGTCGACGGCGTCGTGCGCGAGCCGCTCGGCCTCTTGCGACGTGACGTTCTCGAACTCGAGGTCGTAGATGCGGGCGGTCGCGACGCGTCGGACGCCGGCGATGCCGAGTCGCGACAGCGCCTTGGCGATGCTCTCCGCCTCCGCGTCGAGTACGCCGGGCTTCAGCTCGACCCGAACTTCCCAGCGCATCGGCTCCGAACGGGGAACCGATCCCGCGCCCACGCCCATCGTACGGGGCCGGCCAAATAACGGTGCGCCGCGGGACCCCGTAGTCCGCTCGCCGGTGGGGCCCTTCGCGCCCCCCGGCCTTCCGGGCGCGCAAAACCCTATATAGGGGGACTTTTTCGGAAAATCCGGCTCGGTGGGGGGCCCGGCCATCATGGAGGAGTTCATTTGCAGCGTGGAGTTCCTGCGGGGGCCGGCGGACCTGTTGGCCCGCGTGTCGAGCGAGGCGGGCGGGGTTCGGGAGTACCGGGGCCCTTCGGCCGGCTCGGTGATCGACCAGGTGATCAACGACCTTCAAGAGGAGTTCGAGTCCGCCCCGGCGTCGTAGGCTAAGTCTCGGGGTCGGGCATTCGCTGTCGAGGAAGGGGAGACCGCACGCGGGGAGATACCATGGAGAAGCCTCCCGCCAACAAGGTACCGGTCAGCCAGGCCGTGGAAACGGCGTTCACCAAGGTCTGGGGCGACGAGAACGTGGTCGCGCTGATCGCGCTCAAGGTCGAGACCTCCGAAGCCGACTCGGTCGCGGTCGAGGTCTCGAAGTTCGCCGAGGTCGAGGACGTCTTCCTCGTTACGGGCGACATCGACATCCTGCTCAAGATCCGATTCCCGCACTACGGGGAGCTGAAGGACTTCGTCCTGCACCGACTTCCCGGGGTGAAGGGGATCCGCGAGACGAAGACACTCCTCGTCGTGACGTCGTACAAGGAGGGCGGGGAGACCCACAACCCATGACCCCCTCCACCGGCTACGTGTCCGCCCACCCGCTCTCCCCCTCTTCGCCGGCCGTCGGCGAGCGGGCCCCGCCCGCGCTCGAGCGGATCGTGGCCTCGATCGCGGAGCTCGTGGAGGATGCCTCCGTTCCCCGAAACGTTCGACGCGGGGCCCAGTCCGCGATGGAGGAGCTGGCCAAGCGGCAGGTTGCCCTCGACGTCCGCGTGGCCGGGGCCGTGTACGTCCTGGACGATCTCGCGAACGACCCGAACCTTCCGACCCACGGTCGGACGGCGATCTGGTCGATCATCTCGAGCCTGGAGAGTCTGCCTTGAGACCGGCCCTCGCTAGGCTGAAATACGGAGCCCGAGTCTCCGCGCCTCGGAGCGGTAGAGGGCCCGTAGCTCAGCTCGGTAGACCGTCCGGAAACCCCGGCGGCCCGAGACAGAGCATCTGGCTTTTAACCAGTTGGTCGGGGGTTCGAACGAGCTCGTCCGTGAGCCGCTCGCGGACGCTCCGAGTCTCCCCCCGGGCCCGTTCCGTTCCCCCGAGGTCCGCATGAGTCCGCGCGCCGCCCCCCGGTCGAAGCGCCGCCCCGTCGGCGCGAAGCCGGTCGAGCCGAAGCGTCCGTTTGTCGCGCATCACCTCGCGCCGCCCCACGAGATCCTGAGCGAGGAGGAGTCGCGCCGGGTCCTCGAGACGCTCGGAACGCCGACCGAGCGGCTGCCGAAGATCCTTGCGAGCGACCCGGGACTGATGACCGACCCCAAGTTCACCGCCCTGAAGGACGCTCACGAGAACCTCGCCGGCCGCCTCGTGCGGATACGCCGCCCCAGCGCAACCGCCGGAGAGGCGGTCGCCTACCGGGTCGTCATCGCCTCGCCGCTGGGGGACTGAGGAATCGAGACCGTGCGCGAGATCGTGGACGCCTTTTTCCGGGAGCGGTCGATCGTGAACCACCACCTGGCCAGCTTCAACGACTTCCTGCCGACCCGCGACAACCCCAACTCGCGGATGCAGCGGATCGTCGACGACGCGCGCGTGAGCGAGGATTCAACGGAGCGCGGCGTCATCCGGCTGGACGTCCAGAAGACGAAGAGCTCGATCTCGGTCCGGGTCGGGCGGCGGCGCGACAGTCGGGGGAACGTCAACCCCTCCGCCGAGCCGACGATCTTCATCGGCGCCCCGTTCGTGAAGGAACCCGTCGGGTCGAAGCCGACG
>JASHSP010000076.1 GCA_030038655.1 Thermoplasmata archaeon | reverse complement strand
GTCACCAACTGCGATGGCAAGCCAGAGCTGCCAGGGTTTCCACTGTCGGTAATCCACCCACCGGGTGCGCACGTTGGCACCAGCTCCCGGCCGCTTTAATGATTCCCAGCGACGGTGCGTGAACTGTCGACCGAGGCGTGTATCCAGGCACAGGTGCCCATGCAGGCCAACCCGCGCTCAGAGTAGCACAGCTGGAGGGCCACTACATAAGCAGGAACCTGTAGGTGGAGCGTGACTAGGGTCGATTGAATGAGCCCGGCAACCCAACATGATTACGATCCCTTCAGCCGGAATGTAGATACCGGCTCCTGAACCGTACCCTTGTCTTCGACGAGCGAAACACTCTCTACCTTGATCTCCCAGTCGAGGTTCCTCGATTTTAGGGCGAACCTAACGCGCTGAACCGCTTTCGAGCTGAGAGGCGTCCGGGTCAACTCATCGCCGTAGGCCAGGGAGATGTGCGGAAACCACTTCCCCGGATGGTAGTACGGGGATTGGTTCGTGGCGTCCTGGCTGGCAATCCCCCATATCTTCTTGTGGATGCCCTGAAGCCCGGAATCTGCATTGACCGCCACGACAACAACTGGCCAATCCCCCTCGAATGTTGCCAGCCCCTTGGTTCGGACAGAAAAGGGCGGAATGGTCAGTGCCACCTCACCGAGGGCCTTCTCCATTTTCGGTCGGTCGTATCCTTCAGCGACATCGTAGCTGAAGTGAGGGAAGGGCATGATGTAGATTCCCTCGAGACCAAGCTCCCCCTTCAGCTCAGACCAGATCATCTTGACCTGTCGGTCCGCTTCTGGGTCCTACAAGGAGACCACCGCATCAGCCATCGTTCGTTATGCGGTCGATACATTCCGCCTCTTACACGAGCTTGGCCGAAGGCACCCAGTGGGCGGCATCAATCCGCGAGTTGACCACGAAAGCCAGCCACCGGCAGTCGACCTACCTTTTTCCACAAAGGGTGTTGTTTCCGTTGGGGTGAGTTCGGCAAGCGCCACCGGGTCTCCTCGCAGGCTCGAATGGGATCGAACCCTGGCCTCCAGCCGTTTCGACAAGCTCCCCTGGATTCGCCCCGAGTCTAGGTCAATTCGCTCGGAGCAGTCCCCAGCAAGCAGTCGAGCCATTCGAGGGTAGCGGGGTTGCCGTGCGACCGCGGACGCCGCCCGCTGGCGGAACGCTGTCGACCCGCGGGAACGGAAGCCTTAATTTTCCGAGTCGGACTCGACGGTCGAGGTTCGACGTATGGGCGTGGGAGCCGATTTCAAGAAGTTTCTGTTCTCGGGGAACCTCGTCTCGATGGCCGTGGCGTTCGTGGTGGGCCTTGCGATCGTTGCGCTGATCGGCGCGTTGGTTGCCGACATCATCGATCCCCTCATCGCGGCCGCGGGCCATGTCAATTTCAGCAGCCTCGGAGTCCTCACGATCAACCACAGTCAGCTCCTCGGCGGCTCGTTGCTCGGAGCGATCATCAATTTCCTCATTCTGATGACGGTCGTTTTCTTCCTGATCGCGTACCCATACCAGAAGTCCGAGGATCGCAAGAAGGCGAAGGCCGCCGCCGCCCCGCCGACGACGCGGGAGTGCCCGGCCTGCTTCAACACCGTTTCGGTCAAGGCCACGCGCTGCGGGTTCTGCACCTCCACAATCCCGCCGGCGGCACCGTAACTGCCACGGCCCGCCGAATCCGTCCGAGGGCACGGGGACTCCGCGACGGCGCGGGGTGTGGTCGACTTCTACCCGGTCGCACCGTGGCCGTTCGGGCGGCTCCGCACCGTGCGCCGATGCGGCCACCCCCGGCGCGACCGCGTCCTACCCCCGCGGTCTGAGGCGAGCTTAAGTCGGCCGGTGCCGTCGAGGCGCTTGGACGACGGGGGGTCGTATGACCTCGGGTGCCACGGTCCCACCGGTCACTCCGGCCGAGTCGGCCCCCCCGGCCGGGCGCCCCCCTCGTCGGGGGCTCATCGTCCTCGGGGGCTTGGTCGTCGTGGCGCTGATCCTCCTGTCGCTCATGCTCGCCGGGATCCTCCCGGGGTACCGTCTCGCGCCGGGATCCGGGGCGAAGAGCCCGCACCAGTATGACGTGAACTTTACTCAGACCGGGCTCTCGCCCGGCACGAGCTGGTCCGTGTCCCTCCATGGGACCCTCACCGCGTCGCACGGCGCTACGATCACGTTCGAGGAGTCCAACGGCACCTACCCCTTCACGATCCTCGGTCCCGACGGCTTCGAGAGCAACATCTCGGCGGGTTCGGTAACGGTTGGCGGAACAAGCGTCTCGACCGCGATCGGTTTCGTCGTGACGCTCACCACGACGTTGACCGCGACCCCCGTCATCACGCAGGTGGGCGAAGTGTCCGTCCTGGGTCTGGGCCTCGCCGGCGGCTTCGCACCGGTGACGTGGACGCTGACCCGGAACGGGTCGAGCGCCAACCTCACCGGCGCGGTCGACGGACAGTACCGGTTCACCCCTTCGGCGGCCGCCACCTACACCCTCTATCTCAACGCGACCGACCGGATCGGCAAGACCAGCGGATCCACGGCTTCCGTGACGGTCGCGCCCGCGCTCGGCGCGTCCTTTTCCTCGCCGCTGGTCAACGTGACGGTCGACAAGGTCGCGAACCTGTCGATCTCGTTCTCCGGCGGGGTGCCGCCCGTCTCGTGGACCCTGGAGATGAACGGCTCGAGCACGAACCTCTCGGGGGTCGTCGGAGGCGTCTACGCGTTCACTCCCGACGCCGTGGGAGTTTACACGTTCTACCTGAACGCCACCGACTCCGTCGGCAGCGTCTCTCGCGCGACGGCGACCGTGAACTGCAGCGCGCCGTCGTACCTCCTGGGGATGAGCGAAGTCGGAGCGGCGGAGCCCGCCGCGGACACTTACTGGGTTGAGCTGGCGCTCACCCCGACGTCCGGACTCACCACCGGTGTCTTCGGGTTGGAGGTTACCTCCGCCTCGTCGACCACCGTACCGGGGTCGACTCCCTCCTCCTCCTGCACCGTGGGTGCGGTCTTCGAGGTTTCCCACTGCGCGGCGGCCGTCGACGACTCGGACGAATGGTACGGCGCGCTCGTCTACGCGAACGGAACGATCGCGAACGTCTTCGGATCGGGCGGCTGGACCGGTCCCACAGTGACCGTCACGGGCGAGGACACCGTCTTCATCGTCTCCGGGGCGGACCTCGACGGCATCGGGGACGTTCTCTCGGCGTTCGCCACGGGCTCGGCGAGCGTGAGCGGATCCGTCACGCTGTAGCCGGTACCGGCGCGGGACTTCGTCGATCGGGCGCGAGTCGACGAGCCCCGGGGACCGCGTTCAGCGCCCGGGCCGGTCGTCGGGGGGAAGCTCGTCCAGTTCGCGATTTCTGCGCCGGTGGAGCACCACGGCGGCCACTCCTCCGACGATCAGGATGGCGGTCACGCTCAGGACGAAGTAGTAGCCGTTCGCCCCCGACAACCCGAGGAAGCCGGCGCTGCTCGAGAAGGTCAGGTCCACCCTCTGGGCGGCCCCGTTCACGGTCACGGATCCCGAGGACGGGCTGGCCGACTTACCATCGACCGAGCCCGCGCTGAAGGAGAAGGTCCCGTTCGGCTCGTAGAAGGTGATGGTGGAGCTCGACGAGGAGGAAGTCGTGCCCGCTAGGGTGACGGACCAACGGGTTCCCGAGGACAACCCCGACTCGCCGAACGTCACCGCATAGGTCGCGCCCACCGCCGGGAGCGCGGTCGAATCGACCGGGACGTACGGGCCCGCGCGGGCGCTCGCCGCTGTCGTCGGTGGGTGCTCGGCGACCGCGAGGACCCCCGAATCGGCTCGCGGGGCGTGGCTCGGGCCGCCGCCACATCCCAGAACCGAACCGACGCTCACGAGAACCAGCAACAGGAGGATCGGGACCGGGGAACCCCTCGCGGGGTCCGCTCGGCGGGACATCGCGGGCATCATGGTCGGGCCACCCCCCTCACGTCGCCGGACTAAATACGCTCCGGGGAGCCCGGGTTCGTCCCGACGGTCACTCCGAGCCCGGCTCCGGGGTCGCGGTCTCGAGGGGGTCCGCGGGCGGACCCCGTTGCTTCGGAATCCCCCGAACGAACGGTCGTGCCCCGATCGGGGCGAGGAACGTCGTCACCACCCCGACCCCGGCCACGAT
Organism: Thermoplasmata archaeon; assembly: GCA_030038655.1. Taxonomy (GTDB): domain Archaea; phylum Thermoplasmatota; class Thermoplasmata; order Lutacidiplasmatales; family UBA184; genus Lutacidiplasma. Next base: position 5,033 of record JASHSP010000076.1, on the reverse strand, counting down.
CGTGAACAGGGAGGTCGAGAAGATGCCCAGCGAGAGCAGAACGACCGCCATGGCCAGCTCGACCGCCCCGCGGCTCGTCAGGAGGAATCCCGCCGTGAGCGACTCGCCGTCGGACCACCCAAGGCTGCGGGTGATCGCCCCGCCCAGGAACAGCTTCGCAAAGAACGCGAACACGCAGAGGGCGGCGAACGCTTCGACGGCTACCCAGGTGCCGCCGATCAGGCGGAGGTTCATCTCGAGGCCGACGAGGGCGAAGAACAGGGGGATGAAGAACCCCCACGTGACGATGTCGAAGACGTGCGTGTACTCCCGGTGCTCCCGTCGGCCGGCGCTCTGGGGGGTCACGAGCAGACCGGCGTAGAACGCCCCGACCAGGAACGTCAACCCTAGGTATTGGGAGTAGACCGCGGCCCCGAGAGCGGCGACCATCAGGAGGGCGAATCCCGCCTCGCGGGAGCGCCAGGTCCCCCGAACCCACGCACCCATCCGCTGCCAGACGCGAAGGGCCCGCAGCCACTTCACCAAGATGTACACGGCCAGCATGCTGACCAGAAAAACGCCGGTGGAGAGGATCGCCAAGCCGATCTCGATCCCCAGGGCGCCGTGGCCCGCCTGGATGCGCAGGAGGATCGCGAACATCGTGACCGCCATCAGCTCGTTGACGAGGGACCCGCCGAGGAGGTACGTCCCGAAACGACTCTTGAGGAGGCCGAACTCGGCCAGCATCACCCCCAGGACGGGGAGCGCGGTGATCGAGATGGTCAACGAGACGAACAGCGTCGTGATCACCGAGAGGTCGGGATAGGCGAACCGGATCACCGCCGTCCCCGCGAGGAACGGAACGACGAAGATCCCGATCCCCAGCAGCGCCGACCCCACCCCGGTCGACCGGACGTCCTGCGGGGTGACCGCCAACCCGGCCGCCAGGAGGATGAAGAACGTCGCGAGGAACTGGACCCCCTGGAACTCCGTCGAAAGTCCGCCCAGGCCGAGCGCGGGGCCGAGGAACGTGGGCCCGAAGAGGATGCCCACGCCGAGCTGTCCGATAAGCGGCAGCTGTCCGAGACGGCCCATCACCTCGCCGGCGATCACCGCGCAAGCAACGAGGAGGAACAGCCCGACGAAGAAGAGAGTCGTTGCGTTCACGGCTCCCCTCCTCTCGGACTCTGGCGGGCCCGGTACCCTCGCGAGGCGGGCCGCGCGTCGCCGAGCGGAGGGCCACCGGCCCGAGTCCGTCTAGGCTCCTTCCGGGTGCCCATATCTATGTTTGTGCCGAGACGAGGGGGTGGGCCTCCGGCCTCTCCGCACCCGTCGGGGATGCGGCCGGGCGGGTTCGAAGGAGCTCGTACCGACCGGGGTCCGCGGCGAGGCGGCGTTCGCGGGCGTTCGCGGCCCCTTCGGGGCCGGCGGGCCCCTCCCGAGGGGGCTTAAGCGTGCCGGCCGGGGTCGCGGGCCGTCGAGCCTATAGTGGCCGAACGCTCGGCCGGGGCATGTCGCGGCAGCGAGTGGTCATCATGGGGGCGGCCGGCCGGGACTTTCACAACTTCAACGTGATGTACCGCGACCGGCCCGAGCTCGAAGTCGTCGCGTTTACGGCCGCGCAGATCCCGAACATCGCCGGACGCGCCTACCCGCCGGTCCTGGCGGGGTCGCTCTACCCCAAGGGAATCCCGATCGTCCCCGAGGCCGAGCTCTCGGACCTCGTCCGATCGAAATCCATCGACCTGGTCGTGCTCTCGTACTCGGACCTACCGCACGTCGAGGTCATGCACAAGGGTTCGATCGCGTTGGCCGCCGGGGCGAATTTCCTGTTGCCCGGCCCCCGCGCGACGATGCTCCGGTCGACGAAACCGGTCGTCGCGGTCTGCGCGGTCCGGACGGGGGCGGGTAAGAGCCCGCTGACCCGTTTCGTTTCCCGCCAGCTCCGCGCGAACGGGCGACGCGTCGTGGTCGTTCGGCACCCGATGCCGTACGGCGACCTCGCGGCCCAGGCGGTACAGCGGTTCGCGACGATGGACGACCTCGAGCGCGCGCACTGCACGATCGAGGAGCGGGAGGAGTACGAGCCGCACCTCGTCGACGGCACGGTCGTGTTCGCCGGCGTCGATTACGAGCGGATCCTCCGGGCCGCGGAGGCCGAGGCGGACATCGTCCTGTGGGATGGGGGGAACAACGACCTGCCGTTCTTCGCACCCGACCTCCTGCTGGTGGTGGCGGACCCCCATCGGGCCGGCCACGAGCTCTCGTACCATCCCGGCGAGGCGAACTTCCGGATGGCGGACGTGATCGTCGTCAGCAAGACCGACTCGGCCACCCCCGAGGGGATCCGTACGGTCGAGAGCAACGCCGCGCTGGCCAATCCGAACGCGACGGTCGTGCGGGGCGCCCTGGACATCGTGGCGCCCGAGGCGGAGTCGATGAAGGGCCGCCGCGTCTTGGTCGTGGAGGACGGTCCGACCCTGACCCACGGCGGGATGGCGTACGGCGCGGCTACGCTGCTGGCTCGGTCCCGCGGCGCCACCATCGTGGACCCGAGGCCCGGCGCGGTCGGCAGCATCGCCCAGGTGTTCCGGCAGTACCCGCACCTCGACCGGGTCCTCCCGGCGATGGGCTACGGGGCCGAGCAGGTCCGCGAGCTCGAGGCCACGATCCGCGCGAGCGGGGCCGAGGTCGTCCTCGACGGGAGCCCGGTGAACCTGAGCCGGCTCGTCCAGGTTCCGCAACCGATCGTCAACGTCCGTTACGACTACGGTGACCTCGGCGGAAAGCTCGCGTCGATCCTGGACGGGTTCCTCGCGGCCCGCCCGGCGGCCAAGGCGCCCGCACGGTCGACCCCCCCGCGGGCCGCCCGGAAGCGTGGGCGCTGACTCCCTCGGGGGGACGCCGGGGCACCGCCCTCAATCGGCTTCCTCCGCGGCGACCCCGGGGGGAGGGGGGGTCGCCCCCCGCAGGATCGACGGGATCAGCGAGGTGAGGAGGAGACCGGCCGAGACGAAGAAGATCAGGTGGATCGCCTCCAGGAACCCCGCCCCGGCCGTGAACGGTACCCCGCTCTTCGCCGTGCCCAGGAAGATCGCCTGGATCTCGGGCCGCGAGAGGACCGAGGTCATCACCAGCAGCGTGACCCCCAGGCTGATCGTCGAGCCGGTGTTGACCAGCGTCGTCCCGACCCCCGACGCGACCCCACGGCGGGCCGGCGGGGAGGCGGTCATCATGGCGGCTCGGTTCGGCGCCGCGAACAGGCCCATGCCCGCCCCGACGAGCACGAGCGGGGGCGTGAGCTGGTAGAAACTCGCATCGGGTCCGATCGTGGTCAGCCACAGGAATCCCGCGGCGGAGAGGAGAAGCCCGGCGACGAGGAACGGCCGGGGACCGTACCGGTCCGAGAGCCACCCGCTGATCGGGCCGAGGACCGCGAGCGAGGCGGAGAGCGGGATCAAGAACAGCCCGGCCGTGAACGGGTCGAGGAATCGGGGCGGCCCCTGCAGGTAGAACACCAGGATGAAGCTGAACGCGCCCCGGGCGAGGGAGTTGAGGAACATGGCGATCGCCGAGGCGGAGAACTGGCGGTTCCGAAAGAGCGAGAGGTCGAGCATTGGCGAGCGCTCGCGGCGCTCGACCAGGAGGAACGCGCCGAGGAGGGCGACGCCGACCGCGCCGCCGGCGATCGCGTACGGGTCCGGGATCTGGCCGAGGGCCCCGAGGGTGATGGCGATGAGCAGGATCGTCAGACCGGCGGCGAACACGACGTTGCCGGCCCAGTCGATCCGGGGCCGCCCCTCGGGCTTCGCCAGCTCGTGCAGGTCGACGCGGGCCCGGATCGTGGCGATGATCCCGATCGGCACGTTGACGAAGAAGATCCACCGCCAGCCGATCGTCGCCGTGATCGCCCCGCCCAGCACCAGGCCGGAGACCGCCCCGACCACGATCGAGACCTGGTTCACGCCGAGCGCCCGGCCCCGCTCGTTGGGGGGGAAGGCGTCTGTGATGATCGCCGCGGAGTTGGAGAAGAGGAAGCCGGCCCCGACCGCCTGCACGAGACGAAAGAGGACGAGCTCGAGGCCGGTCTGGGAGAAGCCGCAGAGCGCGGAACCCGCGGTGAAGATCGCGAACCCCAGGACGTAGAGCCGCACCCGCCCGAACATGTCGGAAAGCCGGCCGAAGTTGAGGAGCACGACCGCGGTCAGCAGCGAGTACCCGAGGAGAACCCAGAGGAGCAGCGTGGCGGAGGTCCCGGCGAGCTCCCGACCGATCGTGGGCAGCGAGATCAGGACGATGTTGGTGTCGATCGCCGCCATCAGCGTGGCGATCGTCGTGTTCGACAGGACGAGCCACTTGTACTGCATCGTCAGCCCCCTGCCGGGAGCGGGCGGAGCCCGCCCCCCCGACGGCGCGAAGCGGTGCCCGGCACGAACGAGTTCCCGCGAGGGGACCCGCCGGCCCCGAGCCGCGGGGTCACCCGAGCGGCCTCGATTGGGATTGGAAGCCCGCGATCTCGGAGGAGAGCCGGTCGACGTACTGGCGGAAGATCGCCAGAAGGTGCTTCGAGGTGATCACGCCCACGACCCGGTCCCCCGACTTCACGAGCATCCGCCGGACCCCGAGGTCCGCCATCGTGCTCGCGACCTCGTCCGTGGGAGTTTCCGGCGCGCAGTACCGGACATCCCACGAAGCCAGCTGCTTCATCCGGAACTGGGCCGGGTCCCGCCCGGGCGCGACCACCTTCTCGAGGTAATCCCATTCGGTGACGATCCCCGTGGCGGGCGGTGGGCCGGCGCGGGTGACGACCGCGTACCCCTTCCGGGCCTCGACCATTCGCCGGGCGCCCGACAGCGCGTCGGTCTCCTCGTCGAACGTGAGAAGGTCGGGGTCCATGATCTCCTTCGCCTGAAACACCATGCGTTCGCGAAGGCAGGACCGATTATGACGGTGCGCGTGGAACTCGCGCGCGCGCGACTCGGTGAGCCTCGGCCACGGGCCGCTACGTTCCCGCCCGGGCATCGACCCGGTTGGCCCGTCCCGCGACGGGGGCT
>JASHSP010000075.1 GCA_030038655.1 Thermoplasmata archaeon | reverse complement strand
CAGGATTTCGATCTGGGAGCCTTCCATCATCCCAGGTCTATCGGGTATTATCCCCAGTTTCCCGGGGTTATCCCCGTCTCGAGGGCAGATTGTCCGCGTGTTACTGAGCAGTGCGCCGAGGGCTTACCCCTCTCGACTCGCATGGCTTAAGCGAACTCCAATAGCGGTGCCCGCCGGCAGGATCAACCGGATTGATGAACACACTTCGTGTGTCCGGGAATACATATGGGTCGTTAACCGATCGAAGGCCGACTGGCGGTTTGGCTCTTCGCTACGACTGAGCTAATCGCGATCTTTCGCATCGTCTCCTCCGTCAGTCCCGAGAGGTCACTTCCCGTCTCCAGGAAGGGGATCTCGGGGCTCCACGCCCCATCGGGCCATCTGTGGCGTTGCCTTGGAGGAGACCGGTTCACGGAGTCCCCGGCTCGCCGTGGCGACGTCGCCGCGTCCGCCGCCGCGAGGGCGGCGAACCGCAGGCCACTCTACGAGAGGCGCCCCGTATTTAACGACTCGACCTCGGGCCGGCCCCGCGCGCCGGACCCGCCCCTTCGAGCGCGCGCACGACCAGGGGGACCTCGAGAAGCGACGTGATCTCGTTCGGCGCGCCGAGCCCGGTCCCGTCGCGGTTCAGCCAGGCGGCGTGGAGCCCTGCGGACGACGCGGCGGCGGCGTCGGTCCTCGGCAGGTTCCCGACGTAGAGGGTCTCCTCGGGGCGCAGGCCGAACCGCTGCACGGCCCGGCGGAAGATCTCGGGGTTCGGCTTCGCGATCCCCTCGGTGCCGGAGGAGACGATCCGCTCGAACGCGTCGAGGATCCCGGCCCGGTCGAGGATCCGCCGCACGCTCGCTTCGCTGGACGAGTTCGACACGATCCCGAGACGCCGGTGCTCGGCGCGCAGCGCGTCCAAGCACCGCCGCACGTCGGAGAAGACCGGAAGGGAGCGCTCCGTCTGGGACGCCCGCACCCGTTCCCAGAACCGCTCCGCGGTCGCCGTCTCCACTTCCCGACCCGCGGCGCGGGAGAGCACCCGTCGCCAGAACTCCACCACCACATCGTGGGGATCGGCCGCGAAATCGGCGCCGTCGTCCGCGTGCTCCACCTCGGTGTGCGCGTGGGCGAGCTCGTCGGGCTGGACGTCCAGGAACAGCTCCCGCGCGATGTCGACCCACTCCGCGAAGTCGCGCTCGTCGACCAGGGTCCCTCCGAGGTCGAACAGGACAGCCTGGATCCGCGACCGGGGCGGTGGCATCGGCGCCCGACGCATTCCGGCACTTTTTAGGTTCGCGCCGGGGACGGGCCCCACGGGGCGGGCGCGATCGTTCCGGACCGCGCGACTAGAACCGGTCCCCCGCCATGCACAGGAAGCGCGGGTCGCGGGTCCCGAAGCGGTCGACGGCCGCGGGCGCGCTCCACGTCCGTCCCAGCGCGTTGGCCATCAGAACGTACCACCCACCGCCCACGCCCGTGTACTCCGGTCCGCGGAACAGCTCGGGCGCGTCCCGAACGGGCGTATGCTGGAACGCGAACGCCGTTCCCTTCGCCCGCCGCTCGACCTCGGTGACGAGGGCTCGACGCGCGGACCGAGAGGTCGCCACGAGCTCTCCGCACACCGTTCGGTACGGATTGGAGTCGACGAGCGCGTATCCCTCGAGGCGACCGCCCCGCTGTCGCACGAGGTACTCCTTCGAAGGGTCGAGCTCGCGGGTCGCGAGGGCCACCGTGAGATACCCGTTCGGTTCCCTCAAGAACCCGAGCCGGCCGGTGGCCGCCCGGGCGTGGAGCCGCTCGATCGGGTCGAGGTCGGATCTCCGAGCCGGGCGAACCCCGGCCGGTCGACGCCGCACGCGGGTCGACGGCGCGTGGGCTACCCACGGGAACGCGTAGACGTCCCGGTACCCGAGCTCCTCGTACAGGTTGTGCGCCCCCCACGAACGGTTCGTCCACAGGGTCGCGTATCGGATCCCGGCCTCCCGCTCCCGGCGGTGGACCTCCCGGAGGATCGCGCGCGCGACGCCCGACCGCCCGCGGTCGGGCCGCGTCCCGACCGCGGCGATCCCGCTCACGACCTCGGGACCGTCCGCGAACGTGTACGGCACCCGCAGGACGTACGTCTGGCCGAGGAGGCGGCCGCGCTCTTCCGCGAAGACGGCAACGTACTCCGCGGTCGACTTCGTCCGGCGGCACCAGATGTCGATGGACCGGCGGGGGATCGCCCCGCCGAACGAGGCGAGCTGGAGCAGGAACCGGTCGGTCTCCAGAGACGGCGCGATCTCGTCGTAGGTGCGGAATCGCATGCGGTAGCCGCCCCTCCCGAACGCGGCGGGGTATTGGGGGTTTCGCGCGGGCGGTCAGGCGACGTTCACGCTGACGATGTCCGTGTGCCGGACGAGGATCGCCCGCGCGATCTTGAGGTTCTTGCCCGCCTTCCCGATCGCGCGGGCCTTCCAGGCCGGGTCGACCGTGACCGTCGCGTGCCGGCCCTTCCCCTTCGGGACCAGGTCGACGCGGACGGGCGAGTACCAGTAGAAGATGTTCCGGACGAGCGTCTCGGGATCGTCGGCCCACTCGACGACCTGGATCTCCTTCTTCATCATACCCTTCAGGTGCTCGACCAGCACCCCGCCGGGGCCGACCGCCTTGTGGATCTCGCCGGGCTGGACCAGGTAGACGAGCTTCTCCTCCGCCTCAAGGCAGTCCTTGACGCGGGCGCCGGTCCGTTCCTCGAAGAGGCGGATGTAACCTATCGTCTCGGTGTCGAACGCGATCTCGGACATCCGAGCCGCTCCGGAGCGCGGGTCACGTCTCGAGCGTCAGGATCGCGCTCGAACCGGGGTCGAGGATCGCCATCGCGCTGATGGGGAACGGCTGGCCGCACGCCTGGCCGAGCTCGACCGCGGTCCCGTCGTAGTGGTAGACCGGGATCTTCCCGATCGCCCGCTCCACCCGGAGCTTCGGGTCCGGACAGGTGCGCGCGACGATGAGCAGCTTCGCCTTCTTTCCCTTCGCGGCCTCGAGCGTCTCCGTCAGGCCGACCTTCACCTTGCCGGTCTCGAGCGCAACCTTGAGCGCGTGCGCGAG
>JASHSP010000074.1 GCA_030038655.1 Thermoplasmata archaeon | reverse complement strand
TTCCCCGTGTCGAGGAGGATACGTCCCACCGTCGTCGACTTACCGTGATCGACGTGCCCGATGAAGACGACGTTGAGGTGCGGCTTCTGTGCCATTGGGTGCGGCTCCGGGCGCGCCCAAAAGGTGCCCCTATTTAGGCATTGTCGCGCCGCGCCGCCGAGAGAACGGCCGCGCGGGCTACTCGGGCGGTCCGACCGCCCGCGCGGGACGCTTGTCCCGCCACCCGCGCCCCGCGCGAACGACCCCGCGCCGACCGGTTGCGGCCGGAGTCGCCGGTGCGCCGGCCCTTGCCGCCTCCGGACCCGGGACCGCGGGACGTCCCCCGGTGCGGCGGGTTAACGATCGCCGGCTCGAAGCCCCGGTACGAGCCCCGGCGACGTGTGGGGGGGGACCTATTCCTCCGGCATGAGCCAGATCTCATTACCGTCCGGATCCCGGACCCCGGCGTACCAGCCCCATTCCTCCTTGACCGCGGGCTGGGAGAAGGTGACCCCCCGGGCCTCGATCGCCGCGCAGCTCGCGACGAAGTCGCCCGCGAGCCGCAGGGCGATGCCCGAGTTGCCCGGTTCGAGCTTCCCCTTCGGGTCGAAGTCGGCCACGCGGCACAGGTGCAGGCTCCCCTCCTTCCCCTTCCGTCCCACGGTGATCCAGTGGTCCGCGCTGACCAGGAGGTCGAGGCCAAGCTTCTGGGTGTACCACTCGACGGACTTCTTCCGGTCGGAGACGACCACGGCGACGCTCGAGAACGTCGGTCGTCCGGTCTTCGCGCGTTTCGATGGTCCTGGTTTCTTGGTTGCGGGCATGGTCCTTCCGGCCGCCCCACGGGCCAGCCGCTCTTGAGACGTCCGCCGGGGTCGAGCAACGGTCCGAAGCGTGCCGTTCCGAGCTCCGCGGCCGGGGCGGGTCTGACACAACCGCTTTAGACGCGCGGTCTCTTCCACCCCGCGAGTCCCGAAGGTCGCTCCGCGTGAACGACTTGCCAGCCGGTACCGTCGCGTCCAGCCGCGCCTCCGTGGTCCGGCTCATGGTCCCCACGGACGCCAATTTCACGGGAGCGGTTTTCGGAGGCCAGATACTGTCGGAAGTCGATCGGGTCGCCTACATCGCCGCGTCGCGGCACGCCAGGGCCACGTGCGTGACCGCGTCGTTCGACCGGGTCGACTTCATCCTCCCGGTGCGGGTCGGGGAGGTGGTCGATTTCACGGCCCAGCTGACGTACGTCGGCCGGTCGTCGATGGAGGTATGGGTACGGGTCTCGGCCGAAGAGGTTCTGGGCGGTCCCCCGCGGCTCGTGGGCGAAGCGTTCGTGACGATGGTCGCGGTCGACGCCGCCGGTCGCCCGGTCCCGGTGCCGCCGCTCGCGCTGGGGACGCCCGAGGAGCGGGTCCGGTTCGAGGAGGGTCGACAGCGCATGGAGACCCGCAAGCGGTCGCGACGGCGGCCGTAGGAGCGTACGATGTTGTGTGAAATGTGTGGAAAGGACGTCGAGTCGACGAGCCGCGTGCGTCTCGAGAGAACGGTTCTTGCCGTATGCCCCGATTGCGCCCGATTCGGGACGCTGGTCGACCCGCCTCCCGCGCCGGCCGTGGCACCGGCCCCCCCGACCTCGGGGTCCCGGAGCCGGGGCGGGGCGGTCGTGACCGCGACGCGACCGTCCGGGCGGCCGCGTCGGCTCGAGGAGCGGGACCTCTACCAGGAGATCGGGGAGCTCGAGCTCGCTCCGGACTGGGGGCACAAGGTGCGGGTCGCGCGCGAGGCGCTGGGATGGAATCCGGAGGAGCTGGGGAAGCGACTCAACGAGAAGAAGTCGGTCGTCCTCAAGATCGAGTCCGGCTCGATGCACCCCCCGGACGCTCTCGTCCGGAAGCTCGAGCACCTCCTCAAGATCCGGATCCGCGCCTCCCCCGAGGCGGCGGGGCCGGGTTGAGCCCGCGCGGGAGTCGTTCGACCCGCCGCCGGGGCGACGGCGTCACGCCCCGAGCACGAGGTACTCGAGGATCGCCTTCTGCGCGTGCAAACGGTTCTCCGCTTCGTCCCAGGCGGCCGAGCGGGGTCCGTCCAGCACCGAGTCGGTGATCTCCTGGCCCCGGTGGGCGGGGAGGTCGTGCAGAACGAACGCGTGGGGGGCCGCGCGGGCGACGATCGCGTCGTTGATCTGGTAGCCGCGGAAGGCGGTCTCCCGCGCGTTCCGCTCCGCCTCGTCCCCCATCGAGACCCAAACGTCGGTGTAGAGGGCATCGGCCCCGGCGGCCGCGTCCGCGGGGGAGTCCACGAACGAGAGCTTCGCCCCGGTCCGTCCCGCCAGCGCGTGCGCGGCCGCGATCGCTTCGGGCGGCGGTCGATACGACTTCGGCGTGGCGGCGACGAGGTCGAGGCCGACCGCGGCCGCCCCCAGCATCAGCGAGCGGAGGACGTTGTTCCCGTCCCCGATCCAGGCGAGTCGGTGCCCCGGGAACCTCCCGTCCCACCGTTCGCGCATCGTCAGCAGGTCGGCCACGACCTGGCACGGGTGCTCTTCGTCGTCGAGGGCGTTGATGACCGGCACGCTCGCCCACCGCGCGAGCTCGACGACCGCGGCGTGCTTGAACGCGCGGTAGCAGACCGCGTCGACGTAGCGGGACAGGACCCGCGCGGTGTCGGCGATCGACTCGCCGCGCCCGAGCTGCAGGTCGTTCTGGGAGAGGAAGAGGGCGTGTCCCCCGAGATCGTTCATCGCCACCTCGAACGACGCCCGGGTCCGGGTCGACGGCTTCTCGAAGATCATGGCGAGGTTGCGGCCCGGGAGCGAAGGACGGGGGTGCCCGGCCCGGCGCTCGGCCTTCAGTCGCGCGGCGTGATCCAGCAGCTTCGGCAGGTCGCTCGCCACGTCGGCCAGGGAGACCAGGTCCTTCTTCTTGGACGGCGGCACCATCGGCAGCAGCAGCGGCTCGGCGCGGAAAAGGCCTCCTGCCCGCGGCGGTCCTCGACCGCCGCCGAACGTTAAGACCCCCGCCCGGCTGCGCCGCGCGAGGTCACGAAATGCCGGCTCGATCCCGGAGGAGCGCGCGCCGCCCGGCGGCGCGCAGGAGACCCCAACGCAGCGCCCCATCGCGCGGACGGAAGGTCTACATGGTCACCGGCGGGGTGACGAAGTTCGCGAAGGCCCACCCGTCGATGGACTTTCGCCTGATGGTCCAGCGCGCGTACGAGTACGCGCTGAAGGGAATCCCCAACCTGACGAAGGACCGGATCGACGGGACCCGGATATCGTACTTCTCCGACCACTTCTCCCGGCAGCTCAAGGCCGCGAGCATGGTCCAGGACTATCTCGGGATGAATCCGAAGGGGTCCGTCCGGATCGAGTGGGGTGGCGCCACCGGCGGCGAGTGCTTCCAAGCCGCGTACGAGGCCGTCGCGAGCGGCCGCATGGACGTCTGCCTCGCGGCCGGCTACGAAACGATGAGCCGCGTCGCAACGTGGAAGGGGAACGAGTTCATCGCGCTCGCTTCGGACACCAACTTCGACTTCCCACTCGGCGGGTTCTACACCGGCTACTACGCTCTGATGGTCGTCCGCCACATTTACGAGTACCTGCGACTCGGAAAGTTCGGCCACGTGAAGGACGAGCGCGAGGCGCAGCGGCTCGCGATCGCCGAGGGCCAGCGGATCATGAGCTGGGTCTCGGTGAAGAACCACCGCAACGCGCTCCATAACCCGTACGCCCAGTACCCGAAGCCGGTCACGGTCGACGACGTCCTCGCCTCCGAGATGATCTCCTTCCCGCTGACCCGAGACCAGATCTGCACGATGTCCGACGGCGCGGCGGTCGCGGTGCTCTGTGACGAGTCGCGCGCCCGGGAGTTCACCGACCGCCCCGTGCGGATCGTCGGCGTCGGCTGCGGCACCGACACGATGCGTCTCGCCGACCGGCCCTTCGGGAAGGTCCCGCTGCACCCCCACGAGAAGGCGAGCGACTACCAGAACCTCCCGTACCCGGGTGTCCACTCGTTCCGGGCCGGTCGCGCGGCGGGGATCGAGGCGTACCGGATGGCGGGGATCCACGACCCGCGCAAGGAGCTCGACTTCATCGAGCTCCACGACGCCTACGCGTCGAGCGAGATCCAGACGTACGAGGACCTCGGTCTTTGCAAGTACGGCGAAGGGTACGACTTCACGCTCTCGGGGGCGCCGTTCCTCAAGAACATCGACTACGGACTGGACGTGCCGGAAGCCGGGAAGATCCCGGTCAACCCGTCCGGTGGCCTGATCGCCTGCGGCCACCCCGTCGGCGCGACCGGCCTGATGCAGGGCGTCTTCGCGTTCTGGCAGCTCCAGGGCACGATCCGTCGCCACTTCGGCGACGGGACGCTCCAGATCAAGGACGCCCGACGCGGGGCGATTCACAGCCACGCGGGGACCGGCTCGTCCGTGACCGTGTCGATCCTCGAGAGGGGGTGGTGAGGATGGCCAAGCCGAAGGTGGTCGAACACTTCCGGGACGTCCAGGAGGAACTCGCCCGTTCGGGCGCGGCCATCTTCCGCGACAAGGACGCCGTCGAGAGCCTGATCCTCGACGACCCGTACTCCATCCGGTACATCCACAGCTACGCGGAGGACTCCCCGTTCTTCCTCGCGCTCGCCGAGAAGAAGATCCTCGGCTCGCGCTGCACCAACCCGAAGTGCCGGTTTGTCTTCGCGACCCCGCGCTCGCACTGCATGACCTGCGGCGGCGCGACACAGTGGCTCGAGCTTCCCCCGCGGGGCCGCGTGCATTCTTGGACGACGTGCCACTTCGGCAGCGAAGCGTTTCTGAAGGAGACCCCGTACAACCTCGCGATGGTCGAGTTCGAGGGCGCGAACAGTCTGCTGCTCACGCGACTGAAGGACGCGGTCGAGTCCGACCTCTACGTCGGGATGCCGGTCGAGGCCCGGTTCGCGGAAACGCCCCGCTACCGGATCACGGACCTCTGGTTCGTCCCGGCCCGGACCTAGGTCGCGGCTGGCCCCCCGGGCGACAGCCCCACCAGGGCCAGGATGTCGTCGTGGCCCCGAGCGAACGCGCTTCGCGGGGCGGCCGCCACCTCCACGAACTGGAGGTCGCGCCAGAACCGCCCCTTCGAGCGCGCGGGGTCTCCCCCGGGCCATTCGGCGCGGTAGACGAAGTGGAGGTCCCAGTGCGGGTCGGCCGCCCCGGTACGGGGGCGGGCGTACGCTTCGGAGAACACCTGGGGCAGACCGAACCCGATGTCGGTACGCCCCAGCAGGTCCTCGGCGATCCGCCGCGCCGCCGCCGCGGGGTCCTCGAAGAACAGGAGCTGGCACGCCGGAAGGACCCAGCCGTCCTTGAAGGCGGCCACCCGCTCGGGGTCGAGGGATGCCGTCTCCTCCCACGGGCCGGCCGGGTCCATGCGGCCGAGCAGGACCTCCCGGGGACGTCCCGGGGGATGCAAGAGCACGAACGTCGACAGACACATCCCATCGTCCGGCAGGGGGAATACGTGAGGGCGACCGGCCAGCGGCTCTCGGCGAAAGCGCGCGAACCGACGGGTCTCCGGCACGGCGGTCGATGGGCCCACCCGCCGAAGAAGGTTTCCGGGGCGCCGCGGGGCGGTCCGACGGGAAGCGCGGTGTCCGCGACCGTTTATGGGTCCCTTCCTTGGTCCCGGGCGTGAGCGTTTCGACCCGCCTCCGGAAGTGGCTCCTCGGCGGAGCGGATCCGAGCGTCCGGTTCCGCGTGCTGACGGAAATCCTCGACCGGTCCCGGAGCGACCCCGCCGTCGTTCGCGCGCGGTCGGAGATCGGCAAGGTCGGCTGGGCCGCGCGAATGCTCGAGGAGCAGCACCCCGAGGGGCAGTGGGACACGGCCGGGACGACCGACCGAGAGCTCTACGTGCCCAAGTACATCGCCACCAACTGGCGACTGATC
>JASHSP010000073.1 GCA_030038655.1 Thermoplasmata archaeon | reverse complement strand
CCTGGGCATGGGCGTGGGATCCGTGACGGGGTCGGTCTCTTTCGCGACGCAGAACCTCGTCCAAGGGATGATCTACGTCACCACCTCGAGCACGGGCGCGACCTCCGGTATCGAGAGCACGTTCAGTCACACGTGCACGTCGTCGAGCTGTCCGTACCTCTACATTACTGTCTGGGACAATTACACCACCGCGCTCGGCGGTCCCGCGACGGTAACGTTCAGCGGCACGGCCTGGGCGAACACGACCACCGGTACGACGCACGACTACGAGGTCCCCACCGCGGGCATCGCCTCGACTTCAGTCACCGAGGGCAGCTCGACCGCTTTGAACTTGAACGGTGGCACGACGCGCTGGACGGGGGTCGCAGCGGGGACGTACATCTGCCATGTATGGCTGACGGTCGAGTCTTCCGCCACGGGGACCCCGGTTATCGGCTACATCTACGACACGTTTGCTTTGACCGTGAGCTGATCCGACCCCTGACCCGGCCTAGTTACCGGTGCGAAGGGGCTGGCTAGCTTCCGAGAGGTTGGCCCCGCACTTCCAGCACTTCGGCTCACCGGGGTAGACGAGCGCGGCGCAGTTAGGGCACGGTCTCTCGTCCGCGGGCTGTCCAGCCGCCATAGGGCCAGCGGCGGTCGGCGTTCCCGAAGGAGGCCCGGCGGCGGAGCCCGGTCCGGGGGGCGGCGGCGTGGTCGGAGGAATCGGACCGGCCGCCCGTTGCCGCTGGTCTTTGTGCCGCTGCTGCCGCGATTTGAATACCATGTAAAGAAGCAGCACGAAGAAGAACGGCGCTCCCAGGTAGAGGAACGAATAGACGTAGAGCGTCGGGAGCAGCTCGACGATGAAGCTCGCGAAATCGCCGACCACGGGGCCCTGGATGGCGTTGTACGTCGGGTCCCCCACGAGGAAGATGAGCTGGACCTGCTTCGAGGTGGTGTTCTCGACAGCGAGGCCCATCTGCCAGTCCCAGATGCCGTCGATCCCGATCGTGTAGTGGAACGTGACGTTCGTCTCGCCGGTCGCGTTGATCGCCGTGGTATTGACCGTGAAGAAGTCGTAGCCGCCGGAGCAGTACGGGGTCGTGTTGTTCGTGGCCCCGGGACACGTGCTGATGTAAAGGGTCAGCGAGTTGATCGTCGCCGGGCCCGGCGGGCGGTAGTTGGCGTAGACCGACACGGTCCACGTGAAGTTCGTGGTCGTGCTGCCGACGAACGGCGAGACGTGGGCGTCCTGGAGGACGGAGCCGCCGTTCCCGTACGGGAGGCTCGAGTTGGAGTGGGCGAACCCGGTGGGGGTCATGATCTCCTGCGTGTAGGCCACGCTCGCGAGGGGCGCGACCAGCAGCATGATCACCAACCCCGAGATCGCGAGGTAGCGC
The DNA here is from genome assembly GCA_030038655.1 of Thermoplasmata archaeon. GTDB lineage: Archaea > Thermoplasmatota > Thermoplasmata > Lutacidiplasmatales > UBA184 > Lutacidiplasma. The sequence goes on along the minus strand of JASHSP010000073.1, from coordinate 4,683 downwards.
GGCCGCTTGAGGCCGGCGTAGATGGGGACCATCAGCCCGACGACCAGGAACGCGGGGATCGCCAGGAGGAGGCTGACGTAGACGAAGGTCGCAAAGACGACGACGACGGCGAAGGCGATCAGGAGCGCCCGCCCCACGGGCGAGCGAAGGAAACGCCTAAAGCCGCCCGACTTGTTCGGCTCCACGGAACGGGGGTTTAGCTCCCGGTTTCCTTATTAGTTGATGCCAGCCCCTCCGGCGGCCACCGAACCAACGCGGCCGTCGCGGGCCCTCCTGGTGCTCGACGGGCTCGGCGATCGCCCCCATCCGGACACCGGCGGAAGGAGCCCGGTCGAAGCGGCCGCGACGCCCCATCTGGACGGACTCGCGCGGGTCGGCGCGCTCGGGGAGGTCGTCGTCGTCGGCGACGGGGTCGCGCCCGAGTCCGACGCGGGGGTGTTCGCCCTTCTCGGGTACGACCCGGTCCACGACTCGCCCGGGCGGGGCGTCCTCGAGGCGCTGGGCGCCGAGGTGCCCCTCGGACCCGACGACATCGCCCTGCGGATGAACTTCGCCACGGTCGACGGCGACGGGACGGTCCTGGACTCCCGCGTCGGCCGGTCGCTCACCACGTCGGAGGCCCGCCAGCTCGCGGGCCGTGTGACCGCCGCGGACCTCCTCGCGCCGGAGGGGATACGGGCCGAGGTTCGAGCGACCGTGGGCCACCGGGGCGTACTCTGGCTGCGTCCGGAGCGGGACGGCGCGCTCTCCCCCGAGGTCTCGAACGCCGACCCGTTCTACGAGAGGGTCGGCGGGATGGGGATGGCGCGACGTCCGGAACGCCCCACGGTGGAGCGGGTGACGGCGCTGGACGGTTCGGCGGCGGCGCGCCGGAGCGCGGAGGCGCTGAACCGCTTCCTGGGGCGGGTCCCTCCCGTCCTCGCCGCCGACCCCGTGAACGCGCGGCGTGCGCTCGCCGGGAAGAAGATCGCCAACGCGATCCTCGCCCGGAACGCCGGTCGCCTCCCGCGGGAGCCGCTGCCGGCCTTTTCCGATCGCTACGGGATCGCCGGCGCCGCGCTGACGGAGATGCCCGTGGAGCGCGGGATCGCGCGCACCCTCCGGCTCGCGGACCGATACGTGGGGCCCATGGGACCCGACCGCGACGCGGGGTACCGGGAACGCGCGACGATCGCCCGCGAGCTCCTCACCGAGTTCCCGTTCGTCTACGTGCATCTGAAGGGGCCCGACGAGCCGGGGCACGACGGGGACGCGGTGCGCAAGAAGGAGGTGATCGAGGCGATCGACCGGTCGTTCTTCGGGCCGTTCCTCGAAGGGCTCGACCTCGCCCGGACGCGGGTGGCGATCACCGCGGACCATGCTACCCCGTGCATCCTCCACGCCCATTCCGACGACCCGGTTCCGCTCGTGCTCGCGGGCGCCGGCGTCACTTCCTCGGGCTCCTCCGCCTCCGCGAAGTTCGGGGAGACCGCGGCGGCGGGGGGGAGCCTCGGGCGGCTCCGCGGCGCCGACGTGATGGCGCTGTTGCTCCGGTCGACGCCCGGTGCGGGTCCCCTATGATGTCGCGGGCCTTCCTCGTCCCCCGGGCCGAGGGGGAGGCGACGCGTCGCCTCCTCGCGGAGGCGGGGCTGCTCCGGACCGACCTCGCGATCCGGGTCGAGGACGGCCTGCTCGTGCTGCCGGTCGTCGACGACGCGCCGCTGCCGCGCGGCGGAGAGGTCGCCCAGCGCGAGTTCGAGCGGCTGCCGGACGAGCCGCCGAGCGACTTCCGGGCCCTTCTTCCCGGGACGGCGGAGGAGCGCCGGATGCTGCCCCGGTCGTTCGACGTGGTCGGCGACATCGTCCTGGTCCGGCTGCCGCCGGAGCTCGAACCGCGTCGGCGGGAGATCGGGGAGGCGCTCCTCGGGTTCGTGCCGAACGCCCGGATCGTGGCGTGGGATCGAGGCGTCCACGGACCGGAGCGTCGCCGCACCCTCGAGCGGATCGCGGGCTCCGGCGGCTGGTCCACGCGCCACCGGGAGAACGGGATCGAGCTGGACGTCGATGTCGAGAGGGCCTACTTCTCGCCCCGACTCGCCCGGGAGCATGCGCGGGTCGCCGAGCAGGTGGTCGCGGGGGACCTCGTGTACGACCTGTGCTGCGGGGTGGGGCCGTTCGCCGTCACGATCGCCCGCGACGGCCGCGCGCGTCGCGTGGTCGCGGTCGACGCCAATCCGGCAGCGATCGAACTCCTCCGGAGCACCCTCGCCCGGGCGGCCTACGGTCCCCGGGTGGCGCCGGTGCTCCGCCGCGTGGAGGAGTTCGTTCCCGGCGCGGAGCCCGCCGAACGGGTGATCCTCAACCTCCCGCACGAAGGGATAAAGTATGTCGCCTCGGTCGCCCGAGCCGTCGCCGCGGGCGGGTGCCTCTATTACTACGAGGTCGTTCCGAGGGCGGAGGCGGATCGGAGGGCGGACGCGATCGTGAGCGAGCTCCCGCAGGACCCCGGATGGAAAGCCCTTCCGGCGCACGTCGTGCACCCGTACTCCCCGACGGCGGACCTGGTCGCCTTCGTGTTCCGCCGCGACGGGACCCCGAGGAGCTGACGGTGGCCGCGCTCGTCCTCAACCTGTCCGAGGTCTCCGAGGGAGACCTGCCGCTCGTCGGCGGCAAGGCCGGGAAGCTCGGCGAGCTGATACGCCAGGGGCTTCCGGTCCCTCCCGGCATCGTCCTCACGACCGACGCCTACGCGGCGTTCGTGGAGGCGACCGACCTCAAAGGGATCATCCCGAGCACGCTCGCCGCGATCGATGCGGAACGGCCGGACTCGGTCGAGTCCGCCGCCGCCACGATCCGCTCGGCGTTCGAGTCCACGCCGTTCCCGCCCGAGCTGAGGTCGCAGATCGTCACCGCGTACGAAGCGTTCGTCCGACGGCACGCCGTCGCGTTCTGCGCGGTCCGTTCGAGCGCGACCGCGGAGGACCTCGAGGGTGCCTCGTTCGCCGGCCTCCAGGAGACCTACCTCAACGTCGCCGGGACCGACGAGATACTCCTCGCCATCCGCCGGTGCTGGGGCTCCCTGTTCACCGCACGCGTCCTCGTCTACCGACAGAGAAAGGGGTTCGACCACGCGAGCGTCCGGCTCGCGGTGCTGATCCAGAAGATGGTCGACGCGACCGTGAGCGGCATCCTGTTCACGCGCGACCCGAACACGGGGGAGAACCACATGATCGTCGAGGCGGGGTGGGGCCTGGGCGAGGCGATCGTGGGCGGGGAGGTCACCCCGGACCACTACGTCATCGACGGGGCGAGCCAGAAGATCGTCCACAAGCAGCTCGCGGAGCAGAAGGTCCGCATCGTGCGGGCCGCCGGCGGCGGCAACGCGCGCGAGGAGGTGCCGCCCGCCGAGCGGTCGGTACAGAAGCTGCCGGACCAGCGCCTCCTCCGCCTCGTCTCCCTCGCCCGCGTCATCGAGTCGCGGTACCGCCGGCCGATGGACGTGGAGTGGTGCGCCGACGCCGACGCCCTCTACATCGTCCAGGCCCGACCGGTTACGACCATCCCGACCTCGACCGCCCCCGGGCCGGGAACGGCCGCCGTGCGCTCCGGCGAGCCCGCCGAGGACGCCCCGATCCTGCGCGGCTTTGGAGCCGCTCCGGGGGTCGCCGGCGGGATCGCCCGCATCCTCCGGGGCTCGGCGGAGATGGACCGGATTCGCGCGGGGGAGATCCTCGTGACGACGATGACGACCCCCGACATGGTGCCGGCGATGTCGCGCGCCGCGGGGATCGTGACGGACGAGGGCGGGATGACCTGCCACGCCGCGATCGTCTCCCGGGAGCTCGGCGTACCGTGCGTCGTGGGAACGCGCGAAGCCACGCGCACGGTCGCGGACGGCTCGGAGGTCACGGTCGACGGGAAGACGGGCGCCGTCTACCGGGGGATCCGGACCCCCGCCAAGACCGGCCCGACCGCCGCGCCGGGCGAGGGACTCCCGGGGAGCGGGGGACACCACGTCGCGCCCGTGACGGCGACCAAGATCTACGTGAACGTCGGGGTTCCCGAGAAGGCGGAGGAGTATGCCCGGCTCCCCGTCTCCGGGGTCGGCCTCCTCCGGATCGAGTTCATCTTCACCGCGCACGTCCGCGACCACCCCCTGGCGCTGATCAAGAAAGGCAAGCGGGACGAGCTCGTGCGGCGGCTCGCGGACGGCGTGGGGAAGGTCTGCCAGGCGTTCCACCCGCGCCCCGTGATCATCCGCACCTCGGACTTCAAGACGAACGAGTACCGCGGGATGCCCGGCGGCGAACCGTACGAGCCGGTCGAGGAGAATCCGATGATCGGGTGGCGCGGCTGCTCGCGGTACATCTCGCCGGTCTTCCGACCGGCGTTCGAGTGCGAGCTCGAGGCGATCCACCGCGTTCGCACCGAGATGGGCCTCAAGAACGCCATGGTGATGCTCCCGTTCGTCCGGAACACCTGGGAGCTCGAGGAGATCGCGGAGATGCTCCGGGCGGCGGGACTGAAGCGGTCCCGGGACTTCAAGCTCTACCTGATGGCGGAGGTCCCGTCCATCGTGTTCCTGGCCCGCGAGTTCGCCAAGCACTGCGACGGCTTCTCCATCGGCTCGAACGACCTCACCCAGCTGGTCCTCGGGGCGGACCGGGACTCGGAGACGCTCGGGCGGATGGGGTACTTCGACGA
>JASHSP010000007.1 GCA_030038655.1 Thermoplasmata archaeon | reverse complement strand
CCGCGGGTTCGGGATCCGACGGTCCGCGATCAGAACGACGCCGTTCGAGTAAACGACCCCCGCGGTCGTGGCGCCACGTCGGACGGCCTCGCGGGCGTACTCGACCTGGAACAGCCGGCCGTCCGGCGAGAACACGGTAATGGCCCGGTCGTAGGCCATCTGGCCCGGCTGCATCTCCATGGGGTCCGCCTGCGGCGGGCACCTTGACCCTGCTTATAACGCACGCGAGGGCGGTAACATGGGCGTCATCCGATTACGGCACGGGACCCGCGGCCCCGCCGCCCGTCAACCGTAAGAGCGGGTCGCGGGGGTGGACCGGGGTGGCGGAATCTCCGGGGCGCCCCGGCCCGACGGCGCGACGGCTTGCCGACGCCGCCTCGGTCTATCTGAGGGCCGCCGCGGAGCAGGGGATCGACTGGTATCCGTGGGGCGGCGAGCCGTTCGAGGCGGCCCGGCGGTCCGGTCGCCCGATCCTGCTGGACATCGGCGCCTCGTGGTGCCACTGGTGCCACGTGATGGACGAGACGACCTACTCCGACCCCGAGGTAGGGCGGCTGCTGCGCCAGCATTTCGTCGCCGTGAAGGTCGACCGGGACGAACACCCGGAGGTCGACCGACGCTACCAGCGCCAGGTCGGCGCGCTGACCGGCGAGGGCGGGTGGCCGCTCACCGGTTTCCTGAACGCCGACGGGGAGCTGTTCCTCGGAGGGACCTACTTCCCGCCGGACGACGGGCACGGGCGTCCCGGTCTTCGGCGGGTCCTGAAGGAGGTCGCCCGGCTCTGGAAGGAGGAGCCGGACCGGATTCGGCAGAACGCGGAAGCGATCCAGGGGTCGCTGCGCCGGATGCGCGATCGTCGCGCGCCGGTCGCTCCCGACCTCGCGCGGTTCGTGGACGGCGTGCGCATGGAGCTCGACTCCGGTTACGATCCGGTGCACGGCGGTTTCGGCGGGGCGCCGAAGTTCCCGCACCCGACCGCGCTCGCGTTCCAGCTGTGGGACGCGTTCGCGAACGGCCACTCGACCGCCGGCGACCGGGCCCGGGAGACCCTGCTCCGGATGGCGGACGGGGGACTGTACGACCAAGTGGGCGGCGGGTTCCATCGGTACTCGGTGGACGAAGGCTGGCATATCCCGCACTTCGAGAAGATGGGGGTCGACAACGCGGAGCTGCTCCTCGCGTACGTCCAGGGACTCGAGCGGTTCGGGGAGCCGCGGTTCGAGGAGGTCGTGCGCGGCACCGTCGGGTGGGTCCGGGACGTCCTGGCGGACCCGGACGGGGGCTGGGGTGCGAGCCAGGACGCGGACAGCGCCCCGGGGGACGACGGGGGCTACTTCACATGGACGAAGTCCGAGCTGAAGAGCGCTCTGGACGCCGACGAGTACCGGCTCGTGGCGCGCGTGTTCGGTGTCGGCACGGAGGGACGGATGCACCACGATCCGGAGCGTAACGTCCTGTTCCGTTTGCTTCCGGCGGCCGACGCCGCGGACGGTCTCTCCCTGGGGGGCCCCCCCGAGGAGGTCCTTCGGGGCGCGCTGGCGACCCTCCGGAGCGTGCGGTCGCGGCGACCGACTCCCACGGTCGACCCGGCCCTCTACGCTAGCGTCAACGGGCGGTTCCTCGGCGCGTTCGCGCGGGCTGGTGCCGCGCTGGACGACGGCCGGGTTCTGATGGAGGCGCAACGGGCCGCGGACCGGTGGCTGGACCGCGCGTTCGACCCCGCGCGAGGCATCGCGCACCGGCTCGACCGCCGGGCGGCCGCCGGCTACGGTCTCCTCGAGGACCAGGTCGAGTTCGCGCGGGGGCTCCTCGAGATCGGGGAGGCGACCGCCAAGCCGCGGTACGTCGAGTCCGCGGTCCGGCTGCTCGAGCTGGTCGAAGCGGAGTACCGGGGCGAGGACGGTGTGCTGCGCGACATGGCGCCCCGGCTGTACGACGGGCCGGCCGTCGGCGGGGTCGGGGACCCGTCGTATCCCCTCGAGGACAGCCCCCATCTCTCCGCCAACGCCGCCGCGGCCCTGGCGTGGGTCCGCGCGTCCGAGCTGCTGCACGACGAACGATGGGCGGAGAAGGCCCGAGCACTCCTCGGCCCGGTCGCGGCCCGCGTGGGAGGGGCGGGGCTGTTTGCCGCCGGTTCCGCGCTCGCCGCGGGGCTTCTCTCGATCGAGCCCGCCAGCGTCGTGGTCGAGGGCCAGGGGCCAGGAGCGGCCGCCCTGGCCCGCGCCGCCCGCCGCGTGTACCGCCCGCGGCTCTCCGTCTTCCTGGGGCGCCCGCCGCCCCCGTTCTCGTTCCCGGGCGAGGGCGGTCCGCCGGGGGGACCGGCCCGGGCGCTGGTGTGCTTCGGTACTTCGTGCGACCCGCCGGTCAGCGACCCCGCCGAGCTCGCGAAGCGGCTCGGTTCGGGGCGGTCGGCGAGCGGCTCGTGACGAGCCGTCCAACATCCGTTCCGTCCAGCAGGTACGCTCGTGCGTCCCCGCGGGCCAGGAACCGCTGGAACAGGAACGACCGGCCCCGCCGCGGCCGCTCCCGGTTGAGCGACTCGGTCCCGGCGAGGGGGTTGAACGCGGGCAGGACGATCAGCTCGCGAGTCGGCGCGTCGCGGGACCGGCGCGTGGGCCCGTGCCGGGACGGGCCGAGGGCTCCGGGAGCGAACCGGACCCGCACCCAACAGCGACGCTTGCCGTTCGGTTGGTCGGGCGTCGGGGCGAACCGGAACCCGGGATGGAGGTGGCCGGACACGAGCGTCGGCGCCCGCAGTACCTTCGGCCCCGGCCAGCAGTGGCCGTGGAAGATTCCCACGCTGTCGCGGACGGTTCCGCCCGCCGGATGCACGAGCACCTCTCTCGGCAGGTGGGGTACGAGGCCGACGTCGTGGTTGCCCAGCACGACCTCGACGCGGACGCCGCGCGACAGGAGCGATGCGAAGAACCCGAACACCACCGGGCGGAGCGGGGGCGGCGTCCCGACGATCGGGTGCTTCACGTCGCCCGCGATCAGGAGGCGCCGGGCGCCCAGCTTCTGGGCCAGGTCGACGAGCTCGCCGGCCATCCGCTCCGCGGACCCCTCGGGCGGGCCGCCCGGGGTCTCGGCCGTCCCTCCCAGGCCGAGGTGAAGGTCGGCGATGACCAGCGAGGCCCATCCCCCGCGATCGCCCGGGTCGAGGAGGAGCGCCGGGGCGTCCGGAACCGGCCGGAGCGAGGCGGTCACTGCGCGTCGGGAGCGGCGCGCCCCCAAGACGGTTCTCGACCGAGAGGGAGCCACGGCCCCCGAGGGGCGGGACCATCTCTTTTTATATAGAAGTGTAGCTGAATCAAACTGGGGGGCGTCGGTGAGTCGTCCGAGGGACCGACGTATCGACAGGCTGCGGGACCTTCTGCAGCGGTCCGGGTTTTACGTCACGGCCACGAGCGGGGTCCGGCCGTCGAGCTTCGATCTGGCGGCGCGGCGCGACGCGACCCTTCTGCTCCTCAAGATACTGAAGAACATCGATGCCCTCGACCCCGAGGAAGCCGCACGGCTGCTGGAGCTCGGCCGGGTGTTCCCCGCGGTCGTCCTCCTCATCGGCGAACGATCCGGCGCCTCCGACCTCGAGAGTGGGGTCGTCTACACCCGTTACGGTGTGCCGATCGTGAGCGAGGGGACCCTCCAGGAGTACCTCGAAAAGGCGTTCCCGCCGTTCCTCTACGCGAGCCCGGGCGGAATCTTCGCGCGGATCGACGGAGAGCGGCTGCGGTTCCTCCGGCTCGCGCGCGGCCTCTCCCTGGGCAGCCTGGCGGCCGTGGGCGGGGTCTCGCGCCGCGCGATCCAACTCTACGAGGAAGGGCAGGGCGCCGAGGCGAGCGTCGTCCAGCGCATCGAGGCGTACCTGGACGCGCCGATCGTCGTGCCCATCGAGCTGTTCAGCCCGGCGCCGAAGTCCGAACCCCGGGCGCCCTCTCGAGCGTCGAAGAAGGGAGAAGGCCAGCGGGGGGGCGAGTCCCCTCGGCTCCCCACCGGCGACGCCCTGCGGGACGGCGTCTTCGACCAGCTCGATGGGATGGGCCTCGAGGTCACGGTCACGATCCGCGCCCCGTTCGACGCGGTCGCGCGCGCCCGCGAGATCCTCCTCACGGGGGTCGGAAGCCTGCGGACGGCGGCCCATCGCGCCGAGGTCCTGCAGGGGATCGCCCGCGTGGCGGAGGGGCATGCGATGTTCGTCGTCCGTGAGACCGTGCACCGCCCCTCCATCGGGGGTCTCCCGATCCTCAACGTGACCGAGCTGCGTCGCCTCCGAGGTCCGGAAGAGCTCCTGGACGATCTGACGGAGCGCGAAGGCCCGTGAACCAGGAGAGGATCTCCGCCGGCGCGGGCATCCTCCTCCTCGCCTCGGTGCGCGGACTGGTGTCGGAGGCGCTCGAGATCGGGCCGGCGCTGGACGCGTTCGCCCCGGAGGTCGTGGGCCTCGGCGTCTCGCCGGAGGAGCTGAAGGCCCTGGTCGAGTACTTCGTCCTACCCGAGGGCGAGCCGCTCGTGCCGCTCACCACCAACGAGGTGAACGAAGTGCGCGGGCTCTCCCGGTTCGGCGAGGTGCAGGTGCCGAACCCCACGAACGTCGAGACGCTGCGCTGGGGCCGCGCTCGGCAAATCCCCGTCGCGCCGCTCGACCCCAGCGAAGAGCGGTCGGCGGAGCTGTTCAGCGAGCACATCGGCTACGTGGAGCTCGTCCGCCGGACCGTCCGGGAGCGGCGTCTCTCCCGTTCACCGCCCGCCCCGTCGTCGGCCGACGTCTTCGCGGTCCAGTGGGACCGCACGGTCGGGAAGGGACGCGGCTCGCGCCGGCTCGCCGCGGCGCGGGACGCCTACCTGGCGCAGGAGGTCGCCCGGCTGACGAGAGGCCGGGGACGGGTTGCCGTCGTGGTGGAACGGGAGCGGTTCGACGGGGTCCGCTCGCTCCTGAGGGGGCCGCGCCGCCAACCCCCGCCGTAGCCCCCTACTCGTCCTTCGCGAGGATCCGCTCGAGCTCGGAGCGCGCGCTCCGTCGGAAGACGTCGAGCGCCCCTTCGTTCACGAGCATCCCGTCAGCGAGCGTGAAGGCGTTGCCGATCCCCCACTTGAGCTCGCGGCGGTCCCGTTCGAAGAACTCCTGGAGGTTCCCGCCGTCGTCGGAGCGGCTGCGGCTCCGCATCCGCTCGTACCGAGTCTCCGGCGACGCGTAGATGCCGAGAACGAACAGGTCGCCGAAGTGGTGGCGGTAGACGGTGACCTCGGTGTCCGAGCGGCACCCGTCCACGAGCATCCGGGTCTCGGTGAGCTTCGGGAGGGACCGCTGGGCCCAGACGCCGGCGCCGTGCTTCTCGCGTTCCTCGGACGCGATCCGCGCGACGTTTCCTACGCTGAGGGGGAGACCCCGCCGGCGGGTCTCGTCCCGGACCAGGTCGCCCATCTTGAGCGTCGCGAGGCCCATCGCTTGGGCCACGGCGACGAGCTCGTCCTTGCCCGACCCGGGCATCCCGACGGTGACGACGAGCTTCATGGGGCGTGCGCGGGCCCGTCGGTCGGGCTCGCCGCCGTGCCCGTCGCGGGGGCGGCCGGCGTGTCCTGTTCGGAGACCAGCTGGAGTCGGTCCGCCCGCTGCCGAAGCTGAACCGCTTCCTGCTCGGCCACGCGTGCGGCCTCGTTGAACCGGTCGACCCGGACCTTCAGCTCGGAGGTCTTCTGGGTCCGCATCGCCGCCTTCAGTTCCAGCTGGCGTGCCTTGTGCTGCCGGTCGACGACCTTCTGTTGGAGCTTTCGGATGTTGTAGTGCAGGCTCGTCACGTCCGACGTGAGGGGGCCCGTGCCGCGCTTGCTCGTGTTGGCGTCGATATCCCGCTGGTGCTGCTTGATCTTCTGCTCGAGCTCGGGGATCTCGGCCAGCGTCCGCTGCGCCTTCTCGCGCAGGAGGGTCGCCTGGTGGCGGAGCTTCTCGATCTTGGTGTTGAGCCGGGAGACCCGCTGCTGGGCGCGCGTGGCCGCCTGGTCCTGTCGCGCCGCGTGCTCCCGGAGCTTGGTGATGTCCGCGTACTGCTCGCCGCGCCAGCGGGACTGCCGCGCTGCGACGGGGGTCGCCGGCGCCTGAGGATCCTTGGGCGGAGCCCCTCCGGCCGACATCAGGTGTCGCGTACGGGGCGCGCGAGATATAGACGTTGTCGTACCAATCACGCCGTCAGGGGCCCGCGCCGCCCGGCCGGGGCGGGCGGAGCGTGGGCGCGATCCGTCCGACCAGGTCGGCCGACGCCAGCCGCTCCTGGGCCTTGGAGTCCCGCAGCCGAAGCGTGACCGAGCCGCGCCGCGGGCCGTCGCCCAGCGTCTCCCCGTCCACGGTGACGCAGTACGGTGTCCCCGCCTCGTCCATCCGCGCGTACCGCTTCCCGATCGAGCTCGCTTCGTCGTACTGGCTCGGCACACCGGCCGTCGCCATCTCGTCGGCCAATCGGAGCGCGAAATCGCCGTGCTCCTTGGCGATCAGGGGAAACACTCCGAGCGGAACGGGCGCGAGGTAGGGTGGCAGCCGCCACACGGTACGCTCGCCCTCCTGGACGAGGTGAACGTCCGCGAGCCCCCAGAGATTGCGGTCGACGCCGAACGTGAGCTCCAGCACGTGCGGGAGGACCTTGACCCCGTCCTTCCGCGTGACCGTGAAGTCCTTGCCGGAGCCGACGCCGTGGCGGGACAGGTCGTAGTCACCGCGGTAATGGATCGCGCCCACCTCCCTGTAGCCGCCGAGGCTCTCGAACGAGACCTCCGCATCGAACTGGATACGGTTGTAGAACGCGCGCTCCTTCTCGGACTTCTCGAAGTAGCGTATTCGGTCGGCCGGGTATCCGAGCACGTCGCGCAGGAAGCGCAGCTGGTGGACGAGATGGTATACGTAGAACTCGGGAAGGCCCGACGCGACAAGGTCGGACGGCGAGACCGTCTCGACCTGGTCGTGCCCTGCCTCACGTGCGGCGGCTCGTAGGACCGGTACTGCCTCGTCGCGTACCGTGTCAAAGGGCACGACGAAATCGCTCGGGTCGAAGAAGACCTGAAGCTCGGCTTGCGTGAACGCCCGCATCCGGAACAGGACCTGCCGGGGGGCGATCTCGTTGCGGTACGCCTTGCCGACCACCGCCACGCCGAGCGGGAGCGCCTTTCGCCCGACGTCCCACATGCGCGCGAACGCGAGGTAGCTCGCTTGGGCGGTCTCGGGCAGGAGGTACGCCCGCTCCTCGGTGCCGGCTCCCCACGGGATCGAGAACATGAGGTTGAACGGGCGCGGAACCCCGAGGGCGTTCGAGCCGCAGGTGGGGCACCGCACCCGGTGGACCCGGAGGATCTCGCCGATCTGCGCGGGGGTCAGGCCGTCCACCCCCTGCGGCCGTTCCTTCTCGAGGAGCGTCTCGGCCCGGACGGACGCGTGGCACGACTCGCAGGTGACCTCGGGGTCGGTGAAATTCTCGAGGTGGCCCGAAGCCCGTACGACCGCTTCGGGGACGATCTCGGACGGTTGGATGAGGTAGTAGTCGCGGGAGAGGCCGAGGAACCACGCCGCCCAGGCGTCCTCCAGGCGTCGCTTCAGGGCGGCGCCGAGCGGCCCGTAGTCGTAGAGCCCCTGCGCGCCCCCGTAGATCTCCGCGGAGGGCCAGAGGACGCCCCGACGCCGCAGGAGAGCGTACAGCTCGTCGATCTTCATCGTCGTCCGGCCGCTCGCTTCGGCCCGAGGCGAGCGATAAGGTGTTCGGTCGTGCGCGTCACGACCTGGTAGGCGGGCGCGTCGGGCGGCAGGCGCAGAACAAGCGGACGCGCCGAGGTTCCCGGGGCGATCTCGGCCGCGCCGGGTTCGCCGATCCACCGCCAGGGATCGACGAGCGCCGCGCGGGCCAGGAACTCCGGCGAGACCGGCCGGCCGCGAAGCCGGGTCGCGGCGTAGGCGAACTCCAGCTCGTGCCAGATGGACGGCGCCTGGAACATCGCGTTGTCCGTTCCGAGCAGGACGCAGAGCCCCAGCCGCTCCATGGTGCGGAGGTCGGGCTGGCGGCCGAACAGCGCGTTCGACCGCGGGCAGACGGCCACCGGGACCCGGGCGTCCCGGACCGCGGTCAGGTCGTCCGGCGTCGCCTTGGCGAGATGGACCAGGAGGTCGGGTCGGGCCGAAAGGTATTCGTCGGGGGACTCGCGGACGGCTTCGCTGGCGTGGAGCGCGAACCGCTTGCCGCTCGCCCGGCAGGCTCGCGATACGGCCGCGAGCGTCCCGTCGGTCTCGTCCCGAGCGCTGGAAAGCCCGATCCCGTCCGCGACGCGCAGGACGGAACGGAGCTCGTCGCGATCGATGGGCCGGGCGAGGGGTCGTCCGAGCGCGACCACGCGGACCCCGGTGCCCCGGCTCGCGTCCCGGAGCAGCTCCACACCGGCGCGCCCTTCCTCGCGGAAGTCGATCGCCGCCCCGATCCCCTCGCGGGCCATACGGAGCAGGGCCGCGCGCATGGCCGAGCGCTTCTGCGCGGCCGTGCTCTCGCGGAGGAGCCGGAACTTGTATCCGTCCCGGTGGGCGACGATCTGGGCCACGGGGCCGGCCGGCGGCTCGCGCGTCGAGACCGCGTCCCCCAGGTGGACGTGGGAGTTCACGGGCGACGGCACCACGATTCCGCGCACCTTGGGGACGCGGCCCCGCGTCGGGTCAGTCCCCGGAGTCCCGACCTCTACGATGCGCCCCCGACGGAGCAGGACGTAGGCCCGCCGGGGGCCGCTCGCGTCCAGGATCGCGCCTTCGACCAGCATCGACGGTCCGCGCCGGAGGCGCCTCGAGCCATAAGACCGAGCGGGGACACGGTCCGAACCGATATCCGACCGGGCGTCTCCCGCCCGGCGAACCCGATGATCGAGCGTGCGGAGGAACGACCTCGCGACCTCCTCGTCTCGGGGCACGTGAACGTCGACCGGTTTCTCCGGGTCGCCGACTTTCCGGGCCCGGACCGGACCGTCCCCGTGATCGGCCAGTCGGCCGTGCTGGGAGGCACGGCCACGAACCTGGCGCGCGTCGCGACCCGGCTGGGTGTGTCAACGGGCCTGGTCGCGCGCGTCGGATCGGACTTTCCCGAGTCGTTCCGACGGACGCTGGCGCGCGAGAGGATCGACGTTCGGGGCCTCGAAACCGTGACCGGACAGCTCACGCCCACCTGCTACATCGTTGAGGACGCTCGAAGTCACCAACGCACGCTCATCGACCAGGGGCCAATGGGGGATGCCCGTCGGGGGAAGCTTCCGGGCGCCTGGATCCGAGAGTACCCGTGGCTCCACATCGCGACCGGGGATCCGGAGTTCGCCCTCGCGCTGAGCGCCCGGTCCGCCGCGAACGGCCTTCGGATCGCCGTGGACCCGGCCCAGGAAATCTTCTATCGATGGGACGCCCCCCGATTTCGGCAGGTCCTGTCGTTCGCCGAGATCCTCTTCGGGAACCGAGCGGAGATCGCCCGCGCGATCCGGTTGGCGGGGGGCGGCGGTCTCCCGGGGCTTCTCGAGCGAGTTCCGATGATCGTTCGGACCGAGGGTGTCCGCGGGGCGACGGCGTTCACCCGCGCCGGCACGGTTCACGTTCCCGCGCGCCGGGCCCGCACGGTGCGGACCCTGGTCGGCGGAGGCGATGCGTTCCGGGGAGGGTTCTACTGCGCCTGGTTCCACGGCACGCCGCTGCGCGGATGCCTCGAGGCCGGCACGCGCGCGGCCGCCCGGTGGATCGAGCGGGGCCCGTAGGGAGACTGCCGATGGAGCTCCGCGCGTTCGGGCGTTTGATCCCGGCGGAGACCGCCCGCCGCCGGCTGCTGCTCGCGGCACGGCCGGTCTCGCGGACGGAGACCGTTCCGCTCGAGACCGCGTTCGGACGGGTGTCCGCGGTCACGGTACGATCGTCGCGGGACGTTCCGAGCTTCCGACGGGCGACCTGGGACGGGTACGCGCTGCGGGCGGCGGACACTCGCCGGGCGAGCGCGGCCGATCCGGTGCGGTTGCGCGTCGTGGGGGAGGTGTTCGCCGAGGGGCGGTTCGGGCGTCGCCTGCGGGCGGGGGAGACGGTGGCGATCGCCACCGGCGCGGCGGTCCCCGCCGGCGCGGACTCGGTCGTCATCTTCGAGGAGGTCGTGCGCGAGCCGACATCCATACGGATCGTCCGACCCGTGCCGCGGGGCGACCGGATCTCGCCGGTGGGGGACGACTTCCATCGGGGGGAGCGGCTCGTGCGCTCCGGGGAGCGGCTGGCGCCGGGTCCGCTCGGCACCCTGGCCGCCTGCGGCATTCCGGCCGTTCGGGTGTACTCCCGCCCGATCGTCGCGATCGTTCCCAATGGCAACGAGCTGACCTCTCCGGGAGGTCGGCTCCGCCCGGGCGGGATCTTCGAGAGCAACAACACCACCCTCGCGGCCGTCGTCACGGCCGCCGGCGGCATCCCTCGCACCTATCCGCCCTCGCCCGACGACCCGACCCGGATCGAGGCGACCCTGCGGATCGCCCTTCGCGGGGCCGACCTCGTCCTCGCGACCGGGGGCAGCTCGGTCGGCGAACGGGACCATCTCCCCAGGATCCTGCCCCGGATGGGGCGGCTGCTGTTCCATGGGGTCGCCGTACGTCCAGGAAAGCCGACCCTGGCGGCGGCGTGCGGCGGCAAGCTCGTGGTCGGTTTGCCGGGGCACCCGACGTCCTGCCTGTCGAACATGTACTGGCTCATCCTTCCGGTGCTCCGTCGCCTCGCCCACGCGAGCGGCCCCGGATGGACCGACGTCCGAGCGACGCTGGGCGGCGACGTGGTCGAGCTGTCGCCCGGCTTGTCGACCGTCGTCCCGCTCGCGTTCCGGAAGGGGAGGGCGTACTCGACGTTCCGGGGTTCCTCCGTCGTCACGAGCCTCACGGAGGCGACGGCATTCACGGTGCTCTCCCCCGGTCGAGGCGTGGTCCGGGCCGGTGCTTTGCTCGTGGCCCATGTCCTGGACCCTCCGCTCGGAGAGTGTGCGGACGGCCTTCCCGCCGGAACGGTTAAGGTTCCGTGACACTCGGGCCGTCGTGGCCCGTCGCCCGACGAAGGTCGCGATCCTATCGATCGAGGGAACGAACTGCGACCAGGAGCTGTTCGTCGCGCTCGCCTCCCTCGGTGTCCGTCCCGAGATCGTCGGCCTGAAACAGCTCGAGGGGGGGGATGTCGCGGCGGTGGACCGGCGACACCTCGAGGACTACAAGATCCTGTTCCTCCCGGGAG
>JASHSP010000006.1 GCA_030038655.1 Thermoplasmata archaeon | reverse complement strand
ACGGCTCGAAGACCCGGAGCAAGCGGCGCGGTTCCTGGGGGATTCGTACCGTCAGGTCCTCCGTTCCATCGGGGTGCTGGTGGATGAGACGACGTATCTCACGACGGTGGACCCGGACTACCAGGCATTCATCCACTGGCAGTTCCGAGTGCTGCATGACGCGGGGAGCCTGGTCCAAGGATCGTACTTCGCGAGCGTCTGCCCCGTCTGCGGCCCGGTCGCGGTCGACCCCTCCGAGACCGACCTCTCCGCCGGGGGTACCGCGGAGGTCGTGCACTACACGACCGTGCCGTTCCGGTTGGATGACGGCCGGTTCCTCCTCACCGCCACCCTGCGACCCGAGACGGTCTACGGGGTGACCAACGTGTGGGTGAAACCGGGCGGTCAGCTCGTCGTCTGGCACCACGGTGCCGATGCCTACCTGGTCTCCCGGCCCGGCGCCGAGCGCCTGGTGGAACAGCACGGCGGCCGGATCGGCCATGCGGTCCCCACCAGCGAGCTCGTCAGCCGCAGCGTGACCGTCCCGTTGCGGGAGGCCCGCGTGCCGATACTTTCGAGCGACCTCGTGGATGAGAAGGTGGGGACCGGCGTCGTGATGAGCGTCCCGGCCCATGCGCCAGCCGACGCCGCCGCGCTCGCCGAGCTCGATCGAGAGACCCGTTCGCAACTGGGGCCGCCCCCCGTGCTACTCGAAGTCCCCTCCGACGCCTCCCTCACGGCTTCCGAGAAGGCGCTGCTCGCGGGCGAGGGGACCCCGGCCCAACGGGCGCTTCGCAACACCGGGGTGAGATCGCTCGCGGACGCCGAATCGCTCGCCGCGGCGACCGAGCGTCTCTACCGGCTGGAGTTCGTCCGAGGGCGGATGACGATTCCTCAACTCTCCGGCATCCTCGTACGCGAGGCCCGGGAGCGGGTGGCGCAGACGCTGATCGAAGCCGGGCACAGTTTCGATCTCCAGGAGTTCTCCGAGCCGGTGATATGTCGTAACGGTCACGAGGTCGTCATCCAGCGAGTGCCCGACCAGTGGTTCCTCCACTACGCCGACCCGTCGTGGAAGGAGGTCACCTTTGCGGCCAGCCAGCGCCTCACGTGCTGGCCGCCCGAGTTCGGACGAGAGCTACCGGGGATTCTCGAATGGTTCGGCGATCGACCGTGCACCCGGAAGGGCCGATGGCTCGGGACGCCGTTCCCGTACGACCCCGAATGGGTGATCGAGCCGATTGCCGACTCGACGTTCTACATGGCGTACTACCTGGTCCGGCGCTTTGTCTCGACCGGCCGCGTGAAGGTTCCCCAATTGACGGACGCCTTCTTTGACTATGTCTTCCGGGGCCAGGGACCCGGCGAACCGACGGTTGACCGATCGCTCCTCGACGAGGTCCGCGCGGAGTTCCTCTACTGGTATCCGCTCGATATCAACATGGGCGGGAAAGAACACAAGCGCGTCCACTTCCCGGCGTTCCTCTACACCCACGCACGCCTGCTTCCTCCCGAGCTTCAGCCGCGGGGGATCTATGTCAACGGCTGGATCACGGGCCCGAGCGGTGGGAAGCTCTCGAAGAAGGAGATCTCGAAGAAAGGACGCGGCATCCCCCCGATCGACGGGGCGCTCGAGCGGTGGGGGGCCGATGCGTTGCGCCTGTACTATGTGATGGCCGCATCGCCGGCCCAGGACGTGGAGTGGGATTCGGACCTCGTGGACGACGCCGCCCACCGCCTCGAGGAGATCGAGCGTCTCATCCGCGAGTCCGCGGGGGACGCCGACGGAGCTCCCGAACTCGAGGCGTGGTTGTTCGACGCAATCCACCGCCTCCTCCGAGAAGTTCGGACTGCGTACGAGTCGACGGACCTGAGACGCGTTGCGGAGCTCACGTACGTCACCCTGCCCAGCATCCAGCGACGTTACTTCCAGAGGGGCGGCACGCCCGGCCGGGCGACGGAACGCGTCCGGCAAGCGTGGGTCCGGCTGCTATCCCCGATCACCCCCCACCTGGCCGAGGAACTGGCCGGCGGGGGGTCCGCAGGGCTGGTCGCGGTCCGGCCGTTCCCGCTACCGGAGGAGTTCCCCCGATCCGAGTTCGCGGAGGCGAGGGAGGCTTATCTCGACCGCGTCGAGGAGGATCTGCGGGCCGTGCTCCGGCCGATCATCGAACGCCGCGGCACCGTCCCGGAAGACGCGGTCTTCTACGTCGCCGACCCCTGGAAGGTTCCCGTGGAGCGATGGATGCGCGAAGCCGTCGACCGGGGCGGGGCACCTTCCCTCCGGGAGATCATGGATCGGGCCGCCGGACACCCCGAGGTCGCGGCCCACCGCGCCGAGGCGGCCAAGTACGTTTCGCGGGTCGCGTCCGTGATCCGTTCCGAGCCGGCACCAGGGCCTGAGATCGACGAGATTGCGACCCTGCGCGCCGCGGAGGCGTACCTCGCGCGCCGGTGCGGATTCCGGTCCGTGTCGGTCGTACGGGAGTCCGAGGCCGAAGAGGTCGATCCTCTCGGCCGCCGCGAGCGGGCCCGACCGGGGCGACCGGCGTTCTATCTAATCCGGCACGGCGCAACGCCGCCTACCGTTGCAAACGAACCCTGACCCAGCTCCCCCCAGGAGACGCCG
>JASHSP010000072.1 GCA_030038655.1 Thermoplasmata archaeon | reverse complement strand
TCCGGCGCCCTCGTCGCGAGCGAAGAGCTCGACCGGCACTGCGGAGCCCTCGGCCATCGGGCGGCCGACCCGTTAGCGCACTTTACCTCTCCGGGACGGCCGCGGGCTCGTCGGGTACCCCTAAATAGCGAGAGCGGGGTCAACGCCCCTGATGGCGCGCGGGGTGATGTTGATGAGCGGCGGAATCGACTCGCCGGTGGCCATCCACTACCTGCTGCGGCAGGGTCACGACGTCGTCGCGGTCCACATGGACAATCGGCCGTTCACCGACGACTCCCCGCTCGAGAAGGTCGTCGACCACCTGAACCTCCTGCGCGAACGTTACCATCAGCCGATTCCCCTCTACCTCGTACCGCACGGCTCGACGCAGACGACCCTGATGCGCGAGACCGACCGTCACGTGGGGTGTGTCCTGTGCCGTCGGTTCATGTGGCGGTCCGCCGAACGGATCGCCGACCGGGAAGGGGCGACGTTCCTCGCGACGGGCGAAGCCCTCGGCCAGGTGGCCTCGCAGACCCTCTCCAACATGCGGACGGCGACCGCGTCGGTCCGCCTGCCGATCGTTCGGCCGCTGATCGGCTTCGACAAGCAGGAGATCGAAGCCGTGGCGAAGGAGATCGGAACGTACGCCATCTCGACGCGCCCCGGCGTCTGCTGCCAGGCGGTGCCGGACAAGCCGGCCACGCGGTCGAACCTCATCCAGATCCTCCGCGAAGAAGAACGGGTCGACGTGGAGCAGATCGTAGAGGAGTGCGTCCGACGCGCGGTCGTCCTCTGACGGAAGTGGGAGTGCGGGTTGATATACCCGAATCCACCGTCGCAGTCGCATGGCCATGATGTCGGAGAGCCGAAGCTACCCGGTAGGCGCGTTCATCCTGACGCTGATCGGCGGGATCATCATCCTGCTCGCCGGGATCGTGACCGCGACGTTTTACGCGATATTCGGGGCCGCGGTCGGCTCCCTCCTGCCCGGTCTCGGAGCACTCCTGATAGGACTGGCGGTCGTGTCGTTGCTGTTCGGGCTGATCATCATCTTCGGCGCGATCCAGATGCGGGCCAAGCCCCAATCCGCGAAGATGTGGGGAATCCTCGTGATCGTGCTCGCCTTCCTGAGCTTCGTGGGCGGCGGCGGATACGTGATCGGTTTCCTGCTCGCCCTGATCGGCGGGATCCTGGCGCTCGTCTGGCGCCCGCCCGCGATGGCTCAGCCGGCCTGGGGCCAGCCGGGCGCCCCCGCCATGCCCGGCGCCCCGGGATGGAACGCGCCGCCGCCCGCCGCGGCCCCCGCGGCCGGCTCTCGGGTGTGCGCCTCGTGCGGCTCGTCGAACGCGGCCGGCGCCCAGTTTTGCGCCAAGTGCGGGGCGCCGATGGCGTCGCCGTAGAATGCGCGGGGAGTCGGTCCCGCGTCGAACCTCTTCGTACGCCAACCCCGGGCCGTGACGGACGGTTAATCCCGTCCGGAGGCTAGACCCACCGTTCTCGTCCCATGTACCGCAAGCTGCGCGTCTGCTCGAGCGGAGGCGGTATCGAGGCCGTGCCGGTGGGCGACGTCCGGCTGGACCTTGGCCGGATTCGCTTCGCCCTGGAGGGGCATCGGGTCGCGGTCGTCGATGCCCGGGTGATGCTGATCGCCTCGCTGGAACCCGAGGTGACGATCGCCCGGACCGGCCGCCTACTCTTCAAGACCGCCGACGAGCGGGCCGCCGCGGCGGCGTTCGAGAAACTCCGGTCGTGGGCGGGTCTGCCCCCGCTCGAACGGGCGTAGACATTCCCCCACCGCCACGTTAAGCCCGCCCCCGGGCTGTCGTGGCTGCGGTACCATGCGCGAGACGTGGGTCGTCGGCGCCGCATCCAACCGATACGGCAAGATGACCGAAACCGCCCGCGAAGCGGCGACCCGAGTGGCCCTGGAGGCGATCCGGGACGCGGGCCTCGAGCCGAAGCAGATCGGCCACACGTTCGTCGCCAACTGCTTCGGGCTGGCCGAGCATCAGGCCCACGTCGGACCGCTGATCAACAACGGGCTCGGGATTCCCGAGGTCCCGTCCGTCACTCTCGAGTCGGCCTGCTCGTCGTCCAGCGCGGCCCTTCACGAGGCGTTCGTCCACGTGGCGGGCGGCTTCGCGGACGCGGCGTTGGTCGTCGGCGCCGAACGGCTCGGGCATCTCGATACGCTGGCCGCGACCAGCTACTTTGCGATCGCGGCGGACTACGCGTTCGAGACGAAGAACGGTGCCACGTTCCCGGGGCTCTACGCCACCCTCGCGAGCGCCTACCGCGACGTCTACAAGACCACTCCCGAGATGCTCGGGTCGATCGCGATCAAGAACCACGCGAACGCCGCGCGGAACCCGCACGCCCACTTCCAGAAGGAGATCTCGATGGAGACCTACCTGGCGTCCCCGTTGATCGCCTCGCCGCTCCGGTTGTACGACTGTTGCCCGTTCTCCGACGGCGCGGCCGCGCTCGTGGTCGCCGCGAAGGAGGCGATGCCCCGTCCGACGAACGAGCCCCTGGTCGTGCGCGCGTCGGCCCGGGCCGGGGCGGTCACGGACATGCAGGACCGGCCGGACCTCCTGGGTCTCCCCTCGACGCGGGCGGCGGCCGCGGCGGCGTTCCGGCAGGCGCGGATGACGCCGAAGGAGATCGACTTCCTCGAGGTGCACGATTGCTTCACGATCGCCGAGGTGCTGGCGCTCGAGGACCTGGGGTTCTTTCCGAAGGGGACCGCCGCGAAGGAGAGCGCGGACGGCGTCACCGCGCGCGACGGTCGCCTCCCGGTGAACCCGTCCGGGGGACTGAAAGCCAAGGGGCATCCCGTGAGCGCGACCGGCGCGGGGCAGGTCGTGGAGGTATTCGAACAGGTGAACGGCCGCGCGCCGGGTCGGGAGGTGCCGCGGTCCGGGACCGCGCTGACCCACAACGTGGGCGCGACGGGCGGGTCGTGCTCCGTCCACATCTTCTCCCGCCGCTGAGGCAGGTTCCACGTCCGACCGTCTTCCGTCCACCCCCCACTCGATCGACGAGTTCCTCCGGGGGTACGAGCACGACGGGCGGTTGCGTGGGTTCCGCTGCCCCCACTGCGGGTTCGTGACCGCGACCTGGGGCCTCGCGTGCTCCCGGTGCGGTCGTGCCGGCCTCGAGGAGCGTGCGCTCTCCGACCGGGGCAGAGTGGTCGCGTTCACCGTGCTGAACGTCCCGGGCGAGGAGTTCCTGAACGAGGCGCCGTACGCGTACGTCGTGGTCGAGCTCGAGGGAGGGGGCCGGGTCACCGGTTGGATGCCCACCGTTCGCTCGGAGGCGGACCTCTCCATCGGGGAGGCGGTGCGGTTCGTACCGGGGTACAAGCCGGGAGTCCAGTTCGTAAAACGGGAGGCTTCCGAGACGACGTAGGGGGGTCATGGCCGAGCCGACCGGAGACGACAGCACCCGCCCGTGGTTGGCCCGGTACCCGGCGCGCGTCCCGCCGCACCTCGAGTACCCTCCGAAGTTGCTCACCGAGCTCGTGGAAGAGACGGTGCGCCGCTGGGGGGGCCGAACCGCCCTCGTCTACTACGGCGCGCGGTGGAGCTACGCTCGTTTCTGGGCGGAGAGCGAGCGGTTCGGCGCCGCGCTGGTGCGGGACGGCGTCCGTCCCGGCGACCGGGTCGCGATCTACCTGCCCAACTGTCCGGGGTTTGCCGTCGCCCTCTTCGGGATCCTCCGCGTCGGCGCGATCGCCGTCCAGCTGAGCCCGTTGTACGTGGGCGAGGACCTCACTCGGGTGCTCCGCGACTCCGAGCCGAAGGCGCTCGTCACGCTGGAGATTCTCTACCGGAACCTCGAGAAGGTGCCCGAGGAGGCCCTTCCGGCAGCTGTCTTCGTGGCGCGCTTGCGCGAGTTCTATCCGGCGCTCAAGAGGCCGTTCGTGAACCTGGTGCTGCGCCGCCAGCACCTGCCCACGCGGTTCCCGACGGGGCCCCGGGTGCGGTCGTGGCGCCGCGCGGTCGGCACCCCGGGGACCGCGCCGATCCATCCGGGGGACCCCGCGACCACGGTCGCCGTCTTCCAGTACACGGGGGGTACGACGGGGGTCCCGAAGGCGGCGATGCTCACCCATCGGAACCTCGTCGCCAACATCCTCCAGACGAACACCTGGAACACGACGCGCGAGCCGGGTAAGGAGGTGGTCCTGGCGGCGATCCCGTTCTTCCACATCTACGGGCTCACCGTCGGGCTGCTCATGGGTCTCGCGGACGGGGCCACGGTGGTCATGCAGACACGCCCCGAGGTCCACGAGCTTCTCGGGATGATCGACCGCTACCGCCCCACCCAGTTTCCCGGCGTGCCGGCGCTGTATCAAGCGCTCGTCCAGCGGCCGGACCTCGGGCGGCACGACATCCGGTCGATCAAGTTCTGCCTGAGCGGCTCCGCCCCCCTCCCCGCGGAGACCCAGCGAAAGCTGGAAGCTGCCACCGGGGGCCGCATCCTGGAGGGATACGGCCTGACCGAAGCGTCTCCCGTGACGCACGCGAACCCGACGGAGGGAGAGCGTCGACCGGGGTCGATCGGGTTGCCGCTGCCGGACACCGAGCAACGGATCCTGGACCCGTGGGATGCCCACGAGTCGTTGCCCGTCGGTGAGGTCGGCGAGCTGGCCGTCCGCGGCCCCCAGGTCATGGTCGGCTACTACCACCAGCCGGAGGAAACCGCTGGGGTCCTGCGCGACGGCTGGCTCTCGACCGGTGACCTCGCGCGGCTCGACGCGGACGGCTTCGCCTACATCGTCGACCGGAAGAAGGACATGATCAACGTCGGCGGGCTCAAGGTCTACCCCCGCGAGGTCGAGGAGGTGCTCTTCGAGCATCCGGGGGTGTCGGACGTTGCCGTCGTCGGGATCCCCGACGCGGCGCACGGGGAAGTGCCGAAGGCGTTCGTCGTCCGGAAGGCGGGCAGCGCGGTCGGCGCCGACGAGCTCATCGCCTTCGTCCGGGACCGGCTCGCGCACTACAAGGCGCCGCGATCGGTCGAGTTTCGGGACGCTCTACCGCGGAGCGGGGTGCAGAAGGTCCTTCGCCGCGCGCTGCGCGAGGGGCAGGCCGGGGCGCTCCACCGGAGCCCCGGTCCAACGGGTCGCTAGAGGCCCCGGTCGAGCAGGTCCCGCGCGATCACGAGCCGCTGGATCTCGTTCGTGCCCTCGAAGATCTCGCTGATCCGGGCGTCCCGATAGGCGCGCTCGATCGGCGTTCCTCGGATGTAGCCGAGTCCTCCGTGGATCTGGAGCGCCTCGTCGATCACTTCGCTCGCCCACTCGGACGCGAGGCACTTCACCGTCGCCGCCTCCCGTGTCTTGGTCTGGCGCTCGAGATGGCCCCAGCGCGACGGCTCCGGCCCCATGCGGTCCTGATGGGCCGCCGCGTGGTAGACCATGAACCGCAGCGCGTGGATCTTCATCGCCATGTCGGCGAGCTTGAACTGGATCGCCTCGTAGTTCGCGATCGGAGCGCCGAACTGGGTGCGGTGCTGGGCGAACTCGAGCGCCTGCGTCGCGGCGCTCTCCATGCCCCCCAACGACGCGGCGCCGAGTGAGACCCGACCGACGTCCAGCGCGGTCATCGCGACCAGGAAGCCCCGGCCGGGTCCTCCGAGCACGCGTTCGGGCCCGAGCTCGACGTGGTCGAGAACGAGCTCGGCGGTCGAGGTGCCGTGGAGCCCCATCTTCTTCTCGCACCGGCCGACCGAGAAGCCGGGGAGGTCGCGGTCGACCAGGAACGCGGTGACCCCGCCGTTCGGCCCGAGCTTCGCATCGTTCGCCGCCATCAGGACGATCGTGTCCGCCTCGCGTCCGTTCGATACGTAGATCTTGTTGCCCGTGACGACCCATCCGTCGCCCTTCCGCTCGGCGACGGTGTGCACCGACCCCGAGTCGCTGCCCGATCCGGGCTCGGTCAAGCTGAACGCGAGCAGGCGTTCGCCCTTCGCGGCGGGAACGAGCCAGCGGCGCTTCTGCTCCTCGGAGCCGTAGTAGAGGAGCGGCGTGGTGCCGAGCGACGTATGCGCCCCGAGGATCGTGGCGTGCGACGCGTCGACCTTGCCAACCTCCTCCAGGAGGATGCAGTAGCCCACCTTCCCGAGACCAAGACCTCCGTACTCCTCCGGTACCGGGACGCCAAAGTACCCCTCCTCCTGCATCCGGCGGACGGTCGGCCGGGGGAACTCCTCGCTCTCGTCCATCGCGGCGACGATCGGCGCGACCTCCTTCTCGAGGAAACCGCGGACCGCCGCGCGGAACGCCTCCTCGGCCGGCGAGAAGGAGAACTCGATTCCCACGGTCATCCCCCCCGGAACTTCGGCGGGCGATGCTCGGCGAACGCTGCGATCCCCTCGGCCAGGTCCTCGGACGGGAGCACCTCGGTCTCGAAC
>JASHSP010000071.1 GCA_030038655.1 Thermoplasmata archaeon | reverse complement strand
TCTTCGCTCGCGACGAGGGCGCCGGACCCGCGCTCCTACTCCTGCACGGTGCCGGGGCCGACCACACGGTCTGGAACGGGATGGTCCCCCGGCTCGTGGGCACGTTCCGGGTCCTCAGCCCCGACCTGCGCGGTCACGGGCGTTCACCCAATCCGGGCGAGTCGCGGTATACGTTCGACGAGCTGTGCGGCGACCTTCTCCACCTGCTGGACCAGAAGGGGGTCCCCTCGGCGCATCTGGTCGGGTTGAGCGCCGGCGCCCTCCTCGCCCTGCGAATGGCCCTCGACTACCCGCACCGCGCGCGGAGCCTAACGATGCTGGGTGGGGCGGCGTACACGGACGCCCACACCCGGTCGGTGGCAGAGCGATGGGCGGAAACGTACGCGAAGGAGGGGCCCGACGCCTTCGCGCTCCGCCTGCTCAAGGACCTCTACTACCCCGACTGGATCGAGGAGCACATGGACTTCGCGGACCGGGTGCGCGAGGAGGTTCCGCGCCGCGACTTTGGGCCGGCACGACGCTGGGCGCAGGAAACCGCCGCCTTCGACGAACGGTCGCGGATCGCGTCGGTCGCGGTGCCGACCCTGATCGTCCAGGCGATGGACGACCAGGTGGTGGACGCGTCGCACGGCCGGATTCTCCGCCAGTCGATCCCGGGCTCGCAGATTCGTATCCTGGCGCAAACGGGGCACATGATCCCGGTCGAGCGGCCGGCGGAAGCTGCGGAATCGATCGACGCGTTCGTGCGGGCCGTCGAGGAACGGCGCGCCTCGTCGCACCCCGGCTGAACCCGGGCCGACAATCGAGCTTATCACCTCCCGCCCGAATTCCCGGGCGGATGTCTCCCGACCCCTCCGACGAGCTCCGATCGCGACTCGCCCGGCTCGAGACGGAACTGCACGAGCTGCGGCTCCGCGTCGCGGCGCTCGAGCGGCTGGTGGGAACCGCGGGGGAGCACGCCGCCGACCGGACCGTCGTGCAGGGGAAGGTCTCCTACGACTGGCAGGGGTGACGATCCGACCCTTTCGACCCCGTCCGTGCCGCAGCCCGTGCGCTCCGTCCCCTCGCTGATCGGGCCGTTTCCCGAGCTGGCCCCGCCGGTCGGCCTGGCCGGCGCCGCGGTCACGCTCGTCCTCCGGGAAGGGCTCTCGGGACCCGAGGTCCTCCTGATCGAGCGGGCGGCGAACCCTTCGGACCCGGCGTCCGGGCAGGTGTCCCTTCCCGGTGGCCGCGTGGACGACGGGGACGGATCGCTCGCCACCACCGCCCTCCGCGAGCTCGAAGAGGAGGTCGGCCTCGCGCCGAGCGACCTCACCGGTTCGCTTCGGTTCGTCGGCACCGGCCACGCTCGACGGTTCGGGATCCGGGTCGCGGTCTTCGCGGCGGAACTCGCGCCGGAAGGACGCGGCCCCGGCGTTCGGAGCGCTCACGAAGTGGCGCACGTGTTCTGGCTCCCCCTCGCGGAGCTGGGCCGCACGCGCCGAGTCTCGGCCGACACCCTCCGGGGCGCCGCCGAGGTTTCGGCGACCGTGTATGACGGCCACGTGCTGTGGGGCTTCACGCGACGCGTCCTGCGGGAGTTTATGGGCCTGCCGTCGGACGATGGCCCGGGGAGCCCGGTGTTCGATTCACCGCCGGGGCGCTCGGACGAGCCGCCGGCCCCGCGTTGACGCGAGCCGGACTCTCGATCAAGGGAACTGCAGGTACGGCGCCCGGAACGAGTACGTTCCCGAAACGGTCACCGTGGACGGGTTCGAGTCGTGGACCGCGAAGCTGTACTCGCCGCCGGCGAGGATGGTGATGTTCCCCAGCCCGTCGGAGGAGGTCGCGGAGTAGACCTTGGCGTCCGACGGGCCGGTGATTGTGAAGGTGAGGACCTGCGAGTTGTTGGTGTTCCAGATGAAGCCGAACGACCCGCCGTGGTAGAACGTGATGTTGTAGACGTAGTTGAGCGTGGAGCTGCCCGGGTCAGCGATCGAGAACGACTCCGGGACCGACTGCGCGAAAGGCACCAGGATCAGCACCGTCGAAGCGACGATCAGCGCGGCTCCCACGGCGATGGCGAGCACGATCGGCAGGGTCCACACCCGGGCGGCCGGAGCACTTCGGGCCGGCGTCTCGGCGAGGGGCCCGGTCGGCGGCTCGGTCGACTCCGGTTCGGGGTTCTCCGAATTCGCCATCAAGGTGTCCGATTCGCTTCGGCCCGGCAACGCCCGAAGAAGGCGACCGGACGGCCTCGAATAAGTGTATGGAGCGGTCTCGAGAGGCCCCATAGTCCTTGCTCGATTCGCGGACCGGCCGGCGTTCCGTCCGGTGAGGCCCGGGGTCTACGGCCGCTCGTCCCTGACCTTGGGCTCGTGGGCAAGCCCCCGGAGCTGCCGCGGGCTCGGAGCCGTCCGTCGGATTCCGCGGGCGCCGAAGCGGACCGCGTTCACCTCGAGACACGTCGCTTCGACGAGCGCCATGTATTAAATAGCGGTTTAAATAGTCCCGCGCCGGGGATTCGTTTGGTCAAGATTCGTATCGAGAACGTGGTCGCATCGACCTCCCTCGGGGACGAACTCGACCTTCAATCGATCGCTCTCGGCCTGGACGGCGCGGAGTACGAGCCGGAACAGTTTCCCGGCCTGATCTACCGGCTGAAGCAACCGAAGACGGCCATCCTCCTCTTCCGATCGGGCAAGGTCGTCTGCACCGGCGCGAAGAGCATGCACGAGGTCGAGGAGTCGATCAGCACCGTCTCGCAGCAGATCCGCAAGGGCGGCCAGAAGATCACCGCTCGCCCGAGGATCGAGGTACAGAACATCGTCGCCAGCTCGGACCTCGAGAGCGAAATCAACCTGAACGCCATCGCGGTGACGCTCGGTCTCGACCGGGTGGAGTACGAGCCCGAGCAGTTCCCCGGGCTCGTCTGCCGGATCGATGACCCGAAGGTCGTCGTCCTCCTCTTCGGGAGCGGGAAGCTCGTCTGCACCGGGGCGCGCAAGCCGTCGGACGTCGAGGTCGCGGTGAAGAAGATCACGAAGGAGCTCCAGGGCGCCGGCCTGCTGCGGTAGGCCGTCGTCCTCGATCGGCGACGTGCCGCTCCCGCCCGATCTTCCCGTCATCGACCACCACTGCCATCTCTCCCCGGGCGGACAGGGCGTCGGGGCCGCGCGCCGGTTTCGCGCCGCGGGGGGGACGCATCTGTTCCTCGCGACGCAGAACTACGACGGCCGTCCCCCCGCGACGCTGGACGACTATCGACGCCAGTTCGAGACCACCGAGCAGCTCTCCCAGCGAGTCCGAGCGGAGACGGGCGTCACCGCCTACGTCGTCCTCGCGCCGTACCCCGTCGATCTGGTGGCCGGTGCGATCGCGCTCGGACCCGACGGGGCGCTCCAGCTGCACTGCGACGCCCTGGACCTGGCGGGGGCCTGGGTTCGGGAGCGGCGGGCCGTCGCGCTGGGCGAGGTGGGCTGGCCGCACTTCCCGACCCCGCCCGGGATCGCCGAGGTCGCAGACGCCGCGTTCCGCCACGCCCTTTCGGTCGCCCGCGAGGTCGACTGTCCCGTGGTCGTGCACTCCGCGGACCTCGACGCCGAGGGATACCGGAGCCTCGCCGCGGAGGCGGACCGGGCCGGTGTGCCCCGCCACCGGGTCGTCAAGCACTACGCCCGCGCACGTGTCGAGCCCGCCGCCGCGTGCGGGGTCGTCCCCTCGTACCTCGCCCGGCGCGAGCTGGTGAAGGAGATCGGGGACGACCCGGCGCCCTGGTTCCTGGAGACCGATTTCCTCGACGACCCGAATCGACCCGGCGCCGTCCTCGACCTCACGACCGTACCGCGTCGGGCCGCGGCCCTTGCCGAGGCGGCCGGGAGCGCGGAACGACTATGGGGTCCGTTCGTCGAGTCCGTCGAACGGGTCTACGGCTGGCGCCCGGTCCCTCCCGGAGCGGGAGAGACGTGAGCGCGCCGTCCGCCCGCCACGGCACGCTGGTCGCCCTCGAGGGAATCGACGGGGCCGGCAAGTCGACGCTCGCGCGTTCCCTCGTCGCCGCGCTGCGCCGCCGGGGCCTCTCGGTCCGACTGCGTCGCGAACCGGCGGATCGTCGGCTGGGTGCGCTCGCCCAATCCGCGAGCGTCCACGACGCCTGGTCGGGAGCCATCTACTTCACGATCGACCGGTATCTTGCCCGCCCGTCCCTCGACAGGGACCTAGCCCGACACGACCTGGTCATCGCGGACCGGTCGTACTTCTCGACCTTGGCCTACCAGGGGAGCGCCCTCCCCCCCCGCGACCGCGCCCGGCTGGAGACGATCCAGATCGCGACCACTCGGTCCCCCGACCGCGTCATCCTGCTCGATCTCCCCCCGGCGCGCGCGATCGCCCGGCTCGGCCGGAGGGCCTCCGCCCGCGGTCCGCTCGAGCGAGCGCGGACCTTGAGCCGCGTCGTCCGCGCCTACCGGGCGCTCGCTCGTCGTCACCGATGGATCGTCCTCGATGCCCGTCGACCGGCCCCCGACCTCCTCGCCGCCGCCCTCGAAAGCCTTCGCGCGGACGGGATCGCCGGACGGCCCCGCAACCGACGCGGGGGAAGATGATATCCGCGCCGTGGCCCGAGGGAGGGGACCGATGACACCCGCCTCTCGTCTCCTGATCCGCGAGGAGACGCTGGACCCGTCGTACCTTCCCCCCAAGCTCCCGCACCGGGAACCCGAACTCACACTCCTCTTTCGACGGTATCGGGAGGCGCTCGCCCGCGGAGTGCCGTTCCACCTGCTCCTCACCGGCGGCGTCGGCAGCGGGAAGACCGCCCTGGTCCGACGGCTCGCGGCCGACCTCGAACGCGCCGGTCGGCTGGGTGAATTCCCCGCGAAAGCGACGTACATCAACTGCTGGCGACGGGCGAGCGACCGCACCGTGATGCTCGACCTGCTGCGCAGTGTGGGCGTCTCGCTCCCGGATCGCGGCTACAGCCTCTCGGAGATGCTCGACGTGCTGGAGCAGGGGGTCCGGCGCAGCCCCGCGCACCATCTCGTCCTCTTGGACGAGGCGTCGGCCCTCGTGAAGCAGGGGACGAAGCTCGTGTACCTCCTGTCGCGCGCGCGCGAGGTCGGCCTCGGCTCGATGTCGCTCGTCCTGGTCGCCGCGGAGGACCTGCTGCCGTTCCTGGACGCCCCGAGCCGGTCGAGCTTCGGCGTCACGCACCGGCTCGCACTCGCGCCGTACGACCGGGACGCGCTCGTTGCTATCCTCGCGTCCCGCGCCGAGCTGGCCCTTCGGCCGGGCAGCTTCGACCGCGAGGTCCTCGGCCAGATCGCGCGGGTCGCCGCCCCCGGTGGCGATGCCCGCTTCGCCCTCGAACTGCTCGCGAACGCGGCGCGGGCGGCGGAGGACGCGGGCGCGGACTCGCTCGCCGCCGAGCACGTGCGCCGCGCCAAGGGATCGATCCTTCCGACCGTCTCCGAAACGCAGCTCGAGGGGCTGTCGACGAACCAGCTGGGGGTTCTGCTCGCGATCTCGCGGTCGCTGAAGCGTCGGGGGACCTCGGTCCCGAGCCAGAAGCTGCGGGCGTCCCACGCCGCGCTGCTCGAGGAGCTGGGCGGACCGAAGATGAGCCGGACCACGTTCTGGCGGACGCTGAAGGAGCTGGAACGCGACGGGCTCGTGACACTCGACACGGGGGCCTCCGGTGAGTCGAGCCAGGTGGCGATGGACGAGCTCCCGGCGAGCTTTCTCGCGACCCTGCTCGAGGAGCGATTGGGCCGCTCGCGCGTCCGCAAGGCCTAAGACGAGCCTCTCGGTCGGAGGCGCTCGTGGCAGCCTCGGAGGCCGTTTCGGCGGCGCCCGACCCGGCAGGCCGGCTCCCGGAATGGATCCGCGTACGGCCCCCGCGGGGTCCGGTCTACCCCGAGGTGCGGGGCCTGCTCGGCGAGCTCCGCCTCGATACCGTGTGCCGGGAAGCGCGCTGCCCCAACCTCCCCGAATGCTGGTCGGCCGGGGCGGCGACGCTGATGCTGCTGGGAACCGACTGCACGCGCCGCTGCCCATTCTGCGCGGTCACCACGCACTGGCCCCGCGGCGTCGTCGACGCGACCGAACCGACGCGGGTCGGGGAAGCGGTCCGGCGGTGGGGCCTGCGGTACGTGGTGCTCACCCAGGTGTGCCGGGATGACCTCGCCGACGGTGGGGCCGCAGTCCTGGCCGAGACCGTCCGGCGCGTTCGCGCGGAGAGCCCGGGCACGCTCGTCGAGCTGCTGATCGGGGACCTCGAGGGCAAGGACGACTCCCTGCGGACCGTCCTCGACCCTGCCCCCGACGTTCTCGCGCACAACATCGAGACGGTCCGGTCGCTGAGTTCCCGACTTCGCGACCCCCGCGCCGGCTACGACCGCTCGCTCCGCGTCCTGCGGCGGGCGCGCGAGCTCGGTCCGCCGAACCTGGTCACCAAGAGCTCGATCATGCTGGGGGTGGGAGAGTCCGACGACGAGCTCGAGCGGACCTTCTCGGACCTCCGGGGGGCGGGCGTCGATCTGCTGACGCTCGGCCAGTACCTCCGGCCGAGTCCGACCCACCTCGCCGTCCAACGGTACGTCACTCCTGAGGAGTTCGCGCGGTGGCGCGCGCGCGGACTCGCGCACGGATTCGCCGGCGTCGAGGCGGGGCCCCTCGTCCGCAGCTCCTACCGGGCCGAAACGCTCTACCGGCGCGCGCTCGCGGCGCAGGGGGCGTAGCGCGTGGCGAAGAAGGTCCGCCGGAGCCCGGAGGCGGAAGCGGAGGCCAAGTTCGAGTTCCCGGCATTCGACGAGGCGGGGTTCGTGACGAAGGAACTCGAAATGACCGTCGCGCTCTCCTTGGCCAGCGGGTTCGCGGTGCTGCTCGGCCTCCTCTCCTGGCTCACCACGAACGCCGGGCTTCCGTGGTGGGTCCCGATTCTCTACGGACTGCTCGGCCTCATCGCCGCGCCGCTCGCGATCCAGCGGCTCCGAGCCCGTTCGAGCTTGTACACGAAGGGCGATTGGGCCGGTCTGGTCGCGCTCGTGGCGTTCGGCTGGCTCGCCCTCTGGTTCGTCCTGGTCAACGTGTTCTGATCGGGTCGGCTAGCTCCGGTCAAGCCACGGGAGCCGCTTCCCGAGGACCTGCCGGAGTGCCTCGGCCAGGGCCGGGGAGTCGGTCGCCTCCGACAGAGGACGGACCCCGGCCCGGCCGGGCTCGGAGGGGGTCAGATTTCTCCCCAGCGAGAGGCGGTCGAACCCCGCCCGAAGGACGGCTTCGACCTCGCGCTCGGGCCATCGGGTCTCCACGCCCAGGCTGCCGTCCTCCCGAACGAACGGACCTTGCACGACCGACGGATCGCCGGAGGACCACTTCGCGAGGAACTCGCCGACCCGGTCGATGCCGGCCGGAGGGCCGTCCCGGCGCCGTACGGGCGACCGAAGCCGGTGCGCTACTTCGAGAGCGACCACCACCCTCACGGTATCGGCAGCGCTTCCGCTCCCCAGGACCTCGAACCCGGCGCGCCGGACCTCGTCAGCGATCGCCCCCTCCGCCTTCCGGATCTGCGGGTAGAGCGTGTCGTCCACGAGGTCCGGCCGGGGCAGCTCGACCACCGTGACGTGGCTGGCGCGGCGGGTTGCGCGTTCGACCGCCTCGGCGCGCGAGAGGGGCGAGGGCACGCAGACTTCGAACCATGACTCCGCCGGGTTCTCCAGGTAGGCACCGGCCGCGACCACGAAGACCCCGAGGTTCCGCCGCGACAGCGCCGTCGCGACGTTCCGGTGAGGGTCCACCGGATCGGTCAGCACCAGGGCGATGTCCTCGGGCAGGCGGGGGGCTTCGTCGCGGGGGTCCATCAACCGGGCCGGAATCCGCCAGCGATGCGCGGCCGAGAGGAGCGCCCGGAGCGAGCCGTACTTCAGGACGAGAAGCTCGACGAGGTACCCCGAGAACCCTTCCGTCCTCGCCTCCGAGCCGTAGACCCCCAGCCCTCGGAGGAACTGCTTCGCGAGCCGCACTTGGGCGACGAGCGCCGGCGTCTCCCGTTCGGATAGGTATGCCTGGTGGAACGGCGTGCGGTCGACCGCCGAGAGCGGGTGGCTGGGATCGGCGATCGCGAACCCCGGCACGGCGTCAACCGAGAACCCCTCGTACCGACCGCGGAGGTACGGGTGCTCCGCGTACCGCGTCTCGGGGTCGGTCAGTACGGCGCGACCCAGGGCAAGCCCCTCCTCGCGGAGCCGGTCGCGCGGCAGGTCGGGCGGGAACAGGAGGAAGAGGTCGATGTCGAGGCGGTCGGCGAGGAATGTTCCCCGGGCCGCGCTCCCTGCCACGAGGGCGCGGACCAGCGGACTCGAGCGGGCCCGAGCCACCTCGCGAACCCGTTCGGGCAGTTCCGAGCGGATCCGTTCGACGCGGGCGAGGAAGTCGGGACTCGGGGCGATCCGGGCCGCTACCGCGGCCTCCACGCGGTCCGCCGCGACCTCGGACGGCGGCCGTGGCGAGGAGGACATGCCACCGCACCGGACCCTCCGGCGCAGATGAACCTTCGGTGGAACGGGCCGGGGCCGGGTGAGCGACCGTTATCGCGGTGCGAACCCTAGTGAATACGGGGACTCCATGGCCGCCATGCTTCGCCACCATGCCGCGACGCTGTACGAGCCCCTCGAAGGGGGAAAGGTCCGGTGCACGGCGTGCGCTCGATACTGCACAATCCCCGACGGCTCGCACGGGTTCTGCTTTGTCCGGAAGAACGAGAACGGTCGACTCGTGCTGCTGAGCTACGGTATCGCTTCGGCGATCCAGGTCGATCCGGTAGAAAAGAAGCCGCTCTCCCACTTCCGGCCCGGCACGCGGGTCTACTCCATCGGCACCGTCGGGTGCAACTGGCGGTGTCTGTACTGCCAGAACGCGGAGATCTCGCAGGAACGCGAGGTGACGGGACGAGCGCTCACACCGCGGGCGGCCGTCACCGGAGCCCGGCGGCTCGGCTGCTCCGGGGTGACGTTCACGTACAACGAACCGACGATCTTCGCGGAGTACGCGCTCGACATCATTCGCGAGGCGCACGCCGCCGGCCTGTTCGCGAACTTCGTGACCAACGGCTACATGACACCGGAAGCGGTGGACGCGCTCGGACCGCACCTCGACGCGGTTAGCGTGGACTTCAAAGGGAGCGGCGAACCGGGATTCATGCGACGGTACATCAGTGCGAAGGGGCCCGAGCCGATCTTCGAGTCCGCGGCGGCCCTGCAGCAGAAGGGGGCGCATGTCGAAATCACGGACCTGATCGTGCCCCAGGTCGGAGACTCCGTCGACGCCACCCGGAAGCTGGCCCGGTACGTGGTCGACCAACTGGGTCCCTCGACGCCGTTCCACCTGCTCAAGTTCCACCCGGATTACAAGATGATGGACCTGCCCGAGACCCCCACTTCGACGCTGGAGCGGCTCCACGCGGTCGCGAAGGCGGAAGGCCTGGAGTACGTGTACCTGGGCAATCTCTGGGGCCACCCGCTCGAGCACACCTACTGCCCCGCGTGCGGCGAGGTCGCGGTCCGCCGCTACGGGTTCACAATCCGGGCCTGGAACCTCGACGGGGAGAACCGCTGCCGCGCGTGCGGCCACGCGATCCCGATCGTCGGACGACCCCCGGCGGATTATGTTCCAACGTTCGCGACCCCCGTGTGACCGGGCCCCGGCCGACTGCCTCCACGACGAGATGGAGTGGAATCTCGGCGATGTAGGCCCCCTGCGGGCTCTGTTCGAGCATCTCGGGCAGCGGCTCCGGTTCCTCCATGCGAGCGATCGCGAGTCCCGCCGATCGGAGGTAGCGGGAGTAGGTCGATAGTGTGCGATGGAACGCTTCCGTCCAGACCGTGCCCCCCTGGCCCGACGGCCAAGGGATCCGGGTCCGGCCCTCTCGGCGGTACCCCCGAACCTTCCGCCAGACGGTAGTGCCGTACACACCGTGCGCGTCGTACCCGCGCTCCAACAGCCAGATCGTCCGCTCGTCGAGGTCGAAGCACGGATGGGAGATCGAGAAGACGAACCGGCCTCCGGGTGCCAGGAGCCGGGCGACTTCCCGGATCGCCCCCCGGGCGTCGCCGATGTCCATGAGCGCCATGTTGGCGACGACGAGGTCGGCGGAACCGTCGGGGGAGGGGACCCGGGTGGCCTTCCCGACCGTGAACCGGGCGCCGGTCGGGGCGGCCCGCTCCCGGGCCCGGGCGAACCGGATGCTGGGTGCCGACGCGTCCAAGGCGAGGACGCTGCGGGCCCCCGACCGGGCGAACCGGCGGGCCAGGTAGCCGTTCCCGCAGGCTACCTCGACGACCCGGAGCCCGGCGACCGGGCCCACGACGCGGAGTAGGGTTGGGTCGATCAGCGATCGATGCCATAGGTCGCCGTTCTCTCCCATGCTCGCGTCGCGCGAGCGCGCCATCGTGTCCCAACCGCTCGTCATAGCCGGGTCGTCGAACCGAGCCAGTCGCGGGGGCGGATAGCCGTCACGGGGGTACCGGGTCCGGAACCCTCGCTCCTCCGGTTCGAGGATGGCTTGCCTCCCCGGGGTCCTCGCGACCCGGCGACTCTGCCCGACCCCTCCTGGCGCCGCCGGTCGAGGCGATAGTTTAATTCGGGGGTGCCGCAACGACGACCGAGGTCAACCCCCCTCGGGGTGCTCCGGCGTGAACCGAACGACCGCCCGTCGGCTGCTGTCGGAACCTGCCTTCCCGCGGGCCCCGGGAAGGAATCGATGACGCTGGACTCGGGCGACACGGCGTGGGTCATCACCGCGACGGCGCTGGTGATGCTGATGACCCCCGCGTTGGGGTTCTTCTACGGCGGACTGGTCCGGCGGAAGAATCTCGTCTCGACCATCGTTCAGTGCCTGGCGATCTTCAGCGTCGTGAGCCTGGTGTGGGCCCTGTGGGGCTACACCCTGACGTTCGGCCCGGCCGTGCACGGGGTGATCGGGAACTTCAACAACATCGGACTCCTGAACGTCGGAGCGGCCCCCTCGGTATACTCCGCCAGCATCCCCGCGCTTCTCTACTTCGCGTTCCAGCTCAAATTCGCCGCGATTACCCCGGCGCTGATCATCGGCGCGTTCGCGGGCCGGGTCCGATTCAAGTCGCTGCTGATCTTCATTGTCCTGTGGACCACGCTGATCTACGTTCCGATCGCCATGTGGATCTGGAACCCGGGAGGCTGGCTCCACATCCTGGGAGTGGAGGACTTTGCGGGCGGGCTGGTCGTCCACACGTCGGCCGGCGTGTCCGCGGTCGCCGCGGCAATCGTGATCGGCCGCCGGCCGGAGGCGGAGGTCCGGGAGAATCGACCCAACAACGTACCCTACGTCATTCTCGGGGCCGCGCTCCTGTGGTTTGGATGGTTCGGCTTCAACGCCGGAAGCGCGCTGGCCGCGAACGCCGTCGCGGTGGACGCCCTCGTCACGACCAACCTGGCCGCAGCGGCGGGCGGGGTCAGCTGGATGCTGGTCGACTGGATCCGCAAGGGCCGCCCGTCGGCGGTAGGCATGGCGGTCGGGGCGGTGTGCGGCCTCGCCGCCGTGACCCCGGCGGCCGGGTACGTCAATCCGTCGGCCTCGATCGTGATCGGGTTGGTCGCCGGCATCCTATGCAACTACGTCGCGAACTGGAGGGCGCGGACCACCCTCGACGACTCTCTCGACGTCTTCGCCTGCCACGGGGCGGGGGGCATGTGGGGAACGATCGCGGTCGGGCTGTTCGCCTCGACGGCCGTCAATGCGGCCGGCTGGAACGGGCTGATCTACGGTGACCCTCATCACGTGCTGGTCCAGCTGGTCGGTGTGGCGGTCGTGGCCTCGTTCGCCTTCTGCGGAACGTACGCGTTGCTGCGAGTAATCAACGTGTTCTCGCCCCTGCGCGTGTCGCCGCACCAAGAGGACGCGGGACTCGACATTTCCGAATTCGGCGAGGAGGCATACGCTCCGAGTCCGGAAGGATCGGCCGTCCCAACGACCGACGGGCCGCCCAAGTAACGGGCACCGAAGCGGGTCGGCGCGTCAAGCTCTAAGATCGTCGCGTCCCCCGGAACCCCTCCACACCCTGGCTCGGCCGGTCTCGGCCCAGGAGGGCGGCCCCCACCGGCATGGCTTGCGCTCGATCGCCAGGCCGCGCGCCGATAAACGGAGCAAACGAGCTCGGGTCGTATCGAAGCGAACCCGGCTCGGCCCGGGGTCGGAGGGACGATGCGGCGCCAGCAAAGGCTTCGCATGTTCGACTGCAGTACGCTGCCGCCCCGGCGACCCACGTGTCAGCCGTCGGCCATACCGAGGGATCCACCACACCGCCGAGGGCCGGCCGGATGGACACGGGCCGTTCGGAAGGTGCTTGCACGGAGCCTGACGGGCGTTATGACCCGATGCACCGTTCCGGGGGCAGATGAGCGCGAACAAGAAGGTCATCCAGGCCCACATGGCGGCCACGGATCGGTCCAAGGCCGCCGAATTCCTTACCGACGACGTGGAGTGGATAGAGTGGGGAGACGGAGTTCCCGCCGAGGGAGTGCTCACGCGAGGGAAGGCCCCGTTCGTCCAGAACTACGGAGACGATGAACTCCGCACCGAGATCCTTCGGATGACCGAGGAGGGCAACGTAGTGGTCGTGGAGGGGATCGCGCGCGTCCACAAGAAGGACGGTCGCAACCTAGCCGTTCGGTTTTGCAACATCTTCGAACTGGAGAAGGGCAAAATCAAGCGGAAGTCGAGCTTCGGTGCGTTGATCAAGGGGTCCCCCTAGGAAAGAGCTCACGCTCAGACCCCGAACGAACGCACGGTGTCTCATGTCCGAGGTGGAGCGGCTGCGCAACTAGTACGCGTGCAACGCGGCCGCGCGGCGGGGCTACTTCGAAGTGCTTTCGAAACTCCCACGGCGGAACTCTCCCGCGACCGCGGCGCGTCGTTCCCGACCTTGCTCGACATCCTCGGCCACTTTATCGGCGGCATCGAGACATGGATCGTTCGAATGTCGCCTCTGACCGGAGCGCCGCTCGCCCCTTACGACGGCCCCGAACCGGTGTCGCTCGACGACCGGAGAGGGTACGAGCGGGCGGTGGGGGAGAAGGTCGACCGATTCCTCTCCCGTCTGTCAGAAAGGGACCTGGATCGTGCCTTCCTCGCCCTCAAGCTGCCCCCGTGGCGGGACGAGGACTTCACGACGTCGGTCCGAAGCACCCTGCTGCACGTGGTCGAGCACGAGCTGCAGCACCGGGGCGAGCTGAACGCCCTCCTGTGGCGGATCGACGTGGAACCGCCGATCCTAGACTGGGGCGACTTCGAGGAGAAGCAGCCCCGCGCGTCGACGTGAGATACCCTCGATGGGGCCGGCGCGCCGCGTGCCCGGCCATTGGCTCGTCCGCGTCGGCCGCGCAGCGAAGGAATCGTCCGGCGCGACGCCGACTTCCGCACGGACCGACGGCCGGCTGGGAACTCCGGCACGGTCGAACTCATCCGGAACGACTGGCGCGAACCATCGTCCCCGAGACCGGTCGCCAGGGGCGTCCCTCTTTTGGGGCGCAGAACCATGGCAGGGGATATG
>JASHSP010000070.1 GCA_030038655.1 Thermoplasmata archaeon | reverse complement strand
CCGTGAACGAGTGGCGCAGGAAGATCGACACGTAGACGACCGCGATGATCCCGCCCTGGATGAGCGTCTTGAGGAGGACGATCAGCTCGAAGCTCCACGCTCCGTGGAGGGCCCCGTCAATGAGCGGGAACCCGGTCGGCTGCGTGTACGCCTGCGTGAAGAGGATCCACGTCGGTGGCAGGGTGTAGCCTTGGTCGAGCCACCAGAAGACGTTTGGGAGGAGACCGGTCGGAATGTCGTGGTACGTGGCGAGGAACCAGTAGAAGAGGGCCGCGGTCACGGCTCCGCCGACGATGATGACGGGAAAGAAGGTCCCCAGAAGCGAGGTGGCTCGGACGGCGACGTCGACCGATGCGCGTCGCGTCCACCCGGCAAGAAGGCTCGTCGGATAGGCGATCGCCGCCGCGATCCCGAGCGAGAAGATTGCGAGCTGGATCGACTGGGGAATCGCCCAGGCGTACAGCTGCGCGACCGGGACCCCACCGTACTGGACCGACACCCCCCAGTTCCCGGAAAAGTCGTTTCCGATCAGCTGGACGAATCCGGTCCAGAAGCCGGTCAGGCCCAGCCCCTGTCCCGAGGCCGCCGCGCTCGGAACGTAGAGCGCGAGATAGAGGATCAGGAGGACCAGCAGCAATTGGGCAGGGAACAAGAGCAGCCGCTGGACGGCGTACCTCGTGTATGGCGAGAGGTGGGACCGGCGCGGGCCGCGGGCCCGGTCCCGACCGGAACCGGTCACGGGGTCGTCGATGCCCACACGTCCTATAGACCTTCTCCGGTGGAGGAGAGGTCCCGCGGAATCGTGGTGCGAGGTCGCGAACGGTTCGACCGGCATCGCGGCGGCCACGCGAAGAGCCGCCTAGGACGAGATCCCCGGAGATGATGCGGACTCGGGCGCAGAACGCTCCGCGTCCATCGTCGGGCCCGCCGACTCGGGGACTGCGGTGCCAGTCGAGGGCGCCGAGTAGAGATGGCAGGCGACCCAGTGCCCCGGCCGGATCTCGAGGAGCGGCGGGTCGACGGTGGAACAGACCGGCATCACCGCCGGGCATCGGGTGTGGAAGCGGCAGCCCGAGGGCGGCGCGGAGGGACTCGGGACGTCCCCGGAAAGGACCAGCCGTTCCCGGTGCAGGGTCGGGTCCGGGATCGGAATGGCGGAGAGGAGCGCCTGGGTGTACGGATGGAGGGGACGGCTGAACAGCTCGTCCGTCCCGGCCTCCTCGGTGATCCGTCCGAGGTACATGACGACGACCCGGTCGCTGATCGCCCGGACCACCGACAGGTGGTGCGAGATGAAGAGGTAGGAGAGGTTGAACTCCGACTTTAGCTTCTGAAGGATCGAGAGTACCTGCGCCTGGACCGAGACGTCGAGCGCGCTCGTCGGCTCATCCAGGACGATGAACTCGGGCCGGAGGGCGAGCGCCCGGGCGATGCAGATTCGCTGCCGCTGACCTCCGGAGAACTCGTGGGGGTACCTCCAGATATGCTCGGGGTTCAGGCCGACCTCGTTCAGCAGCTCGAGGACCCGTTGGTCTCGCTCGGCGCGGTTTCCGACGTGGTGGACCTCGAGGGGCTCTGCCACGATGTCCCGAACGAGCTGGCGGGGGCTCAACGAGCTGAACGGGTCTTGAAACACCATTTGGAACCGCGAACGGATGTCGGCCATCTCTCGGCGCGACTTCCGGAAGATCGAGTACTTGTCCGCGAGCTTGTCCAGCTCCGCGAGGGCCTGCTTCGCGCTGGCCGGGGCCGAATCGAACCCGTTGTGGCCCACCGACCAGGGCCGAAGCTCCCCGTACAGCTCCATCAGCTTGGCGAAGATGTCGGGAGGCGGCCGGTAGAACGCGTGACCCGAGGACGGCTCAATCAGCCGGAGCAGGAGTCGCCCGACCGTCGTCTTCCCGCATCCCGACTCTCCCACGAGTCCGACGGTCTCTCCCTGCCGGATCGTGAACGAGATCCCGTCCACGGCCTGTACGTCGCCGACGTGCGAAGAAAACAGGCCCCCTCGGATCGGGAAGTACTTCCGGAGGTAGAACGAGCTCAGAACGATGTCGGACCCGTTCTCCTGCGTCGTGACCTCGGCCGCCATGAGGTCACTCCACAACCTTCGGGCCCGTATAGAGGAAGCACGCCACTTGATGAGAATTCCCCTCGTCGGTGAGCGGCGGGCGGTTCTCCCGGCAGACGGGCATGGCGAACGGACACCGAGGGTGGAACCGGCAGCCCGTGGGAGGATGGATCAGGTTCGGAACGGAGCCATAGATCGAGGTAAGCTTCTTCGAGGGCTGATCGAAGCGCGGGATCGACGCGAGGAGGCCCTGCGCGTACGGGTGGAGCGGCCGCGTAAACAGGTCCTCGACCGCGGCGGTCTCCACGATCTGCCCCGCGTACATCACCGAGACGCGATCCGCCACCTCGGCGATCACGGCAAGATCGTGGGTAATGAGCAGGATCGCGGTTCCGACGCGGTGGCGCAGGTCGCGCATCAGCTCGAGGATCTGAGCCTGGATCGTGAC
>JASHSP010000069.1 GCA_030038655.1 Thermoplasmata archaeon | reverse complement strand
CGGCCGACCGGTACGGGGACCCGGCTACCCGCGCCGTCCGCGCTTCGGGAGCGCCGTGTCCGACACCTCGACGGTCTGGGGATCGAACCCGAGGCGCGCCAGCTCGTCGCGAATGCGGGCGCGGTGGTCGCCCTGCAGATAGACCTCTCCGTTCACGACCGAGCCGCCGGTCGCGAGACGGTTCTTGAGCGCGCGGGTCGTCTCGGCCAGGTCGACCCCCGGCGGGAACCCCCCGATGACCGTCGCGGGCTTGTTGTACCGCCGCGGTTCCGCCCGGACTCGGATTCGCGCCGTCTCCCGGTCGAGAGCCGACAGGATCTCATCGAACTCTTCGTTGCCCATGGACAGTGACCCTAGGGCCCTGGCGGCGTACGGCCACGGAACGGGAGAACACCGCGCGAACCGTCGGCGCCCCGCGAAGAATACGCGCAAAATGCGGGACGCTTCGGGGAACGCACCAAGGGTGGGAAGCCACTTCCCCCGCTTGAACGTTTCCCCCTCACCCCCGGCCGCCGTGGGCACTGCCCCCGTCCTGCGAGGGCGCGCCTCCTCCGAACGGATCGCGCACGACGCCGGCTCACGCTTCGCCCCACCGGTACAGCCGAAAGGTCACGAGCAGGCCGGCGAGGGCGCAGGCGGCAAGCAGGCCCGCGTAGAGCACCATCTGCTGGGGCGAGGCGGGGGTGATGCCGAGCGCTCCCTGGGCGAGGAGCGCGGCGTAGGTGGTCGGCAGGAACCGGGCGGCGTCCTGCCAGAGGGGGGGGAGCGCGGCGAGCGGGTAGTAGAGGGGCGAGAGCATCCCGAGCGTCGTGAACGTGATATTGCCGACCGGCCAGATCTCCCGCTGGGTCCGGATCCGGCTCGAGATCGCGATCCCGATCGACGAGAACAGAACCCATAGGACCCCGAGGCTAGCGGCGAGGACGAGACCGGCGTAGACCGTGAGCGGGTGTCCGTCGGACCCGCCGACCCAGGCCAGCAGCACGGCGAGCACGAGGAGCGCCGGCACCATCGCGATCAGGTTCGAGAACGCGATCCCGAAGAGGTATCGGACCCTCCCGAGGGGGCTGGCCACGAACAGGTCCTGCAGCGAGCACTCGATCCGCCAGAGTGCGCTGTCCCCTAGGACCCAGGAACCGATGTTCTGCATCGTGAACAGCATGGCGCCCACGATCTCGAGCGGCCGGTCCGACGGCGGGGAGATCAGGGAAAGGAAGTAGAGGAAGATGAACGGCAGCAGGATCGGCGTCACCGACACGGCCGGGTTGCGCGAGATCCACCGCCACCCGACGAGGAGGAAGGCCGGCAGCGCCCGGCCCCGCGTAGGGACCCCCGGGAACGCCCTTTCCACCCCGACCATCTAGCCCCCCCGGACCGTGCGCCGCGCCCAGTAGGCGGCGAACAGGAACAGGCCGACCCCTTCGACCGCGAGACCCCCGCTCGCCAGCCAGAGCTCCGGCCGGGTGAGCACCGTGACGCCGATCGCCGCCTGAAGGATCGCGGCGGCCGCGCTCGGGGGCATGAGGAGGACGATCGGCCGGAGCGGCGCCGGGAACAGGCCGAACGGATAGAACACCGGCGGCAGCACCCCGAAGATGTTGAAGAACAGGCTCGAGTACGCCCAGATCGCCCGGTTGTCGCGGAACGCCGTCGAGAAGACGTAGCCGATCGACGCGGAGATCAGCCAGACGGTCACGGCGAGGAGGGCCAGGAGCAGCACCTCCGCCGCCGCGAGGTGGACCACGACCGTGGCGAGGGTCGCGACGACCACCACGGGCGCGAGGTATACGAGGAGCACCCCGGCGGAGATCCCGAGGAAGTACGCCTCCGCGCTGAGCGGGGAAGCGAGGTAGAGGTCGCTCACCTTGTGGTCGATGCGAATGTAGGCCGCCTCGTTGAGGACCCGCTGGCCCA
This sequence comes from Thermoplasmata archaeon, assembly GCA_030038655.1. GTDB lineage: Archaea > Thermoplasmatota > Thermoplasmata > Lutacidiplasmatales > UBA184 > Lutacidiplasma. The sequence goes on along the minus strand of JASHSP010000069.1, from coordinate 16,227 downwards.
TCGCGAACATCGAGAAGAGGACCGCGCCGACGAGCGCGACCCCGATGAGACCCGGGTTGAGCACCCAGACGAAGACGAGCAGCACGATCTGGACGATCATCGAGGTCGCCATCGCGAGCTCCTCGTGCGCCTGCACGAGGACCTCCGTCCAGAGGAACGCGGGCAGGCCCCGGAACGGCCGGGCGCGGTGCTCGAGCTCAGTCTTCATGGATCGATCGCCCGACGACGCGCAGGAACGCCTCCTCGAGGGTCACCGGCCCGACGGTCGCCGTCAGGTGGGAGCGGACCGCGACGTCCATCAGCTCGCCGAGCCGCTCCGGCGCGGCGATCACCGTCAGGCTCTCGCCGTCGGCCACGCACGACCCGAACGTCCGGAACCGCTCGACCTCGGCGGCGCCCTCGGGGAGGAGGACCTTGAGCGTGCCCCCGACCGACCGCTTGAGGTCCTCCGCAGTGCCGCTCACGAGCACCGTCCCCCGGTCGATGATGTAGAGGCGCTGGCTGAGCGCGTCCGCCTCGTCGAGGTAATGGGTGGTGAGCAGGATAGTCGACCCGCGGCGGGTGAGGACCCGCAGCGATTCCCAAACCGACCGGCGGGCGAACGGGTCCATCCCGATCGTGGGCTCGTCCAGGAACAGGAGCGGGGCCTCGGTCGCGATCACGGTGGCGACCATCGCCCGCTGCCGCTGTCCGCCGGAGAGGGTGATGGACAGGCGGTCGGCGAACTCGGTCAGGCTCATCCGGTCGAGAGCCTCCTGCGTGCGCGCCTTGGATGTCTCCCGCCCGAGGCCGCGGGCGCGGAGATAGCTGTAGATCTGCTCGCGCGGCGTCAGGTGAAAGAACGGCTTCCCTTCCTGGGGAACGACCGCGATGTAGGGCCGGACCTTGTCGGGCGTGCGGTCCGCGTCGTAGCCGAACACCTCGATCGTCCCCGAGGTGGGGCGCAGCAGGGTCGAGGCGATCCGCAGGAACGTGGTCTTGCCCGCCCCGTTGCGGCCGAGCAGGGCGACCCGCTCGCCCGGGTGGACCACCATCGAAACGCCCGTGAGCGCCTCGGTCGGCGGCGCCCCCTTGCTGCGGTAGATCTTCCGGAGGTCCGTGCTGCGCAGGGCCTCCCCCGTCATCGCGCCCGACCGGCGTCGCAACGCCGTCCGACGACCGTACCGGGGGGGAATTCGGCAGCCCTCGGCCGGGGGGAGGCGCGCGTCAACCGCATGGGGGCTTTCGCCCGCGGCGGCTCGCACGACCCCGTGGGCGGGCGAGAACGGCGCCCGCACGAACCCGAATCCCCACACGAACCATCGTCAGGATCTCCGCCCGACCACGGGGGTCGCAGGTTTAACGTCTTGGAGGCGGAGGCGCGGATCGCCCTGTCTCCGCGACCGGAGTTCGTCGGCCAAGGCCGGCCGGGACGTGCGGTTGGTCAGCGGTCGCGCTTCGCTTCGTCGTCGTCGGAGGGTGGTTCGATCGGGCCGAACGACGGCAGCTCGGTCGTCCCCGTGAACGTCTCGGGGAACTCCGTCGAGCGGAGCCCGGGGGCCGTCGCCAGGTCGATCGGCAGCAGGTCGGGACTGGCCTTGTTCCAGCAGAGGCGCCCGAGGATCTCGCAGGCCCGCTGGGGGATCGAGATCGAGGCGCCGATCCGGCGCACGTCGTCCGCCGTAAGCTCGCCCGTCCCGGCGAGGATGAACAGGTAGACGATGTATCCCACGACCACCGCGTACAGGAGCTGGACGGCGGAGTTGATCGGGAACTTGTTCTGATGGTTCAGGAACGAGAACACCGCGAACGTGCCGACGGCACTGGCCGTGATCCGCGCGATGGAGAGCGGATGTATGTGGACCCGGATCAAGGTCTCCATGAAGTAGGTGTTCAGGGAGAGCGCGGCCACGCTCGACGCGAGGACGGCCACGGCGCCGGCCACGAGGCCGTCCTGCGCGGGGAGGATTCCCCACGGGGGCATGAGCAGCAGAATGCCCCCCACCATCACGCCGACCGACGTGCTGGTGATGTAGAGCTCGAGCCGCTGGCGCCCGATGGCGTTGATGCTCGATTGGATGATCTGACTCAGCGCCAGGGGCAGCGCCCCGATCACCAGGATGGCGAGAGGGAGCGCGCCCTGGACGGCGTAGGTACGGTTGGCGAGGTCGTTGAGGAACTGGTACCGATAGGTGACCAGAGCGACCACCCCGGGCACGAGCATCATCGCCGAGTAGCGGAGGGCGTGCCACGTCACGCGCCGGACCGATTCGTACTTCTCCTGCCGATGCAGCCCCGCGAGATACGGGAAGAGCGGTGTCGTGACCGCGAGCGGCAGCGCAAGAACCAGCACCCGATATCCGTTCGCGGCCAGAAATATCGTGAGCTTCGCCGCGCCCAGGCCGGCGTTCACGATCAGCGGAACCATGTTCGTCACGAGGTAATTGAGCATCAGGCTGGCCATCAGCGGCCAGGCGAACTTGTACAGGCGGTACGCCTCGGCCCAGCGGTACCGCCCGCTTTGCGCGACCACGGTTGGGATCGTGTAGAGCGTGGAGGAGAGCGCTCCGGCGACGTACGCGAGCGTGATCCCCTCCAGGACGAACCCCGAGGGCGCGTAGTAGGCGACGAGGTACAGGATCGGGAGCCGGACCAGAGCCTCGATCAGGGAGGGGTACTGTGCCCGCAGGGAGTCGCCCACACCAATGTAGTACTGGTTGTAGACCGTGGAGAACGACCACGCGATCGGCAAGAGGACGAACAGCCCGAGCGACGTGACCTGAACGTTTCCGGTCGTGAGCGAGTGGCCCGCGATCGGGATCGGGGCGATTACGAAGATGATGAGGCTGGCCGCGCCGACCATCATCATCCGCACGACCAGGTAGACCAGCGTGTTGTCCTGCGGCGGCTTCCCGCGGGCTAGGAAGAAGGTGTAGGCGGTTCCGAGCCGCAGGTCCCCGACACCGTTGATCGACGAGCCGATGAGCAGGAAGAACTGGGCGGTGCCGATGAGCAGCCGGCCCTCGAGCGTGAGGCCGATGTTCCGGTAGAGGAACAGGTTCCCGACGAACCCGATCAACTGGATCGCGAGCGCGGCGGCGAGCACTCCGCTCGAGCTGAGTGTGAGCGAGAGCTTCTGGGTCGGGACCGCCGGTTTCGCGACGGCCGGGCCCGGCACCGGTTTCTCCCCTGCCACGAGCGACCGGCGAAGGATGACGGGCCCGTTCTCTTATCGCCGTCGCTCGACCGCCGTCCGTCCCGCGGCCGGGGGGCCCGCGCGGGGGAACGGGGGCTCCCTCCGACCCGGCCCCCGGATAGTTCGTACGGCGTCACAAAAAGCCCCTTCACGCTGCGTTTTCGACCTCGAACTCGACCGTGTCGGCCGCTCCATCGTCTCCGTTCAAACCCGTCGAGTCGGCCGCCGGGGCGACGTTACCGCCGTCCGCTGCCGGGCCGTACCAGGGAGTGCTCCGATTGATCGGGTTCGAGTTCAGCCTTGACACCGCCTCGTTGGACGACCTCGAGGCCGTCACCCATTCGGTTTCCCGGGAGTCTTTCCGGGGGTGGTTCTCCGCGTTCGAGGGAACCGAGGAAGCCGCGCTCCTGACGACCTGCCACAGGGTCGAGATCGTCCTGGTGGTGCCGACGCCCGAGGAGGCGGCCCGCTGGCGGGACGTGCTCCCCGGCCCGCCCGAATCGTGGCGAACCCGCGAGGACCTAGCCGCCGTGGACCACCTCTTCCGTGTTGCCGCGGGAAGGGAATCGCTCGCCCGGGGCGAGGCCGAGGTGCGCCACCAGGTCCGGGCGGCGTCGGGACGCGTGATGTCGCGCCACCCTCGGCCCGTGCTCCGCGAACTGATGGACCGCGCTGCCGATGTGGCCGAGGAGGTCGCGCCCTCCGGTCCGGCGCGACCCTCGATCGCGGGCGTGGCGGCCGAGCGTCTACTCGCGCTGGTCGGACGGGCGCGCCCGCGCGTCCTCGTGATCGGGTCGGGCACGGTCGGGCGGCAGGTGGCCGAGAGGCTCGCGCCCGACGCCCGACTGACGGTGGCGTACCACCGGATCGCGCCGGATGCCGAGTTCCTGCACGCCACCGGAGCGCGAGCCGTTCCGATGGCTCGGCTCGCCGACGAACTCGGGCGGGCGGACGCGGTCGTGACCGCGGCCAAGTTCGGCCACCGGGGTATCCGCGCCTCCGACGTTCCGACGGACCGCCGCCTCCTCCTCGTGGACCTGGGCGTCCCGCGCAACATCGATCCCAGCGTTCGCCTCCTGCCCAACGTTCGGCTTCTGGACCTCGAGGAGCTGCGCGCGACTCGAACGCCCTTCGCTCCGCCAACCGCCCCGGACGACCCGCTGGAGGAGCGAGCCCGTCGCTCGTTCGACCGGTTGTCGGCCCGCTTGCGCGAGCCGTGGATCGACTCGCTCTGGAGGGCGGCGGACGATGTGCGTCGCTCGGAGCTCGAGAACGCGCGTCGGTTCCTGGGTCGACTGGACGCCGATCAGGAGGCCGCGGTAGACCGGCTGACGCAACGGCTTGTCGTCCGCCTGCTGCTTCCTCCGACCGAACGGGTTCGTGCCCTTCCCGTCGGGCCCGACGGCGACGCTCGGCGCCGAATTGCCCTTGAGCTGCTCCGACCACCGCGGCCCGAGCCGTGACCGAACGCGTCCGGGTCGGTACCCGGCGCAGTCGACTCGCGCGGGTGCAGACGGACGGCGTCCTCGAACGGCTGCGCCGGGAGGCCCCGGACCGGACGTTCGAGGTCGTCCCGATCGATGCGAGCGGAGATCGGGACCGGACCGTCGGGGGTTCCCCCGACTTCACCGACACCATCGACCGGGCTCTGGCCCGGGGTGAGATCGACCTCGCCGTCCACAGCGCGAAGGACCTCCCGGTGGAGCTGGACCCACGATTCCGGCTCGTGGCGACGCCGCGGCGGTTCGACCCCCGCGACTGCCTGGTCGTGGGTTCGCCAACCGGTGGGACCGAACTGGCGCGGGGCGCACGGGTGGGATCGAGCAGCCCTCGTCGGCGGGCGCAGCTGTTGCGATGGCGCCCGGACCTGGCCGTCGTCGAGATCCGGGGCAACGTCGATACCCGGATCGGCCTCGTCCGTTCCGGATCGATCGATGCCGCGATCCTCGCCGTAGCGGGGATCGCCCGCCTGGGCCGGGAGGCGGAGATCGCCCGGAAGCTGCCGACCACGGAGTTTCTACCGGCCCCCGCCCAAGGAGCGATCGCGGTCGTGGGCCGCGCGATCGACAGGGGGCTGTCCCGGCTGGCGCAGGCAGTCGATGACGCCCCCACGCACGCTCGCGTCGCCGCCGAGCGGGGATTCGCCGCGGCGATCGAGGGCGATTGCCTCCGTCCGATGGGCGCCCTGGCCACCCTCCGGGGGGACCGGTTGACTCTCGTCGGCGAAGTGCTCACCCCGGACGGCCGGACCCGGCTCAGAGGAGCACTGGCCGGGACGGCGGGGGATGCCGAACGCGTGGGGAACGAGCTGGGTCGGAAGATGCTCGGACGGGGAGCCCACGAACTCTGGGAGTCCGGTCGGCGATAGACCCGCTATGGCCGCCCGACCGGTTCCTCGCGCGGTGCTGCTGTCGTCGCCCGGGACCCTCGCGTTCCTCGACGGAGGGTCTATCGCGAGACGGCTGGAGCTGGTTCGCGTTCCGTTGCTCGAGCTGCGGCCGGTCCCTCCGCGGAGCTGGCTCTCGCGGGCATTAGGGTGCTCGGCGGCGGACACCGTCGTGGTCAGCAGCCGGTTCGGAGTCGAGGCAGGGATCGTTCCGTGGCTCCGGGCATTGGGGCGAACCCCGCCTTCGATCGAATTCTGGGCGGGCGGACCGGACACCGCCCGCGCCCTGCGTCGCGTCGGCGTTCGCAGGGTCCGCCGGTCTTCGGTCGCCGGCGCCGATGCGATCGCGGAAGCGATCCGGCGCTCGCCCGGACGCACCGTTCTCTACTTTCGGTCCGACCGGGCCGGAACCGGCCTGGCGCGGAGACTCCAGGAGGACGGCCACCGCACGACGGAGATCGTGGCCTATCGCACGGGAAGGCCCACCGTTCTGCGGGCCGCCGATCGGCGCGCGATACTCTCGGCGGACCTGATCATCGCCACGAGCCCATCCGCGCTCTCCCATCTCCGCCGCCTGCTGACTCCGGCCTGCTTCGGACGGCTGAGACGCCGTACCCGACTCGTGGTCCTGGGTCGGCGCACCCTCCGGGCGGCTTGGGGCCACGGCTTCTCCCGCGTCGCGCTCATACCGCCGGCCGGCGCGCAACGATTTACCCGCCGCCTCCTCGGGGTGGTCGGCGATGCCCGGTCGTAAGAGTCCTCCGCCTCCCGGCACGAGGGTTGCCCGCCCCTCGGTCCGGCTACGGCGTTTTCGTCGGACGGCCGCGCTGCGCGAGTGGATCGCGGAGTCCGACATCGAGCTTCGTCGCCTCGTTTACCCGATGTTCGTCCGGCCCGGCCGTGGTTCGCCGGATCCCGTCCCATCGATGCCGGGAGTCAACCGCTACTCCGTCGGCGACGCCGCAACGCTCGCCCGGAGTCTCTGGGAGGAGGGCGTTCGGTCCGTGCTGCTCTTCGGAGCGGCCCGGTCGAAGGACCCGGAGGGAAGTGAGGCCTGGGACGTCGACGGGATCGTCCCCGAGGCGGTTCGCGCGATACGTCGCACGGTGCCCGAGCTCGTGATCGTGACCGATGTCTGCCTTTGTGCCTACACATCGCACGGGCACTGCGGCGTCGTCCGAAACGGAGCCGTCGCGAACGACGCCACCTGCGAGAGGCTCGCCCGTGTGGCGGTGACCCACGCCGCGGCGGGCGCGGACCTGGTAGCGCCCAGTGCGATGATGGACGGACAAGTCGCCGCCGTTCGATCGGCTCTGGACGGCGCCGGGAGGGAAGAGACCGCGATCCTCGCCTACGCTTCGAAACACGCATCCGCCTTCTACGGGCCGTTCCGCGAAGCGGAGCAGTCCGCTCCCGCCTTCGGCGATCGGCGAGGCTACCAACTGGACTTCCGCAACGGCCGCGAGGCCCTCCGCGCGATGGACCGGGACGCCCGCGAGGGCGCGGACATCCTCATGGTCAAGCCGGCGCTGACCGGCCTCGACCTACTGGCCCGCGCGCGCCGTCGATTCGACGTTCCGCTGGCCGCGTACCAGGTGAGCGGAGAGTACGCCATGATGAAGGCGGCGGCCGAGAGGGGGGTCATCGAGGAGCGAGCGGCGGTCGAGGAAACGCTCGCGGCGGTCCGGCGGGCGGGCGCCGACCTGATCGTCACCTACTACGCGCGCGACGTCGCTCGCTGGCAGCGAGGACGCCGATGACCGGGCGCGCCCCGGCCCCGGACGAGCCCGAAGAGCGCCGGGACTTCGTGAAGTACTCGTTCTTTCACCTGCGTCCCGAGTGGAGACGGCTCGATGCCTCGGCGCGGGAAGCGGGCAAGGTCGCGTTCGCGCGCGTGCTCGAGCGCCTCCCCGGCGAGATCGTGACCCGAACCTACTCGCTCGTCGGGTTGAAGGCCGGGTGCGACATGATGATCTGGTCGATCGCGCCCGACCTCGCGTCGATCCAGGAGTTGCACGCTCGATTCCTCGGAACGCCCCTCGGCGGATATCTGGAAACGCCGTTCTCCTATCTCGGCATGGGCCGTCGCTCGGAGTACCTCGGCCAGCATGCGCACGGCGGAGAGGGGTCGGAGGCCCGGCGCCGACCGTTCGACCTACCGTTCCTGTTCGTCTACCCGTTCGTCAAGAAGCGGGATTGGTACGGCCTCTCGCTCGAGGAGCGGAAGCGGATAATGAGCGAACACTTCCGCATCGGGCACAGGTACCCGAAGGTGCGGATCCACACCGGCTACTCGTTCGGCCTCGACGACATGGAGTTTATCCTCGGCTTCGAGGGCGACTCGCCCGCCGAGTTTCTGGACCTGGTGAGCGACCTTCGCTCCAGCGAGGCGAGCCGGTACACCGCCCTCGAAACGCCGATCTTCACGTGCGTGGCCACGTCGCCGCGCCGCATGCTCGACCTGGCGGACGGGCTTCCGTGAAACGGGCGCCGGGACCGCGATCGCGGGCCCTCTGGCGACGGGCCGTGAACGTTCTGGTCGGGGGCGTCGACAGTCCGGTGCGCTCGTTCCGGAGCGTCGGCGGCACTCCGATCTTCTTCGAATCGGGTCGGGGGGCGTACCTGGTCGACGTGGACGGCCGTCGGTACCTCGACCTCGTAGGGTCGTGGGGCGCGAACATACTCGGAAACGCTCCGAACTCGATCGTGGCCGCTGTACGGCGGGCCGCCGCCCGCGGGCTCACGTTCGGGGCCCCCGCGCCGGCGGAGCACGAGTTGGCCGAGCGGATCCGGCGGGCCGCGCCCGAACTCCAACGGATCCGGTTCGTCAGCTCGGGGACCGAGGCGGTCATGAGCGCCGTGCGGGTCGCGCGGGGCTTCACCGGGCGCTCTCGGGTAGTGAAATTTGCGGGATGCTACCACGGACACTCGGACGGACTGCTCGCCCGCGCCGGGTCGGGCGTAGCGAGCCTATCCTTGCCGGACTCGGCGGGGGTTCCCCCGAGCGTGGTCCGGGAAACCATCGTGGGCCGGTACAACGACTCGAACGGACTCGCCGAATTGTTCGAACGGTACGGAGAGTCGATCGCGGCGGTCGTCGTGGAGCCGGTCGCCGGCAACATGGGGGTCGTTCCAGCGGAGGCGTCGTTCCTCTCGGCGATCTCGCGCCTGGCGCGCCGGCACGGAGCGCTCGTCATCGCGGACGAAGTGATCACCGGCTTTCGGTTACGGCGGGGCACGATCCATGCGACGCTCGGACTTACCGCCGACCTGGTCACGCTGGGGAAAATCATCGGCGGGGGAATGCCGGTCGGGGCGTACGGGGGGCGACGCGCGGTCATGGAGACGCTGGCTCCGATCGGGCCGGTCTATCAGGCGGGCACGCTCTCGGGGAACCCGCTCACGATGGTTGCGGGAGCGGCGATGCTCGATGGCCTCGACCCGCCGGCCTACGTCCGGCTCGAGCGGACCGCGGCCGCGCTCGCCGCAACGCTCGAGACCGTAGCCGAGCAGGAGCGGGTACGTCCGTTCACGGTGCAGCGGGTTGGCTCGATGCTGGGTCTGTTCTTCGCGCGAGGCCCGATCGCGGACGAGGCGGACTCGCGGCGCGCGAGTCGAAAGAGGTACGCCCGGTTCTTCCACGCCGCGCTCGACCGAGGCGTCTACCTTCCTCCCGCTCCGTTGGAATCCGCGTTCGTATCGCTCGCGATCGATCGGCGGGACCTGGCGCGGGCGGAACCGGCGGTGCGGGCCGGCTTCCGGGCCTCGCGGTCGGGGAGCTCATGAGACGGGACCGGCTCGTCCGAGCCTTGCGGGGCGAGGAGAACGACACGACCCCGATCTGGCTCATGCGGCAGGCCGGCCGGCACCTCCCCGGCTACCGCCGACTGCGGGAGACCCACTCGCTCCTCGAGATCGCTCGGACCCCCGAGCTCGCAGCAGAGGTCACCCTCGAACCCGTCCAACGCTACGACGTCGACAGCGCGGTGGTGTTCGCCGACATCTCGCTGCCGTTCCTGGGCCTTGGAGTCCCGTTCTCGATCGACCCGGGCGTCGGACCGGTGATCCCCCGGCCCGTCCGGACGCGCGCGGACGTGGACGGCCTCGCCGAGTTCGATGCAAGGTCCTCCGTGCCGTTCGTCGGGGCGGCGATTGAGCGCTACTTGGCTCGGGAGCGGGAACGGCCCATCATCGGGTTCGCCGGGGGCCCGTTCACGTTGGCCGCCTACTTGGTGGAGGGGCGTCCGTCTCGGGAGTACGTGGAGACGAAGCGACTGCTGTACCGAGACCCGGCGACGTTCGACCGACTGATCGCCCGTCTCGCGCAGGTCACGATCGAGTACCTCCGCCTCCAGGCTCGAAGCGGGGCTGCCGCGCTGCAGCTGTTCGACTCGTGGGCCGGCGCGGTCTCCTGCGATGTGTTCGAGCGGCACCTCCTCGGGCCCGTTCGGTCCATCTTCGAGCAACTAGGCGACACGGGATGTCCCACGATCTACTTCTCCACGGGCTCGAGCCACCTCGTCGAGCTACTCGCTCACTGCGGCGCGGACGCCCTCGGCGTGGACTGGCGGGAGCCGCTTGGTCGGGTCCGGCGACGCGTCGGAACCGCGATGGCCCTGCAGGGCAACCTGGACCCCGGCGCGCTCCTCGGGACCCGAGAGACGATGCTGCGCGAGGCGCAAGCCGTCTTGGACGAGGTCCCGCAACGGCGGGCGCACGTTTTCAACCTCGGGCACGGTGTCCTTCCGGATACGGAGCCCGAACGCGTGCGGGAGCTGGTCGAGTTCGTGCACGAGGTCGGACGGCCGACGAGGAAGCGATGAGACCCGGCGCCTCCGCCCGGTCGACGGGGGTACTCCTGATGGGGTACGGGAGCCCGAACGGCTCGGACGACCTACCGGAGTACCTCGCGGACGTGCTGCACGGGAAGAAACCGCCCCCGGAGATGATCGCCGAGTACGTTCGTCGGTACGAGAGGATCGGGGGTTCGCCGCAGAACAGGATCCTTGCCTCCCTGCGGACAAAGCTCGAGCGTCGGCTCGCGGTGCGCAACGCCGCGACCCGAGTGTTTCTCGGGGTCAAGCACGGCCGTCCGGCGCTCCGCGACGTCATTCCCGAGGCCGCCCGCGCCGGGTTCCAACAGCTTGTTGCCGTGCCGCTCTCGCCGTACGCCTCCACATGGATCAGCGAGCCGTATCGGGCGGGGGTCGCGGAGGGGATCCGGGCGGCCCCCACCCCGATCGAAGTCGACGTACGACTCGGCTGGCACCTCGACCCCCACTGGATCGGCTACTGGAAGCGGTCGATCCGCTCCGAGCTGGCGTCCCACCCGTCACCCGACGCGGCGGTGCTCCTCTCGGCTCACAGCCTCCCGCAGAGAATGCGAGAGCTCGGCGACCCGTATCCCGAAATCCTCGACGAGACATCACAACGCATCGCTCGAGAAACCGGTCTGGCGCGATGGTCGTTCACGTACCAGAGCGCGGGCAACACGACCGAGGCCTGGCTCGGTCCCGACATCACGGACGTGATGCTCGATTGGCAGCGCCGCGGCGCCCGCCGGCAGGTGGTCGCATCGTTCGGTTTCGTGTTCGACCACCTTGAAGTCCTGTACGACCTCGACGTCGTCGTCCGCGAGTTCGCCGAGAGCCACGGAATCGAGTACCGCCGGGTCCCCATGCCGAACGACGCCGACGAGGTGGTCGAGGCACTCGCCTCCCGAGCGCTCGCGGGGTGGCCCGCCGCCGCCCCGGAGAGCACCTCGTGACACCCCACGGCCGACCACCGGGGGGAAACGGCGACACACGGCACGGGCAAGAAAGGATGGGAGCACGGGGATTTGAACCCCGATATGCGGGTCTCTCCGCGCGCTCCAGTCACTCGTCATGGGGACGCCGCGCGTCCCTCCGCAGACCCTATTCACAGGGCGCGAAGACCGCGCCCTGACTGGAGCCCGCCGGTCTGCCAGATTAGCCTATGCTCCCTCCGGCGGAGGCGGGGTTCCCGAACTCATAGCGTTTATCCTCGGCAGGACACCGCGCGGTCCGCGGCCGGGGCCCGCCCACACCGCCCTCGGGCAGCGAAGCCGGACGTCCGTCGAGGGCGCGGAGGAACCGTTATATTCCAAGGCATTTGATTCCGTTCCAATGTCCTTGACTGGCCCTTCTCCCGCGTCGCCCGGTCCGCGGCATCGGATCCCGCTGACCCTGTTCGCCGCGACGGTGGTCGTCGTGGCCGCCGTCTCGATCGGCGCGACCGCCGCCTACTTCGAGCTCCACCCCGGGGGGACCGTGGTCGGGGGCAGCAACGTGCCCGAGGTCGTGGCCACGATCCCCGTGGGGACCTCCCCCGCGGCGGTCGCGGTCGATCCGGCCAACAGCACGGTCTTTGTAGCCAACGCCGGCTCGGGCAACGTGAGCGCCATCTCGGCCACGACCGACCGATTGGTCGCCACCATCCCGGTGGGAGAGTCTCCGGACGCCCTGGCGTTCGACTCCAACGACAGCGAGGTCTTCGTCGCGAACTTCCAGTCCGACTCGGTCACGGTCTTCGCCGCCGGGAACTTCTCCTTCGTGGCGACCGTTCCGGTCGGAACCCAGCCGGACGGCCTGGCGTACGACCCGACGACGGGCGATGTCTTCGTTGCGAACGCGGGGTCGAACAACGTCAGCGTGCTCTCGAACCTCTCGAACACCGTCGTCCGGACGATACCGGTTGGCGAGAACCCGGCCGGGATAGCGTACGACTTCGCCCGCGGGGAAGTGTTCGTCGCGAACGCGGGGTCGAACAACGTCAGCGTCATCCCCGAGCGGTCGAACCATACCGTCGCGACGGTCCCGGTCGCCTCCCGACCGACCGGGGCGACGTACAACGCGGCGACCGCCCAGGTCCTAATCTCGGAGGCCGATTCCGACAACCTGAGCGTCATCTCCGACGTCACCAACCGGATCGTGGGCTCGATTCCCGTGGGAGGGGGCCCGACCGGAGCGACGTCGGATCCCGCGAAAGGGGAGGTCTTCGTCACCGACGAGCGATCGAACAACGTCAGCGTGGTCTTGGGAGCCACGGGACGAGGGGTGGCCGCCCTCGGCGTGGGCGGGGCACCGGACGGACTGGCGTACGACGCCGAGCAGAGCGAGGTGTTCGTGGCGAACAGCGCCTCCGCCACCGTTTCCGTCATCTCCGACACGTCCAACGCCGTCGTGGTCGACGACCTGGGACGGGACGTGACCGTGCCGCTCGACCCGCAGCGGATCGTCGTGCTCGCGCCCAGCATCATGGATATCGTGTACCGGCTGGGGCTCCGGTCGACGGTGGTGGGGATCGGATGCGACGGCACCGAGCTTGGCGGCATCCTGAACGAGTATTCCCCGAACCAGACCGTGCTCTGGGGCCTCTCGAACGCGTCGTGCATCACCGACTTCCCAGAGCTCAACTCCGAGGAGCTCGCGCTGCTGGGCCCGCAGCTGGTGATCGCTTCGACGCTGACGAGCGCGCTGGCCGTCCAGCAGCTCACAGAAGTCTACGACCTGCCGGTCGTGGTGTTCGCCCCCTCGTCGTTGTGGGGAATCGTGGCCGACGTCCGGACCATGGCCGAGATCTTCCCCGAAAGTCTCCGCGAGGCAACGCAACTCGAAACGGCGCTCGACGGGGTCCTCTCGAACGCTACCGCCTTCGACACGCAGCTGGCCGCGGACCACGCGGCCCTGCCGACCGTGCTCCTCTCCTACTACTTCGATGAGGGGGCGTACTACACTTACGGTCCCGGCAGCTTCGGCGATTCGCTGATCGCGCTCGCGGGGGGGACGAACGTCGCGGCCGACGTCCCGCTCCAGTACGCGGGCCTGAACGCGACCGTCGTGCTCCTCGACCAGCCGCAGGTGATCCTGTACGGAACCAGCAACGACTCCTACCTGGTCTCGAACGAGACGCCCTCGGTGTGGCCGACCGCGCCGTACTGGCCCGAGCTCACCGGCGAGAAGGTGCCGCTCGACATCACGGTGGTGAGCGAAGCCGACCCCTCGATGATCTTCGCGCTGCCGTTGCTGATGCACGACCTCCACCCCACCCTGGCCCCCTCCCCCTGAGCCGGCGCGGTCATGCGCCGCGACCCGCCAAACACGGTGTCTCGGGCCGGCGGCGGGGCCCGGGGTCGGTCCGCGCGTTCGGTCGTGGGCCTCATCGTCGTCGCGCTGACCCTCCTGGTCGTACTCTCCACCCTCGTCGGCCCCGAGTCGCTGCCGTGGCCGGCGACGCTGGCGATCCTCCTCCACGAGATGAGCGGGGGTCACCTGGCCGGAATGCCGTGCGGCAGCGCGTCCGCCGCGGAGTGTCGCATCTGGATCGAGATCGTCTGGGACGCTCGGTTCCCGGACCTGCTCCTCGCGGTGACGGCCGGGGCCGCGCTGGGGATCTCCGGAGCGGGCCTCCAGGGGGTCTTCCGGAACCCCCTCGCCGACCCGTACCTTCTCGGCCTCTCGGCGGGAGCCGCGCTGGGTGCTTCGTCGGTGTACACCTTCGACCTGGCGCCCGCGGGACGGGCGTTCATACTGCCGGTCTTCGCCTTCGTCGGCGGGCTTGTTCCGGGGACGGTCATCTACTTCGCGGCGCGTTCCGGGCGGAACTCTCCCCAGACCCTGCTCCTCACCGGGGTCGCCCTCAACGCGATCGCCGCGGCGGTCTTGGCCACGTTCCTCCTCTACAACCCCGTCGCGAACCTCTCGGTCAACTTCTGGCTGCTGGGGGGCCTTGAGTATGCGACCTGGAGCAACGACGGCCTCGTGATCCCCGTCGTGCTCGTCGCCGGACTCCTCCTCGTCCTTCGAGCCCAGGAGGTGAACCTGCTCCAGCTCGGGCCGGACGTAGCGCAGAGCCTCGGAAGCGATCCCCGCCGGTTGACCCGCCAGGTCGTGCTGGTCACGACGGTCGTGACCGCCGCGGCGGTGGCGTTCGCCGGCATCATCGGCTTCGTGGGCCTGGTGGCCCCCCACGTCGTGCGCCGGCTCGTGGGGGTCGACTATCGGCGCGTCATCCCGCTGTCCGCACTGGTCGGGGCCGGTTTTCTCGTGGTCGCCTGGGATATCGCCCAGGTCGTGATCCGTTCGGTGGTGATTCCGGTCGGAATCCCCACGGCGTTCTTCGGGGCGATGTTCTTCCTGTACCTCCTGTACCGCCGTTCGTCGCGTTCCCGCGGGGTCGGTGCGCCGTGAGCGGGTCCGCCCTCGCCTTCGACCGGGTCACCGTTCGTTACGGCGCCCGGGTGGCCCTCCGGGACGTGACGATGCGCGCCGAACCGGGGGAGGTCCTGGCCCTGGCCGGTCCGAATGGCTCCGGAAAGTCCACGCTCCTGCGGGCCTCGATCGGGTTGGAGGGTCCCGATTCGGGGACCATCGCCGTCGGGGAGTCTACGCTCTCGGGGCTGTCGCTCCGGGCGCGCGCGCGCCAAGTGGCGTGGATGCCCCAGGAGGAGCCGGTCGGGGACAACCTGCCCGTCCCCGAGTACGTGCGCTACGGACGGTACCCGCATTCGGCCCGGTTCGTTCCCCCGTCCGCGGCGGACGACGCCGTGGTTCTCGAGGCGCTGCGCCTTTCGGGGGCCGACGAGCTCGGCGACCGGCTCGTCTGGGAGCTGAGCGGGGGCGAGCGGCAGCGGGTGCGGTTCGCCCGGGTCCTGGCGCAGCAAGCTCCGATCGTCCTCCTGGACGAGCCGACTGCCCACCTCGATATCGGCCACCAGCTCGACCTTCTGGGTCGGGTGCGCTCCATCGCCCGCGACCACCGGGCCGCCGTGGTGATCGCGCTCCACGACCTGAACCTCGCGGCCCGATTCGCCGACCGCATCGTCGTCCTGCACCGAGGTCGTGTCGCGGCCGACGGACCGCCGCGAGCGGTTCTCTCTCCGCAGCTCCTGTCCGACGTCTGGGGCATCGCCTCCGAGCTCCGGTACGATGCCACCAGCCGGTTGCCCTACCTGATCCCGCGGGTGGTGAGCGTCTCCGCCCCCGCGGCCTCCGGCGGCCCGCCGCGGACCCGGGTCCACGTGATGGCCGGAGGCGGGTCCGGGACGGAGATCCTCCGTCGCTTGGTCGATGCCGACTACTCCGTCAGTGCGGGCGCCCTTCCTCTCTTCGATTCGGACAGCGCGGTGGCCGAGGAGCTCCGCATCCCCACCGCCGTGGAGGTCCCGTTCGCCCCGATCTCCGAGGCGACGCGGGCCCAAGTCCGTGCGTTCCTGGCGGAGAGCGCCGCGATCGTCGTCGGCGCGTTCCCCGTCGGACCGGCGAACCTGGCCAACCTCGAGGAGCTGGCGGCGTGGGACCGACCCGAGGCGATCCTGCTCCTCGCGCAACCGGGACCCGCACCGTGGGACTTCACGGGAGGAAGGGCCGCGGAGATTCGCGCCGGTCTCCTGCGACGAGGGGCGGTCGAAGCCCGCAGCCTCCACGAGCTGCTGACGAATCTGGCGTCGCGATTTGGTCGCTGATCGGACCCGGGGAACCGCCACCCCCGAACCGAGCGGCGCCGCGGACAACCGGGGCCCGCCCCCGCGGGGCCGGACGATCTCCTAGGCCAGTCGGGTCACGGTGACGGGCGGTGGGCTGGGGACGTCGAACTCCCCGAGAAAGCGCGGAAGTTCGTCCTCGGTGACCAACACCACGCTCTCGAC
>JASHSP010000005.1 GCA_030038655.1 Thermoplasmata archaeon | reverse complement strand
GTCGGCATCGCCGCGCCATAGGCCGGCGTCGGGCCGGGAATCGACCCAGAGACGCCACTCGACTGATACCAGGTGCCGTTGGTGAAGTACCACGTGTCGTTGAGGTAGGAGTCGCTCGAATCAGAGAATCCCCCGCTCAGGACGATCGAGTCGATCTCGCCATCCCAGGTTTCTGAGGCGCCGTACCGATCGACTGGGTAGCATCCGACCGTGTCGTGACAGGAGGGCGACGTGGACGTAATGTTGGTCCATGCAACGCCACCGTAGACGAAGGTCCAGTTCACGGTGGAATTGTTTGCCTCTGAGATCCCGCCGAACAGAACCACCTCCCGGCTGGCCGGGTCGTAGGCCATCGTTGATCCCCACATGAACTGCGTGTCGGTGCCCCCGGGCGTCGGACCCTCGCCGAGGGCGGCCCACCCATTGGCCGCAAGGGCGACGGTGCCATCCCACGGCGACGTGCAAGTCGAGTTAGGGCAGCCATCCACGACTACGAGTTCGTTCAGGGCCGAGTCGAACGCCGTCGCGGCCCACGAGGTGCCTACTCCTTCGAAGAAGCTGCCGGTGTCGACCAGCGAGGTGATGTTCTCCCAGCCGGAGGCGTTGTACTTCCAGGTCTGGTTACTGGCTTCACCCAGAGAGTTGATGCCCCCGTCCATGATGATGCCACGGTAGGTCGGATCCCACGTCAGGCCCTCCGCTAGCACTGCAGGAGGATTGCTTGCGGTAAATCCAGTATAGTTGACCCAATAGTCGCCCGTGTACCCCCAAGTCTGAGCTGAGGGGCAATCACCGGGCGAACACCCGCCGTAGACAACCACTTGTTGCAGGATCGGGTCGTACGCTCCGGCGGCGAACTCCACAGAGTAGCTCTCGCCACCGAGGTACCCGTTCATTTCGAACGTTTGATTGTACCAGCCGATGCCGCTGTGGGCCGACAGGCTAGTGCTGTCACGGCCCCGGCTCTTGGTGCCGTCCGCCATCGGATGAAATGGACTCGAACCGGAAGAGTTAGAGCCGCATATCAGGCCGCCGCTGGAACTTGACTGGCAGTCCCAAACTTGCCCGTCGGCCGGACCCGCACCAATCGCGAGCGAATCTCGAGCGCGATTCAGCAAGGTCACTTCTCGGTTCGACGGAGCGCTCGAGTCAGATCGGCCCGTACTCCGCACCGAGATGACAGAAAGGCCGTGACCGGCGAACGCTACCCCGGCGATCGGCGGGTTCCTTGAAGCTGGCGCCACGGTTGGCAAACCCGCCGCGATAGTTATCACAAGCAAAACCACGCTCGTGATGGCATATCTCTGGAGGGGGCGCATTGTCCAATCCTCGAGGAAACACCCTACTCAACGGTACTGATGCCATACGCCGTGCCCTGCTTAACCAAGCCCCCTCTGACTGAGGCTTGTTCCGAGATAGGTTGTCTTGGCCTGACGTGGTAGGTCGGGTTAACTCCGAATCTGTACTCATATGTATATGTCTATGTATATTCACCGAACCAACCAGGTATTGGAGAGGGCAAATCGAGAATCAGTTTGGGACCGACCGATGCGGAAGGGGGCGAGTCAGTGAGGAATCGAGCAGGAGTGGGCTAGCCGCGCGGGTCGCGGCCTGCAGGTTGGTTAGCCCCCTCAGAGTGCTCGAGAGAGCGAGCAGAGGTGGATCTAAGGCAGCGAGCCAGGAGAGCCACGCCCCACGGGCCCGGGTTCGATTCGTGTCGCAGGTTATGCCGTATAACTCCTGTTATACGCCCTTACCTCGAGGGCTGTGCACGCGTGCCGCTCCCCCAGGCGATTAGTCGACCGTGTTTGCCTTTATTTGATAATGTCACTAACGCTTACTAATTTACTTACAACTTGAAAACACGTCCGGTGAGACCCGGGCCTGTTCGTAACAGAAAGGGGTGGGGTTGGCGTGCAGATCGGGCGAATTCGCGTCCTAGGGCGGGAAAGACTAGTAACATGATGTCAGACTAACGCGTGTAACGTTGAATAGAGTCTGTAATAACTAAAATGTCACTTTCCTGATCTTGAACCGCCACGTTCCCCCGAAGAGCTCGGGCTGATCAGTGAGAAGCTCGTCGCAACCGTAGGCCTCCAGTGCCCCGAGCATGGCGGTGACCAATGGGCTGCGGGAGGTGGTGGCACTGGCGACTCTCTTGGTGGCCTCCTCTGTGGCCCGGGCGTCGATGGGCAGCACGGTGATTCTCTGACGGAGGCGAGTAAGGGCGGCGAGGCGCTCACCCCGAGTTTTGGCTGAAGCGGACGAGTTCAGATAGGCCAGTTCCAGGAGATTGGCCTCCGTGGTCGCAAACTCGATCCCCCGCAGGCGTCGAAGTTGATCCTTGAGGCGAGCGGACCCTTGGAGCAGTCCGAGTAGAATCGGGGTATCGAGTGCCTTCATCGACTCCCTCCCACCCCTCGGAGCCGGCGCAGTCGCAGACGATCAGCCTTGGCCCCTGCGGACCCCCATGCCCCCGACAAGTCGTCCAAGTTCCGGCGTTGGTCGAGGAGCCGGCGGAGCACCGTCGTGAAGCTCTCTCCCGCACGTTTCTCCCGGAGAAGGGCCTCGTACACGCTCTGCTGGACGGCTATGTTTCGGGATGACATGAATATGAATATGCATATGATGTATTTGTGTCTCGCGGTCGAATGCGCGTGCGGATGGCTGGACGTACCGGCGCCAGGCTGTGGCGGGAGAACGGGGCGCCCACGGGTCGCCCGGCGCAGGAGGTTGACCGTTGCTCCTCGAGAGGCAAACGGTGAATCAAGCCCTAAATACCCTCGATTTGTGCTTCCGATTGTGAATACCCCTTCGATCACCCGACCTCTGGGGCCACTGCGGCTCGTCGCGATGGCCTCCTCGACCGTGATCCTGATCGAGGGCATCGCGGGGGGGCTCACGAACGAGTACGGGCCTTCGACCTTCACTGCCAACCCGAACTTCTGGCAGTTCGCTTTCCACTGGTACTTCGGTTACCTCGTCGGGATCGTCGCGCTGATTCTCCTCGTCTTCGCTGTTCGAAGTCGAAACTCGAGGTACATTGCGCTCTCGGCGGTGACTCTCGCGGCGGTCGCTTCGGCGGGCGTGTTCGGGATGCTTTTCGTGAGGACCTCTCCAAATGACCAGACCTACTCGAGTGCGATGGCTGCCTCGTTTGCTGTCGCGTTCGTCGCGAGCGTCCTCCTCAACATCCTTGTAGGCCGGCAATTCCGGACGCCCCCCGCTGAATCGCCCTCCTCAGCGGCAACTCCCTAGAGCCCGAGCACGTCGGAACTCGCTGCCTCCGACCTTCGGTGTCGGCCAGCCCGACCCTTGCAAGACCGCGGCGATCCGCACGCTTTGGATTAGTTCGAGCGCACCGCGGATAAGCGGCCCGGGCTCGTGCTCCTCGTCTTCGACCGATGCCCGCACGACTGCCGCACGCGAATCCGACCCGACGCCGGGAGGCACCTTGAACCTCGGGTTCGCGGCCATCGCGGCATCCTTGGCCGCCCTGTGCGGCCTGCTGAGCGTTCTGTCGGTGCGCGGCCTCCTCCGGTTCCGCCAGAGTGGCTCCCGGGCGCAGTTGATGTGGGGTGGCGGCCTCACGCTCGCGGCCGCCGCCATGGGGGTGGAGCTGGCCGTCTACCTCGGCTTCGTCTCCAGCCCAATACTCCAGGCGTACGTGTTCTTCTCGGCCGGCATCGTCGGCATCCTGTCCCTGGGAGCGACCAAGATTCTTCGAAGTCCCAAGGTCGAGCGAGCCTACACGACGTACATTCTTGCGACGTCGGGACTCGTGGCGGCCGCCTGTTGCCTGACCCCGCTTCCGAGCTCGATGGTCTCCGGCGGGATCATCACGGGGAATCCTCCGCTGTCGCTGATCCTGCTGTCGTCCCTGGTCACCTTCCCCGCCACGGCCGTGCTCCTGGCGGCGACCGTCCTTTCCCTGCGCCGTTCTTGGCGCTGGCAGACGATGTTGATGGCGGCGGGAGCGGTCATCCTTGGGGCAGGCGGCACGCTCTACATCGCCTCGTTCCCGATCGCCCTCTACTACGCTGAATTCCTAGGGATCCTGCTTCTGTTCTTGGGCCTGATCAGCCTCCCGCAATCGTCGCCCACGCACGCGGCTACCCCGACCGGATCGAACCTGGGTTAGGCGAACGTCCCCCATCGGGGCGGTCCGGCCGGTGCGGGTCCGGCAGGTCGGCGGGGGCCCGGCCGCGGTTACCCCTGCACACTGGTTCGGGACTCCCGCGGGAGGGCGGCGGTTCGCTCCCGGCCGGTCCGTTCCTCAGTCGGATAAACCCGCGGCGAACTGACCGCTGACAGCCTAGCGGAGGATCCACCGTGCCGGCGACCGACCTTCCTCCTTCTCGTGCGGGGGCTGAGGGCCCCAGCGTCCCTGTCTTCGAGCGCCCTCCCGCGCTCGTCCAGTTCCTGGACGGGACGGAGGATGCGATCCGGCGTCGCCTCGCGAAGTTGCGGCTGTTCGACCGAGTGTTCCTTCTGCAGCGCGATTGGATGACCCGCATCACGATGTTGATGCTGATCTGCGGGCTGTTCTGGGGGGCGCTGGGCGGATTCGACGCGTTCGGGTTCCAGACCCAGGTGGTCGCCTACGCCACGGGGTCGGCCCTCCACCTCTCGAACGTGGAGATCTACTCCTCTCTTACCCTCCACGGCGTCCGGGAGCTGTTTGGGTTCGCCCAGCAGCTCGAGATGGCCGCGGTCGGCCTGCTCGTAGTGAACGCGCTCGGCCTCACCCCGCGCCACAAGTGGTCGCTCTACTCGTCGGTGATCCTGATCAACGGTTCGATGCTGCTGATGCAGGGCCCGATCTACCTGCTCCCGTTCAACGACAACTACTTCCCGGCGGTCGGTTGGTACTTCCTCTCCCCGCTCGGACTCGCCGGGCAGAGCGCCTACGTCGTAAGCCCCCTCTGGTTCCTGGGCTGGCTCGCGCTCTGCGCGTCCGTCCTCCTCTGGACCGGTTGGGTCGTGGTCCACCTTCGCGACTGGTACCGGAGGAATCGCGGGACCGCCGCGGGCCGGCAGTTCCCGGTGTTCATGTGGTTCGTCGTCGGGCTCCTCGTCCTGCTGCCGCTGACGTACGGTCCGCTGGTCGTGTCGACCGTATGGGACATCGGGACGGCGTACGCCGGCTGGGGGATCAGCCCCCTCGCCAACCAGGTCATCTTCTGGATGTTCGGCCACAGCCTCGTCTACGTGCTCTTCCTCGTTCCCCTGATCGCCCTCTACCTGCTCGTGCCGATCCTCGCGCGCCGACCGGTGTACAGCTATCGGTTCGCCGTGGCCGCGGCGATCATGTTCGTCGTGCTCACGCCGCTGCTCGGGCTGCACCATCTGTACCTCGCCCCCCTGCCCGCGTGGGAGACCTGGCTGACGATGGTCCTCTCCTTCGCGATCGTGCTCCCGTCGGCGATCACGTTCTTCTCGGTCTGGATGACCCTGAAGGGGGTCCCCCGCAACCAGTGGGAGTGGAACGCGGTCGCGCTGTTCTCCCTGCTGGCGTTCGGAGGGGCGATCTTCGGAGGTCTCACCGGGCCCGTGCTCGCGACCATCCCGTGGGACGTGGACGTTCACAACAGCCTGTTCGTCCTGGCGCACTTCCACGCGATGACCATCCTCGCGATCACGTCGGGCGCCTACGCACTGGTCTATGCCGTCTTCCCGATCCTGACCGGACGACAGTGGTTCTCCCCGTTCCTCGCGCGGCTCCACTTCCTGTTCACTCTCGTCGGGGGGGGCATGCTCATCCTCGGGTTCGACCAGCTCGGGAACCTCGGGCTCCTTCGCCGCGAAGTGATCTTCCCCCTTCTGCCGGCGATCGTGTTCTACCAGCTCTTCCTGTTCGCGGGGATCATCGTGCTCCTGGTCGGCCAGCTGTTCTTCGTCGGCAACGGCTTCCTGACCGTGTTCCGGGGGGAGCTGTTCAGCGCGTCGGGCCTGTCGTTCGACGAGGCGGTCCGCAAGGCGGCGCAGTCCACGGCCCCGGCGCGCGGCCGGGTTCCGGTCGGGGATATCCCGTTCACGCGTCGGATGCCCCGCGCGCGGCGCGAGCGCGCGGAAAAGGCGTGGGTCGCCACCGTCACGGTACTGCTGGCGGGAGCGTTGGCCGCCTCCACACCGGGCGCCTTTGCCGTCGGCAACGGGATCGCGGGCGACCCGGCGGACCCGGCGGGGACCGAGTACGTCGCGCTTTCGGGTCAGCAGTACTACTGGACCGCGCAGGAGTCCGGGACCGTCAACGGTACGTTCGACAACGCGATCGTCGCGCACGCCGGCCAGTGGGTCCAACTGAATCTCACGGCCTCCGGGGCAACGCAGTCCCTACTGGTGCCGTTCCGGGACCAGGCCGTGGTCGACGTCCAGGCGGTCCCGGGCTCCACCTCGCACGCCCTCTTCGAGGCGCCGGGCATCCCGGGGGTCTACGGCGCGCCGGACGGGGAGTACGACGGTCCGTGGTTCGGCCAGGACGTGAGCGCGCTCATCGTCCTGCCGCCGGCAAACGAGACGGGGGCCGGTCTGAGCGCCTTCGAAGCCGACTCCGGAGGCGACATCTACAACCCGCCGGTGATGACCGCGTCGACCGCCTCGCTGGTCGCGAACGGGGAGGGGCTGTTCAACTTCTCCGTCCCCGGCCCGACGCTGACCGCGTCCGTTCCCGCCTTGGGCGGCACCGTGTCGTTCGACTGGACCGTCCCGCTCGCGAGCATCGGGATCGACAACTACCTCGTGAACGTCACCTCGGAGAACCCCGACGAGCAGCAGCAGTATGTCGAGGACCACGGGGACGTGCTCCCGTACCAGTTCGGGGTTTGGACGATCGCACCCGCGACCGGTCTGGTCCCGGTTACCAGCGCACCGCTTGCGATCGCCTCGGAGGTCGCAGAAAGCGCGACGCTGGTCCCGGGAGTCTACCTCTACGGGATCGTCCATCCCGTCGCGTATTCCTACGACCCCGACGGGCAGTCCGGCGACGGCACGGGCGTCGACGACGGGCAGGTGATGGGACTGTGGGGGGTACTCTGGGTCAGCGAGTCATGACGGATGCACCGGATGCTTCCACACCCCCCCGCCGCCTCAGCGCGTTCGCCGCCTTTGGGGCCGTCGCAGTCGTGGCCGCCGCCGGCGCGCTCTACGAGATGCTCTACTACACGACCACGCCCGCCCTCAGCGAGGCAACGCTGGGGACGGTCGTGGGGATCGTCGGCGCCCTCGTGGGGTTTTTCGTCTGGGGACTGTGGGCGCCCGCCAACGAATGAGGGATCGGTTCGGCCGATTTCGTCCGGTTCCTGCGACGTGAGAAGAGGCGGAGACCCGGATCACGGGCCTCCGCCGTGGAATGGGTTGGGCCGCTCGACCGGACGGTCCTAGCAGATCACCTGGATGAAGAAGCTCTCGTCCGTGGGGGCTCCCGCGGTGTCGTACGTAGTCACCCAGAGACCGTTGGGGTTGCCGAATCGGCCGACCACGGTCACGAAGTAGGGCGGAGTGGAGCCGGTCGAGCCGTTGAGGCCCGGGGTCGCGACGTAGGCGCAGGTCGTGACGCTCTGGTCGAAGACGACCTGGTACTCTCCCGTCCCTTCGATGAAGGTCGACGTGGTGTTCACGCCAGAGCTGCGGACGGCGCTACCGGTGGTCGCGTTGATCAGCGCCCAGAGGCCGCCGCCGCAAACGACCTCGATGTGGAACGGCAGGTTCGTCAGCACGCCGGTCACGTTGTAGACCGTGACCCAGAGGCCGTCCGGGGTCCCGAACCGGCCGGTCACGCCGACGAAGCCGGGCGGGGCCGAGCCGGTGCTGTTCCCGAAGCCGATCGTGCCGAAGTACGAGCAGCCGGTGATGTTCGAGTCGAAGTCCACTTGGAAGATGCCGGTGGTAATCATGAATGTCTCCGTAGCGTTGACCCCGGATCCTCGAACCAGAGTCGTGTTGTTGATCACGGCCCAGTAGACCGTGTAGGGGCCCTGGTCCGTTCCGTTGGTGCCGTTCGTGCCGTTGGTGCCCTGAGCGCCCTTCGGGCCGGCGGGCCCGGCCGGGCCCTGGGAACCCTGTGCGCCCTGAGCACCCTGGGGACCCGTCGCGCCGGTGCTCCCCTTGGGCCCGGGAACCACGAAGCTGACCCCCACGGCGATGAGCGACAGCACAATCGCGGTCGCTGCCAGCGCCGTCAACAGTCCCTTTCCGCTGCCTCCTCCGGATCCGCTTCCCCCGGGGGGAGGCGAATTCGTCTCTGCCGAACCTTGCGGTTGCATAGGCGGACGTTCCACCGTTCCCCTTGAAATAGGTTAGGGCGCGCTGGACGCCCTTCCCGGCTCCCCCGTGTCGCCGTGACACGGGGCGTTCCGACACCGATTCCGACCGAGGAGGCGCAACGGTGCGTTCCGGGACGGGGTCGACTCACCCCGCCGAGCGGCTCAGCGGAACCGGGGGATCGGCCTTCCCTGCATCTCGGCCGGCAGAGCGACCCCGAGGAGCGTCAGGATCGTCGGGGCCACGTCCATCAGCTGTTCCTCCGGTCCTCGCTGGCCCCGGCCCTGGACGGGGTCGGAGATCGAGTAGATCCCTTCGAACGAGTGAACGGCGTCGTCCGGACCGGTGTCGTTCTCCTCGATGAACCGGGTGCCATAGCCGATCGTGCCGATCGACCGCCACGCCACGTTGCCGAAGTACACCATCAGGTCCGGTGCGTCCCCCTGGACGCTTCGGTAGATGTCCCGGGGCCGGCGGATGTCGACGCCGAGCGGCGTCCCGTCGGGTCGCGCGACCGCGGAGAGCTCCTTCGAGAACCGCGCCTCGAAGGCGGGAACGTCCGCCGGGGCGAGGGCGCCGTGGGGCTCCCGTCCCGTGATGTTGAAGAAGATCCGGGCGTAGTACCCCCCGGCTCCCCAGGCGAGGGTCTTCGACCAGTCGATCGCCGCCTCCTCGATCTGGGTCTTGGGCGGGGGACGGGGTCCCTTCAGGGTCAGGTACCCTTTCTCGATCAGCCACTCGTTGATGCAGAAGCACCCCATCATCGCCTGGCTGCCGTGGTCCGAGAGGAGGAGGACGCGCACGTCGTCCGGCACCTCGTCCAGGAGGCGGCCGATCTCCTCGTCGAGCATCCGGTAGTAGTCCTCGACCAGGGCCCTCAGGGCATCGTTCTTCTCGAAGCGGGGGTGGCTCGGGTCGAAGAACCGCCAGAACGTGTGGTGCAGCCGGTCGGGCCCGATCTCGTGGTAGGCGAACAGGTCCCACGGCTCCTTCTTCCAGAGGTGCCGGGCGACCGCGAAGTGCTTCCGGGTCATCTCGAACAGCTCCTTGCCGATCCGGTCCCGGTCGTTCTGGCGGAACGTGACGTCGAACGGGTAGCCGCCGGAGACCCGGTCGATCTCCGCCCGCATCGACGCGGGGGAGACGTAGTCGGTCGCCTTGTCGGGGGTGAGGAAGTCCGAGATGTAGACGCCGTTGATCGCCGGTGGGGGGTAGCCGGGCGGCATCCCGATCACGCAGACCCGCTTGCCGAGCCGGGAAAGCCGCTCCCACAGGAGCGGCTTCAGCAGCGTCCGGGAGGTCGGGATGTAGTTGTCCCAGTAGGTGCCGGCGCGCCGGTGGCGGAACCCGTAGACGCCGAGCGTCCCGGGGTCCATGCCGGAGAACATCACGGCCCAGGCCGGGACCGTGATGGGGGGATCGATCGTCCGCAGGGTCCCGTACCGGGATCGTTCGAGGAGCTGGCGCACCCTTGGCATGAGGGGAAGGAACCGGTCGAAGAGGAGCCACGGAGAGACGGAATCCAGTCCGATCGCCAGGACGCGGGCGGGCCGGTCGGGCACGCGCGGCCCGAGGCGGACCGTGTAATAAGTCTACCCCGGTCGCGGCCGACGATTCGCCGGGGCGGTCGGCCCTACGGCTTCGCGGCCCGGCCCCGACGGAGCAGGAGCACGGACCCCGCGGCCCCGGCCGCGCCGACCGCGCCGATCCCGCCCCAGAACCAGGCCGGCGCTCCGCCCAGCGACGCGAGCCCGCCCGAGGCCGCCCCCGGCACCGTGACGTTGAGGGCCCGGTACGCGGAGGCGCCGACGGAGTCGTTGACCCACACCCGCACCTCGTACGATCCGGAGCGGGCGTAGGCGTGCTGCGGCGTTGGCAGAGCACTGCGGCTCCCGTCGCCGAACAGCCAGTCGTAGGTGTACGGACCGGTGCCGTTCGAGACGTTCGCGAAGAACGTCGGCAGCGAACCGATCGACGGCGATTTCGATGTCGTGGCCACGGTGATCGTCGGCACGGGGGCCACGGTGATCGAGAACGACGAGCTGTTCGTGACGCCGTCCGCGTCCCGCACCTTGAGCTTCGCGGTGAACGTCCCCGCCGCGGCGTAGGTGTGGCTCGCGGTCGCGCCGTACCCGCTGGCGGTGTGATCGCCGAAGTCCCAGGTGTAGTTCAGCGGCAACGCCCCGTCGCGGAGGACGGTGCTGACGAAGGAGACCGGATACCCCACGTCGGACGCGCCCGGGACCGCCTTCGCGGAGACCGACGGCCCGGCCGTGACGGTGAAGGAGATGTTGACCGCGGAAGCGGTCGCCCCGACGGCATCCGTGAGGTAGACCGAGAGGTTGTACGTCCCCGCCGTCTCGTAGGCATGGGAGACGTTGAAGTAGGGCCCCTCGCCGGCGGGGTAGGCGAACGCGCCGTCGCCGAACGCGACCTCGATCCGGTACGGCGAGGTCCCGGCGCTGGCGGTCACGTTGAACGTCGCCTTCTGGCCGACTTCGGAGCTCGCGACGTTCGGGCTCAGGCTGACGTACGGCGGGAACTCGTAGGCCCACGTGTCGCCGAAGGCGACGGTGTTGTTCTCTCCCCCTTCGATGATGACGGTCGAACCCGTGCCGTCCAGCGCCATCGAGAACAGGCCCCGGGCCGGCGGGACGGCCGTCGGCGCATCCTCCTCCCACACGCCGTCGTAGTAGGTCCAGGAATCGGCCACGAAGTCACCGCTCTCGTTGAGCCCGCCGAACATCATGACGCCCGAGTCGTCGGGAAGCTCGACCATCCCGCCGTAGGTCCGGCCCGCCGGCGACACCTTCGGCGTGACGTTCCACCACTGCCCGGAGTAGAGCTCCCACGTGTCCGAGTAGATGGTGAGCACCTGCAGGCCCCCGAAGAGCACGACGGCCTCGTCCGAGGGGTCGTAGGCCATCTGCGCGAACCCGCGACTGGGCGGCACCACCGACGGGGTGAGGTTCACCCATCCCCCGTACGCCTGCCAGACCCACGTCTCGTTGTCGCAGAACAGCAACCCGAGGAACCCGGCGACGCATCCGCCGAAGAGCACGGAGCCGTTCTCCTCCGGTTCGGGGTCGAAGGCCAAGCCCGCCCCCCCCAGCGCCGGCGGAGCGGGTCCGAAGTACGAGACGTTGGTCCACGTCCCGTTGCTGAACGTCCACGTCGCGTTGCTCGCGATCGAGCAGTTCTGGTCCAGGCAGCCGCCATAAAGCAGGATCGCCCCCATGTTCACGTCGAAGTCCATCGCGGGATAGACCACGGCCGGAGGGGCATCCGCGGCCTCCGTGACGTTCGTCCAGACACCGTTCGCGAACACCCAGGTCTGGTTGTCGGGGCAGGCGCCGACCGAGGGGCAGCCGCCGAACGAGACCGTCTCGTTGTCGATCGGGTCGTACGCCGCCGCGCTGCCGTGGCCGGCCGGCGGCGCGTCACCGGACGTGGAGTTGGTGACGTTGAGCCAGGCCGGATGAGGGAAGATGATTCCGATCGACGGACGGACCGGGGAGGACGGTACGGGGAGCGTGGCGGCCGGCGCGACGGGGTCGGTCGGGGCCGAGGGGGTCGTCCGGTACGTCGCGTCGGTCACGGCGGCCGATTGCAGCACCATCATCGCCACGGCGGCGATCAACGCGGAGGCAGCCACCAGCCCGAGCCGGTCGGGCCGCCCGAACGGAACGGGTCGGTGGGGTCGCGCGGTCACGGGGTCACCCGGTCGGAGGCGGGGGGGAGGAGCCCGGCTCGGCGGTCGCCGTACCCGACGGGCCGGGGGGAGGCGACGGCGCCGCGCGCGGAGGACGCCGGCGGGTCCGGATCGCGACCGCCGCCAGGACGAGCGCGACCACCCCGGCGGCGATCGCGAGGTAGAGCGCGTAATCGGACGACGGGGTCGAGGAGGGGGCGCTGAGCCGTGCGGAGGTCGGCACAGGTACCGGCGCGAGCGCGGCGGTCACTTCGGCGAGCGAGAGGGTCACGGTCGGCTCCGTCGTCGTGCCGTTCGTGGAGAGCGCGTAGATGACGATCGAGGCGCCCGCCTGAACGAGGCCATAACCGGTCACGTCCGGTTGCGAGAAGGTGTAGAACAGGGTGAACTTGCCCCCGATCTCCGAGAAGGCGCGGACCCCGGCGTCGATGCGGTCGAACACGTAGACCGTTCCGCCCGTCGTGATCCCTTCGGCCTCGGTCGCGTCGGTCTTCACCGCGAGGGTCCCGACCGTGGTCCCGGAGGAGACGTTGTACAGGACGATCTTCGACGCGCTCGGCCCCGCGTAGAGGAGGACGAGGAGGGTCGTCGACCCGATGACGAACGTCGCCGACGTCAGGACGAAATGCGCCGGGGCCGCGTAGCTCACCGCGACCGGAGACCCGGTCGCAAGGCCGACCAGTTCGTACGTGCCGTTGACGAGCTCGAGGACGGCGAGGCCCGGGCTCCCCCGCACCGAGACGACCTCCGAGACGCCCGTGACGCTCACGTTGCTGAGGAGCGCGCCCGTCGTGACGTCGTACTCGATCAGGCGCTCCGGGGTGCTCGAGTTCACGAGAGGCTGGGCGGAGACGAGCTCGACGACGTCGCCCGTCGTGTTGGTGGCATCGACCGCATACGATTCGGGGAGCCCGGTCGAGCTGAAGGTGCGGATCGGGCCCCACGTGGCGTTGGTCGGGTAGAACACCGCGCCCTGGAGCGCCAGCGAGGTCAGGTCGAGCGGGCTCGCGAGTCCCTTCTCCGAGAACGGCAGGGCATCCCAGACGACGTACAGGTTTCCGTCCGGGAGGGTGGTGGCCTGAGGGGAGAAGAGGAGATAGTTCGGGTCGTTCGGGCTCGGGAGGGCATCCAGCTCGTTCGACGAGGAGTTGAGCTGCACCGCGGTGAACCCGAGACCGTCGCGCACCGGCCGGCTCGTGTTGTCGTTGGTGTAGAACAGATAGGCGCCGTTGTATCCGGCCGCGCCGCTGACCTCCGTCGACGGGTAGATGTCGTCGATCGCCGGGCCGGAGCTCGTTGCCGGGTTCCAGACGTAGGCATCGTAGCCGGTGACGTTGTAGTACCGGTTGTCGAGGGCCCAGGGCGTGCCGCTCCCATTGTCCCATGGGGGCTCCACGCCCGGCCCGTCCCAGGAGTAGATCGTGCCGCTCGTGATGTTCCACGAGTCGGACCAGAACAGGAACGAGGCGGTGACGAAGATCGACCCGTTGACCCAGCCGCCGTAGATGGCGAAGTTCGGCTGGGTCCTGAACTCGAGCGCGACCGACACCCCCGCGCCGAGACCGATCGAAGCGATGCCGATGCCGAAGTCCACGGACGCCGACAGCGCGAGCGTCAACGTCCCGATCAGGTTCTGGATCATGATGCCGATGCCCGGCAGGATGTCGTCGGACGGATTCGTCGTCGGGGCGAGGATGAGCTTGAGCGCGGCGGAGACGTTGATGTCGACGTCGAGGGTGAAACCGACGGTGAACCCGAGGATGTCGAACCCGTAGATCGGGATGTCGGCGCCGAGCGAGGCGTACGCCGTGATCTCGGCGTACGCGGTGTCCCAATGGACCCCCCGTCCTTCGACGTCGAACGTGCCCCCGAGCGTGAACCCGATGCCGAGGCTCAGCGACGCGGGGCCGAGGTCGATCGAGGTGCTGGTCAGCGGGAGCGTTCCGTTGATGCTCAGGTAGCCGTCCGAGGTGACGGTGAAGTTCACTCCGAGCGACGGGATCACGTTGTAGTCGCCGCCCAGGAGCTCGATCGGTAAGGAGAACCCGGAGGCGACGTTCCACGAGTAGGAGTCGTTGAACGAGTAGGTCTTGTTGAACGGTCCGGCCCCGTGGGAGGTGAACGTCTGGTTCGACCCGGACTCGTCGTAGACGTTCTGGAGCCAGCTCGGGAACGTGACCATGGAGACGTTGTACGTCGCGTTCAGCGTCCAGTTGCCCCAGAATCCTTCCGCATGCAGGATCGCGCCCTCGGGAACGCTGCTCATGGCGACCGACGCGTTCCAGTACCGGGGGGCCCCGGCGGTCTTGTGGAAGGTGACCGTCTGGCCCCCCAGCGTGGCCGTGAGAGAGTTCGCGGAGGCGTTGTTCACTTCGGCGTAGACTGTGAATGTGTTCGTGACGTCGAGGCCCTCGTAGAAGTAGGTCCCGTACTCGGAGTAGATGTACATGTCCTCCGGCGGGAGGACCTCGTAGATCCAGGTCGAGACGGCATGGTCGGACGGCGCCTCCTTGTCGTAGACCGTGAGGGTGAGTCGGTAGACGTTGTAGGCCCCCGCGGCCGGGGTGCACTTGAAGCTGATCGTGCCGTTGTACGGCAGGGTGAGGTTCGCCCCGTCGGTGAACTCGGGACAGTCGATCTGGTTGGATGTCTTCAAGCGGGTTGAGGTGAGCGTGTAGCTCAAGTTGCCCGACCCGCCGTAGCCGGTCGCGACGAACGTCTCGTCGAGGAGAACGATCTTCATCGCGGTGTTGAACTGGGACGGGCCCGAGAGCTTCGCGTGGACGTATTCGAAGAAGCGCCAGGACTGGTTGGTGAAGGCGTCGCTCGCGAGCTGGCCGCCGAAGATCCAGAAGTAATCGGAGGTGAAATCGCTCGAGTAGCCCATGTAGGCGCGCGCGTGCGGGTCGCCGGAATCGCCGGCGTTGTGCCAGACGAACCCGCCCCCTGAGACGTTGCCGTACAGCCACGTGTCGTTGAGGTCTGCCGGACCCCCCGAACAGTCGCTCTCGGTCGCTTGGCTCGTGGAGCCGTCGCCGCCGTAGAGGACGAACTGGGAGTTCTTCGGGCTCCATCCGAGCGCGGCGCCGACCCGACCGCACGGCGGGTTCGAGACGACCGCGCTGGCTGCCGGCACGACCGCGGGGCTCGCCGCGGGAGTCGTGCTGGGGGTCTTGATGATCGGTGTGCACGGCCCCGTATCGGTGTCCCCCCAACCGTTCTGGGGGATCCAGGCGCCGTGGTAGAACCACCACGCGACGGTGGAGTTTCCTTCGTCCTCGTAGGACCCGTTGTTGCACCAGTTTTGGATGATGTAGGAGGTTCCGTTGTCCTGGCGGTCCATCCCGCCGTAGATCATCACGTAGCCGTTCGGCGAGGCCGCGATCGCGGCGCCCGCGCGCGGGGCGGGCGCCTTCAACGTCTCGTAGCCAAGCGCCCCGCCCTCTTGGGAGGTGATGTTCGTCCAGATTCCGTCCGAGAACTTCCAGGTGTCCCCGAGCGTGTTGCCATTGACCGTCGACCCTCCGAACAGGAGGACGTAGTTGTCCGAAGGGTCGTAGGTCATCACGCCCGAGAAGCGGGGCGACGGGGCGTTGCCGACGGTCGAGGAGATGTCCGTCCAGGTCCCGTTCGAGAAGAGCCAGGTGTCGTTGTAGGCGTAGTCGTAGGTCGTCTTGAAGCCGATGAACTCCCAGAATCCACCGAAGAGAATCATCCCGTCCTCCTGCGGGTCGTACGCCATCATCGCCCCGGTGCGAGCGCCGGGGCACGGATCGGAGGTGCAGTTGGACGCGTTGTTCACTTCCGTCCACCGGTTGTCGGCGTACGACCACGTGTCGGCGAGGTAGTCGAAGACGCCCTCGTCCCCGCCGTAGAGGATGGTCGCGTGGGCGGCCGGGTCGTACGCTTCCGCCGGGAGCTCGCGGGGGCCCGGGTTGAGCGCGGTCGCAGGGGGAGTGATGTTCGTCCAGGAGGACGGGGGATCGCCGGACGGCACGGCCGCCGAGGGGGTGGTCGCCAGGTCCGACTGGAGGCCGGGGTTCGTGCACTTGGACGCGATCCCGAGGAGACAGAGAGAGGCGTTCGTGGACGCGCTCGAGTTGGTGGCCACGACCGAATGGGAGGACGCAGGGGTCGCCTTGGTCGGCGGTGCGACGATCGACGGTACCGCGACGGGGGTTCCGGCGCGGCCCGTCGTGTGGTGCGGGTTGAATTCGTTGATGATCGGCAGGCCGGAGACCACCATGACCGCGACCAGGGCCGCGGCCACTCCGGCGACCGTCGGTCGGAACCGTCGCGCTCGGAACGATCGCCCCGGGGGGAGGCGGCCCGCGGCCGGTTCGGCTCCCGGCGACGACTCCGGTTCCGGTCCGTCGGGGGTCAACGGTGGCACGGGCAGAAGGACCCGTACGGGGTCTCCGCTAAAGACCTATCGCGGGGCGGTTGTGACGATAGCCCCGCCGATCCCCGGACCCTCCGCGCACGACCGAATTCCGCCGAGGACCGTCACGCGCTGGACCGCGGCACAGCACGATCGGACGGCGGCCGGATCGCGGCCGGCCGCACCGTACGCCTTCTCGCGGCGAGGCGCAACGCCTTAACCCCCACCGGACTGCCCGCCCCCGCCATGCCAGGAATTGCCTCCCTGCGAGCCAACCAGAACGCCACGATCGACGCGACGATCACGGCCATATCCGAGGTTCGGGATGTGACCACCTCCCGGGGCCCCTCGCAGGTCGCCGACGCCACCCTCCAGGACGAGACGGGGACGATCACCCTCACCCTCTGGGGCGACGACACCAAGAAGTACTCTGTCGGGCAGAAGGTCCGCATCACGGACGGATGGGTCAAGGACTTCCGCGGCAAGCTCCAAGTTTCGATGGGCCGGTCGGGCACTATCTCGATCCAGTCGTAGTCTTCCTCCGGCCCTGCTGGCGCCGGGAGAGTGCGGATGACCGGTCCGTCGGGCGGCGTCGCGGTGGTGACGGGGGCGACATCGGGGATCGGCCGGGCCGTGGCGGAGGGGCTTGCATCGCACGGCTACGCGGTCGTCGTCGTCGGTCGTGGGGAGGATCGGGCAAAAACCGTCGCCGCCGATATCGCTCGGACGACCCGGAACCCAGAGGTCACGGCGCTCGGGGTCACGGATCTGGCACTGCGATCCGAAGCCCACCGTGTCGCAGGAGTGCTGCGGGAACGCCACCCGAGGATCGCGGTCCTCGTGAACAACGCCGGCGCGTACTTCTCCCGCCGCCAGGTGACGCCGGAGGGGCTCGAACGGACGTTCGCCCTGAACGTCCTGGCCCCGTTCATCCTCACGACGGACCTGGCCGAGCCGCTGGCGGCGGCCGCCCCGGCGCGCGTGGTCCAGGTCTCGTCGGCGGCGCACGGAGGGCAAACGGTCGACTTCGAGGACCTCCAATCCGAACGGCGGTACCGCGGGTTCCGTGCCTACGGCCGGTCGAAGCTCGAGCTCCTGCTGCTCACGCGTGAGTTCGCGCGGCGTTGGGGCGGTCGGGGCGTTACGGTGAACGCGGTGCATCCCGGATTGGTCGCCTCGGGGTTCGGGCGCAACAACCCCGGTTTCGCCGGACGGAGCCTGGGCGTGTTGACCCGGTTGCTCGGGCGGAGCGTTCGACGGGGCGCGGACACCCCGGTCTTCGCCGCCACCGACGCGTCCCTCGCGGCGGTGACCGGCGCGTACCTCGTCCGACGCCGGGTTCGCGAGGGGTCGGTTCCCTCCCGAGATCCGGAAACCGCCCGCCGGTTGTTCGAGCTCTGCGAACGGCTGGCCCGGGACGGTGCGTAGTCCGGTCGGCGGCTCGCGGGGGCCGCGCGTCACGACGGCGGTGGGCGGTATCGGCGAAACTCCCTTCGCAGGAGACCGAAACGGACCGAGTCCACGTACCGGCCGTCACGGAAGTACGCCTCGCGCTCCCGTCCTTCGACCCGGAAGCCGAGCCGCCGAAGGACGCGCATCGGACGACGGTTCTCGGGCGTCGTTCCCGTGTAGACGCGGTGGAGTCCGAGACGTGCGAAGCCGGCGGCGATGACGAGCGAGGCGGCTTCGGGCGCGTAGCCGTGCCCCCAACGGGAACGGTCGACCCAGTACCCTAGGTGTCCGGTCCGATGGTCGAACGAGAGCATGTCGAGACCGCATCCGCCGATGAGCTCGCCGGTCTCCTTGAGGAAGATCGAAAGGGGGTAGCCACGACCCTCCCGGTAGCTCCTTCCGGAGCGACGGACGAACGCTCGGGCGTCCGCGAGGGAATAGTCCGCCCACAAGGGGATCGACCGGGTCACTCGGCGGTCCGCGAGCGCGCGGGCGATCGCGGGGGCATCCCTCCAAACCGGCGGACGAAGGAGGATCCGACGGCCGACGAGCGGCATCGGGATGCGGGGAGGTCGGCTCGTGCCGGACAAGAACCGTGGCACCTGGCGCCCGGTGGGAGCAGCTGGGCGGACTATTTTGCCTGCGGGGCGCGGCGGGCCGCATCGACCGGGCGGGGAAGGACTAAGGTCGTCGGCGGCTCCGGGAGAGACGTCGATGGCGCCCGCGAGCCGACACTTCCTCGTTCGGCCGATCGGTCGCGGAGTGTATGCGGCGATCGCGACGCCGGCCGGGTACGGTCTCTGCAACGCCACGATCGTCGACCTCGGGGGTCGGACGGTCGTCTTCGACACGATGCTGACCCCCGCGGCCGGGGCCGACCTGGCTCGGGCGGCCGAGCGCCTGACCGGCCGGCGACCCGACTGGGTGGTCAACAGCCACTGGCACGGCGACCACATCTGGGGGAACGCGTCCTTTCCCGATGGGCACATCGTCTCCTCCCGCGGCGTGCGGGAGCAGGTCGTGCGTCGCAGCCGGCAGCAGTTCCGGGACGACCGCCGCGAGTTCCGCAAGGTGCTGCGCGGGCCTTCCCCGCCGGGTCCGGGGATACCGCCGAACGATCGCGAGCAGGCGCTCAGCTGGTTCCTCGCCGTCGTCCGGCTTCCTCGCTCCCATCGGATCGTGCCGCCCGAGCTCACGTTCGAGGGGGAGATGGAGCTCACCGGCTCGCGTCGATCGGTCCGGTTGATCACCTATGGGGGCGGGCACTCGCCGAGCGACGTCTTCGCGTTCCTCCCCGACGAACGGATCGTCCTCGCCGGGGATCTCGTGATGGTGGGGCTTCACCCGTCGGTCAGCGACGGCTGGCCCGACCGGTGGACTCGCATCCTGGGCCGGGTGCAGCGGCTGAGGCCCGACCGGGTGGTGCCGGGACACGGGCCCGTCGGGTCGGGGCGATCGGTCGCCGTGGCCCGGGAGTACCTCGGGCGACTCGAGCGCATCGTCCGTCGGGCGGCCCGCGAAGGCGCCACCCTGGGGGAGATCGTCCGGGAGCCGATCCCCGACCGGTACTCCGATTGGGGGTTCTCGTTCATGTTCCCGGCGAACCTCGAGCGAACCTACCGGCTGACCCGGGGGTCCCGACGGGCACCCCGCCAACGCTAACGGCTTCCCGACGCCCGTCCCCGAACTGGTTCGCTCGCGGTGCCGTGCTACCGGTCGGGGGCGCTGCCGGATCGAATCCGATCGGCCAGGGCGATCAGGTCGGGTTCCGACGGCGTGAACACTTTGGTCTGCCACCAGTCGTTCCAGCGCAGGTCGTCGTCCCGCTTGCGCGGGATCACGTGCACGTGGAGGTGGAACACGCTCTGCTCGGAACCCGGCCCGCTCGCCACGAGGAGGTTCTCCCCGTCGGTACCGAGCGCGGTCCGCAGACGGCGGGCGACGTCGACCACCAGCTCGTTCACGGCGGCCCAGTCTTCGGGCGAGACGTCCGAGAGGTCGACCGCGTGACGTTTCGGCACGACCAGAGCATGGCCCGTGCGAATGGGCCGGATGTCCAGGAAGGCGAAGGCCCGGTCCGACCGCGCGATCCAGTGAGGCGCTCCCAGCTCCCCCGAGATCATGCGGCAGAACACGCACGCGCTGGCCATCCGGACGCTCTAGCCGGAGAGGGAGATAACGGCGGCTGTCGCGGGAGCCCGTTCGCTCGGCTCGGTCGACCCGCCTCTTGATAATCGAGCTATAGTACTCCGTTGAGACCGTTGGGTGCGCGCGCACGGGGGTGCTCGTACGACGGGAGTCGAACCGGCGCGTCGGGTGATCTTCTTCGACTTCGGGGGGACGCTGGTTCGTACCGGATTCGGGGCCCCCGGCGGGTCGTCGCTGCCAGCCACCCTGTGGTCCCGCGTGCTTCGGGAGCACCGGCTACCCGACCACGCGGCGGCCGTCCTGTCCGCTCGGGCGCACGCGGACCGCGAGTTCGCCGGCAAGATCTACGAGTACGTGGGGCGGGTCGATGAGTACTGGCGCCGATACGACGATCGAGTACTGCAGCTCCTCGGTCTCACCGGGGACCTGACCGCCTTCCGCGCCGATCTCGAGGCCGCCTTCTGGCGGGCCTCTCTCGGCGAGCCGTTCCCGGAGACGGCCGGGGTGCTGGCCGCGCTCGCGGGTCGAGGGGACGAGCTCGGGGTCATCTCCAACCATAACGACGCGATACTGCGGATTCTGGCCCACCACGACCTGGCCCGCTGGTTCCGCACCGTGACCTACTCGCAGGAGGCCGGAGCCGAGAAGCCGGACGGGAGGGTCTTCCGGCTCGCCCTCCGCCGGGCCCACGCGTCGCCGGACGAGGCCGTCCATGTCGGCGACTCGTGGGAGGCGGACGTCGTGGGGGCCCGGGCCGCCGGGATCTTCCCCGTCTGGGTCGACCGCACGGGCGTCGCGGGGAGTCGCGATGCCACCACGGTGAGGGACCTCAGCGACCTCGTTCCGTGGCTCGGTTCCGGCGTTGGCGGTCGGTAAGCGAGCCGCACCGGGGCGGCGCGCCCGGTTGGCCCGCCGGACCGCCCGGCGGGCTTCGAACTCGGGGGCGCCGCCGCCACGCCCCCGAACGTTATAGAAGGGGTGGACTTTGAACCCCGGCGAACTCGGGGTTCCGCACCCAACGCCGGAGGGAAGGGAGACCGCGATCCGAGATTCGGGAAGGCGGGTCCGAGGAACCGTGGGGACGCCGGGATCGAGCGGGGGACCGGGGCCGACAAGAGCCCGCCGACGGCGCCGGGTCCTCTGGGGGAAGGACGCCCAGTACCACTACACCGACCCGGCGCGTTCGTGGTCGAGCCTCGCCCTCCTGGTCATCACGCTCCTCTTGCTGGCCGCGATCGGGGGTTCCTGGTGGCAGACCCAGTTCCAGGCGATCGCGTCCGGGTCGTACGTTCCGGCCCAGACGATCGTGGTGGCGTTCGATCTCGGCGGTTCGGTGAGGTGCGCCACCACCGGCTGGTCGGGAAACTTCAACCCGTGCGTGAACATCACGGACCGGCAGGTCGGCACCCGCGGGGAGGTCTACGCGGGGATGAACGACGTGATCATTGCGCTGACCGTGGCCGGGGCGATCGCCTGCCTCCTCGCCACCCTGGGGATGCTCGGGGTGCGGATCTCCCGGGTCCAGCTGACTCTGGAGATCCTGCTCGTCCTGTGCCTGGCGATCGTCCCGTTCGGCCTGATGGGGATCTCGGCCGCGCTCGGTCCGGGGCCCCAGGCGTCGTCGTACTGCACCTTCCTCTCGGCGAACGTCACCAGCTGCCCCTACTTCTGGGGCGGCTCGAGCGCGGGGACCATCCCCGGCAGCTGCACGACCTGCTTCCTCACCCTGGGCTGGGGGTCCGGCGTTGCGTTCTACGAGGCGTTGGGGGCGGCGATCCTCGCGGCCGTGACGGTCGGGTTCTTGTGGCGCGGCCGGCACGGGCCGTTCACCGTGGCCGAGAACCGGGCCTGGCTCCAGTCGAACGAACCGTTGAAGCTCCCCGCGGCGACCGCGCCGACGGAGTTCGTTCCGGGAGCGCCCGGTCCGCCGGCCCCGCCGGGGCGCCCCCCGGTATCGGCCCTGCACCCTCGCCTGCGCATCAGCGGCCGGCCGTGGAACTGCCCCCAGTGCGGTCGGGTCAACTCGGGATGGGCACGGATCTGCACGTCGTGCCGGGGCGAGCGACCGGTCGACCCACCGCCCGGCCGGGCTCGCTGAGGGCGACCCGGCCCCCCCCGGCACGTCGTGCCGCGGCGGGGCGAGCCGGCCGGCCTATTCTTCGCCGACCGGACCGCCGGCCTCGGCGATGGCGTACTTGTGGACCACGTCCACGAAAGTCGAGTGGGACCAAGTGAGGGGGGTGGCGCTCTTCGGCTCCCCGGTCGCGCGGTCGACCTGCTCGGGAAGGAGCCGCGTCGGGGTGGCGTGCGTGACGACCCAGTCGATGAGCTCCCGGCATCGGGCGCGGTCCCCGAGCCCGAGGCGGGCCTCGGCCAGCCAGAGGGTACAGACGATCCACGGGTTCTCGTGGCCGTAGTACTCGTCCCCTTCGTACCGGGCGAGCCCGCCCGGGCCCGAAACCCACAGCCGCGCCTCGATCGCGTCCACGACCCGCGCCGCGCGCGCGTCGTTCCACGGCAGGAGTCCGAGCTTCAGGGCGAGGAGCACGGAGGCGTCGAGCTTCTCGTCGCGCGGCAGGATCGACCGGACGAACCGGCCCAGCGCGGGGTCCCACAGATGCTGGAG
>JASHSP010000068.1 GCA_030038655.1 Thermoplasmata archaeon | reverse complement strand
AGCCGCTTGCGGACGCGGAACCGGCGGACCGGCACCCCGTCGACCTCCGGGCGAAAATCGACCCGCCGCTCCCACCGCGCTTCGTCGTACAGGTCGCTCGCGAACACCTCGACCTCCTCGCCCTCGGCCCGCAACCGTCGGGCGGTCTCGAGCACGGTCGTTTCGACGCCCCCGGGAGCGTCGAACCGCAACGTCACGTGGACGATCTTCATGGTGCGGAGAGCGAACGGTAGAGCCGGTCGATCCGCTGTGCGGCCAGCTCCCACGTATAGCGGGGGACGACCTCGGACCGACCGAACTCACCGAGGCGACGGCCGAGATCCGGGTCCGACCACAGGCGATCCAACGCGGCGCCGAGAGCGCGGGCGTCCCCCGGCGGCACCAGGAGGCCGGCCTTGCCGTCCTCCACGACCTCGGGGATCCCGCCCACCGCCGACGCCACGACGGGCGTCCCCTGCGCCAGCGACTCGAGCAGCACCAGGCCGAACGCCTCGTAGTCGCTCGGCAGGACGGTCACCCGCGCCTCGCGGAAGGCGTTCGCCAGCATCGCGTCGTCCGCCACGTGGCCGAGCCGCAGCACCCGGTCGGAGACGCCGAGCGACTTGGCCCGCGCGTCGACGGTCGACCCCATGCCACCGTCCTCCCCGACCAGGACGAGCCGGGCGGCCGGGTCGCGGCGACCGAGCGACGCGAACGCCGTGACGAGCCCCTCGAGCCCCTTGTTCGACGCGAGACGCCCGACGAAGAGCACGAACGGACCCCCGATCCGGAACCGGTCCGCGAACGACGCCGATCCCGCCGGAGGCTTCGGCAGCGGCGAGTAGCCGGGAGCGACGATCTCGATCGGCGGGAGCGGCAAACCGAGGGAACGCACGAGCCGCTCCTCCTCCCGTGTCTGCACGACGAGGCAGGCCGCCTCCCGCACGATCGGACCCGCGAGGCGACGATCGTAGAACGACCGTATCCACCGGCGGGCCGGGCCGCCCTCCATCGACCACTGCGGGTGGAAGTGGGCCGTCAGCACGAACGGGGTCCCGGACCGTCGACGATACCGTCGGGCGACCGCCACCTGATGGGTGCCGTACGTGTGCGCGTGCACGACCTCGGGGCGGGCCCGCTCGAGCGCCGGCCCGAGGCCCCGAAAGAACGGGTAGTGCAGGTCCCCGGGCAGCGACCAGACCCGCAGACGGTGCACCGACCCGAACGTCGTCCGCTCCTCCCGGGGCACTCCGGGCGGAAGTCGCTCCCACGGGTACTCGCGGTAGAGGTCGCTCGCGAAGACGTCGACCGTGTGACCGAGCGCGGCCAAGCGGGGTGCCAGCTCCGCGACGTGGCGCTCCACACCCCCGGGCCCGGGCGGGTACCGGGTCGCGAGCTGCGCGACCTTCACGAGCGCGGGGTAGGCGCGCGCTTACTTGATGGCACGGGCGCCGCGCGGGAGGTCACGTCGCGAAGCGCGCGGTCGCGAGGCGCTGGGCATACTTCTTGTACACTTCCGTGGCGCGGGCGACCGCCTCGACCTTCACGTACTCGTTCGCCTGGTGCGAGAGCTCCTCCTCGCCGGCCCCGAAGATCACGACGCGCGGATTGACCTGCGTGTAATGGACTGCCTCGGAGGCGTGCACGAGCACCGCGGTCTCCGCCTGAGCGACCTCGCGCAGCAGCCGGACGTGCTCGGCGTTCGGGTCGATCTGGACCGCGGGCATCGTCAGGATCCGGCGGAGCGTGAACGGGGTCTTGATCCGGCGCAGGTGCTCCTCGATCTCGTGGTAGAGCTGATCCGGGGTGTACGGCGGGGGGAACCGGATGTCGACCTCGCTCGTGCACTTGTTCGGCACGACGTTGAGCCGGGTCCCGCCGTGGAACGTCCCGATGTTCACCGTCACCGACCCGAGCTCGGGGTGCGCGATCCGGCCCTTGAACGACTCCAGGCCCCGCAGGATCCGCATCATCTTCGTCACGGCGTTCTCCCCGAGATGGGGCATCGCGCCGTGGGCCGCCTTCCCCCGCGTCTCGATCGCGAGGTCGAGCACCCCCTTCTCGGCGTGGGCGACCCGCAGTCCCGTCGGCTCTCCCACGACCACCGCCTTGGCGCGTCGGAGCGGCAGCGTCTTCGCGAGCGCCAAGGCCCCCGTCATGGAGGTCTCCTCGTCGGTGGTGAGCGCGAGGACGACCGGGATCTTCCTCGCGACCAGGTCCTGGGCCGCTTCCAGCATCGCGACCACGGTCCCCTTCATGTCGGCCGCCCCCCGCCCGTACATGCGCCCCGAGGCCAGCTGGCTCTGCGAGAAGCTCCAGTAATCCCCGATCGGCGGCGTGTCGAGATGGCCGGAAAGGACCACGCCGCCCTGGCCGAACTCGGCGAGGAGCGCCGGGGTCTGGGAGTCCCCGAACAGCGTGTTTCGCATGTGGATCTGGTCGGTGAACGACTGCACGTAGTCGAGCACCTCCTGCTTGTCCGCGAACGGATCGCTGGGGATCTTGACGAGCTCGGCGAGCATGTCGACCATCTGGCGCTTCATCGGATCCCTCCCTCTACGCCGCGCAAAGGCGGGCGTGGCTCGGTCGGCTGGATTCCCCGGGAAGGCCCGGTTCGGCTTAATCGTTCGCCCGGAGCGGCGGGGCTCCGGCCCCCGCCCCCCGGGAGCCCCCGAGGCTCCCGCCCGACATCCCAACTCCCGCGGCCGAGAGGGCCCGCGCCGGCCCGCTCCGCCCCGGCGGACCCGCCGACCGAAGGGGCTTAACACCCCCGGCGGTGATGAATCCCCGAAGGAGACCGGACCGGAGGTCGGAGCGCAATGGAGGAGAGCACGGTCCGGATCGTCGACACGCGCGAAGAGTCGCTGCGCGGCGCGATGATGGTGGTCGGTTTCCCGACCCACGGCCTCGTCGGCTCGGTGGCCGCCTCCTACCTCGTCCACTCGCTGGACATGTCGCTCGTGGCGTACATGGTCAGCGAGGAGTTTCCCCCGACGGTGATCATGGAGGAGGGGGTGGTCAACGCCCCGGTCCGGTTCTACTCCAGCAAGCTCGTCTGCGGGGTCGACCGGTCGTGCGACCAGCTGGTCGTCGTGATCGCCGACATCCAGCCTCCGCCGCCGATGCTGAACCACCTGGGCCGGGTCCTCCTCGACTGGGCCGAGTCGAAGGGGATCCAGCTCGTGGTCGCCATCGAGGGCCAGCCGATCGACCGGGAGGTCCAGGGCGACGCTCGGGTCGTCGCGATGGCGAACCGCGCGGCCGCACCCCTGCTCGAAAAGTACGCCTTTCAGGCCGCGAACGGCGTCGTGACCGGGCTCGCGGGGGGAATTCTGCTCGGAGCGATCGGCCGCGTCACGCCGGTCCTGTGCCTGGTCGCCCAGGCCCACAAGGATTACCCGGACGCGCGCGCCGCCGCGAAGGTGATCGAGACGATCAACCCCCTCGTCCCTCTGCTGGTGCTCGACACGGGTCCGCTGCGCGAGAAGGCCCGTCAGATCGAGAGCGAGGTCCGCAAGACCCTGCAGCAGACCCGGGAGTCGATCTCGAGCATGCAGACGGCGGAGCCCGAAGGGCCGGGTGAGATGTATCGCTGACACGGCCCCCGACCGCGTGACGGCGCCGGTCCCGACGGGGGTCCCCGCGGTGTCGCTCCGGGGGTTCCACGCGACCGACGTCCCGTACGTGGCGGCGATCGTCGCCGACGCGCTGCACGAGCACTACGACCCGTCGCTCTACGCCTCCCTGAGCGGCGAGTGGCCCCGCGGTTTCCTCGTCGCCGCCGACGACCGCAACGTGCCCGTCGGGTTTCTGCTCGGGGTGAACCAGGTCGAGGGGGAG
This sequence comes from Thermoplasmata archaeon, assembly GCA_030038655.1. Taxonomy (GTDB): domain Archaea; phylum Thermoplasmatota; class Thermoplasmata; order Lutacidiplasmatales; family UBA184; genus Lutacidiplasma. Next base: position 5,752 of record JASHSP010000068.1, on the reverse strand, counting down.
GCGCGCGTCCTGATGTTCGCGGTCGAGCGCGGACGGCGCACGCAGGGCGTAGGGTCGATGTTGATGGAGGCGTTCTTCGAGCGGTGCCGCGACCGCGGCTTTCGGCGCGTGACCCTCGAAGTCCGGGTCTCGAACGCCACGGCGATCCGGTTCTACACGCGCTACCGCTACTCGGTGATCGACCTCCTGCGTTCCTACTATTCGGACGGGGAGAACGGCTACCACATGGCCCGCGACCTGTGATTCCTCCGGCCCGCAGTCTCTAAAACCTCCTGCCCGGGTCCCCACGCGATGCCCGCATCCTGGCCGACCGTCGGCGAGATGATGACCGCCCGTCCGGTGACCCTTCCGCCGGACGCTCCCATATCGCGGGCGCTCGGGCTGATGCGCGCTCGGGACATCCACGAGATACCGGTCCTGCGTCGCTCCCGCCTGATCGGGATGGTCACGTTCGAGTCGATCGCGCGTCGCGCCAACCGCGCGCTCGCGACCAAGGTCGAGCACCTCCTGGTCGTCGCCCCGCTCATCACCCCTTCCACCACCTACCCGGAGGTCGCCCAGGAGCTCCTGGCGGCCGGGCTCCGGGCGGCGCCCGTCGTGGGCCGCCGGGGAGAACTGGTCGGGGTCGTCAGCCGGACCGACCTCGTGCGGCTGCTGCCCCAGGTCGCGCATCTCACCCGATCGGGGTTTCCGACCGTCGACGACGTCGCCAGCCCGGCCACGACGCTCGTCCGGGAGGACGACCTCTGCCGCAACCTCGTGCTCCAGCTGCGGCTGCTCGAGGAGCACCCGCTGCCCGTGGTCGACCGCAAGGGGCGTCTCGTGGGCGCGGTCGGTCTCAAGGACCTGGGCGCGGTTCTCTGGCGGCCGATCGCCGGCGGGAAGCGTGACCCGCGGGCGGTCACGACGGCGCTCGACGTGAAGGTCCAGTCGATCATGCACGCGCCCGCCGTCACGGTCCCGAGCGGGACGGACGTGGCGACCGCGGCGCGGCGGATGACGCGCGAGAAGGTCTCCAGCGTGTTCGTGGTCGAGGGCGACCGCCCCGTGCGCGTGCTCGGGCAGGCGGACCTCCTCGGCCTCGTCGTCGCGCGCGGCCAGGCGACCGGGGGCCGGACCCGGGTCGAGGACGTCTACGTCGAGATCACCGGGCTCCGTGGTTCCGGGGACCCGGCGCTCCTCGGGGACATCGACCACCTCGTCGCCCGGGCGCTGAAACGGATCACGCGCTCCGTCCGACCGCGCCTCCTCACCGTACACTTCGCGCCGCACGCCACGCACCGGACGAGCGACCTCACGGTCGAGGCGCGCCTCCACACCGACGGGGGGATCTTCTACGCATCGCACACCGGCTGGAACCTTCTCGCCGGGGTCTCCGGGCTGATGGACGAGCTGGCGAGCCAGGTCCAGCGGACGCGCGAGGCCGAGCGGCATCGGAACCGGCGCGGTCGTCGATCGGTCGAGTCCGGCGAGACCGCGTACGCCGACCCGGACCTGGAGGCGAAGCTCCGCGCGGCGACCGACACCGGCGACGACGAGGAGTGACCATGCTGCCGGGCGGGCCGCGCAATCCGCGCCAGGTCGAGATGATGATGCGACGCCTGGGCATGACGAGCGAGCCCGTCCCCGGCGTGGAGGAGGTCGTCCTGAGGACCAAGACCCAGGAGCACGTGTTCCGCTCGCCGGAGGTGACGGTCCTGACGGTCCAGGGGGTCCGCACCTACCAGGTCGTCGGGACCCCCGAGATTCGGGCCCGCGGGGCGAGCTCCCCCCGCGCGGCCGAGACAGACGCCGCCGCGGCCCCGCCAGAACCCGCCGCCCCCCCCGAGGAGGACGTGCGTCTCGTCATGGAGCAGGCGAACGTATCGCGGGAGGAGGCGCTGGAAGCCCTCGAGGCGTCCGGCGGGGCTCCGGCCGAGGCGATCCTCGCGATCCTGACCCGCGAACGACGGTGACCGAACCCCCGGTCGAGATCCGCCGCGAGTGCGTCGAGGGGTACCTGTTCGCGGCACCCCCGTTCGAGATCCTCCTCTTCCGACGGCCCCCGTCCCGGGGAAGGATCTGGGTACCGGTCAGCGGCAAGACCGAGCCCGGGGACCGGAACCTCGAGACGGCACTCGCCCGGGAGCTGGAGGAGGAGACCGGGCTCGTCGCCCCCGTCCGGACGTTCCCGCTCGACTGGCACGTGACGTTCACCGCCGACAACGGCGAGACGTGGCGCTTACACGCCTACGGAGTCGAGGTGCCCCGGTCGTTCCGGCCCCGGCTGAGCGCGGAGCACGAGGCCTGGGGGTGGTTCTCCGCCGCGGAGGCGGCGGAGCTGCTCCACTACCCGGACAATCGGGAGGCCCTCTCGCTCCTCGTCGGGAGTCTCGAGCGCGGTCCCGCTAGGATTTAGCTCGTCGCCCGCTCGAACGGGTGGACGATGATCGACGAAGCGGTCGGCCCTTCCGAACCAGCCCCGACGGCGGACCCGCGGGTCTTTTCCACGGTCGGGCCCGAGCTCGTCGATGCCGTCCGGGCGGCCCGCCCCCGACGCATCGTGCTCCAGGTGCCCGCCGGCCTCGTACGGGATGCCCACGACCTCGCGGCACACCTCCGGAGGGAGACCGGCGCGCCGGTGGATCTCGGGGCCCGGGCGTGCTTCGGCGCGTGCGATGCGCCGTCCCGGGACGAAGCGCCGCGAGCGGACTTGGCGATCGTCCTCGGCCATTCGCCGATCCCGAACGTCGCGGACGTTCGCACGACGTTCTACGTCGAGATGCGCTCCTCCCGGGGCGACGTGCGGGCGATGGCCGAGACCTTGGACGCCGCCGGCGTTCCGAAGCGGCTCGGCCTCGTGGTGTCGGTCCAGCACATGGACCTCGTCGGACCGCTCTCCGAGGAGCTGACCCGCCGGGGGTACGACGTGCTCGTCGGACGCGGCGACCGTCGCCTGGCGTATCCCGCCCAGGCGCTGGGATGCAACTACACCGGCGCGGAGACCGTGCGAGAGACGGCGGAGGCGTTCCTGTTCGTGGGGACCGGCCGGTTCCACCCGATCGGCCTCGCCTTCGCCGTCGACCGTCCGGTCTGGGCGATCGATCCGGTCCAGGGAAGCCTCGAACCCCCAATCGACCGGGCGTCGCTCGTCGGCCGACGCCAGCTTCTCGTCGCGACGGCCCGGGACGCCCGCCGGTGGGGAATCCTGGTCTCGACGTTCGCCGGGCAGATGCGCATGCCGACCGCCCTCGCGTTGCAGGAGCGGGCCCGGGCCCGTGGCCGGGAGGCGGAGATCATCCTGACCGACCGGATCGACCCCCGCGACCTCGTGGGTCGCGACCTGGACGCCTACGTGAGCACCGCCTGTCCGCGGATCGCCCTGGACGACAGCGCGAACTACCCGCGGCCGATGCTGACGCCGCCCGAGTTCCTCATGGCCCTCGGCGAGCTTCCCCTCGAACCGTACCGCTTCGACACCTTTCATTGAGCCGGGCACGATCGTGGGCCGGGGTACGGAGAAGATCGTTCGGTGGGGAACCGGATGCGGTGGCTGGCGGCCCTGCCGTTCCGGGTCGTGGCGACGGGGGCTGCTCTCGTCGTCACCGCCGTCCGGACGGGCTCCGCCTCCGTGAACCTCCTCTTCGTCGTGCCCGTGGTGTCGGGCCGCTCGCCGGCGATCCTGCGGGGGGCCGCGCACCTCGTGCTCGGGCTGTTCCTCCTCCCCCTGCTCGCCGTCGCCCGAGAACGGCCGGACGATCGCGCCGGGGAGACTCCGTACGCCCCGACCCGGTCTCGTTCGGACGACTCCCCTCGCGGGGGAGGCGTGATCCTGGTCGGGCCCGTGCCGATCCTCTTCGGCACGTGGAGGGGCCTCTCCTCTCGCGCGCGCTGGGCCCTGGCGATCACCGGAGGGGTCGTGCTCGGGGTCGCCGGCGTCGGAGGGGCACTTCTCCGCTAGGGAGCTCGTGACGCCCGCTCCAGGAAGAGCCGGTGGATCCGGGGGTCGTCGGAGAGCTCGGGGTGGAACGTAAGGCCCCAGATCGAGCCGGTCCGCACCCCGACGACCTCGTCGCCGCGCCAAGCGAACGGCTGGGTGCCCGGGCCCACCGCGAGGATCCGGGGGGCGCGGATGAACACCCCCGGGAACGGCCGGCCCGGGACCCCCTCGACCCGGACCGCGTCCTCGAACGACTCGCGCTGGCTGCCGTAGTCGTTCCGACGGATCGTCACGTCCAGGAACCGCCACGTGGGAGGATCCCGGCCGCCGGGGACCGATTCCAACCGGGCGGAGAGGAGGATGAACCCCGCGCAGGTCGCGAGCACCGGAAGGCCCGCTCGGATCCGCTCCGCGACGGGCGTCCAGAGGCCGGCGTCCTTCAGCAGCCGCGCGATCGTGGTCGACTCGCCGCCCGGCAGGAGGATCGCGTCGAGCCCTTCGAGGTCGGCGGGGCGGCGCACCGGCCGGGCGATCGTCCCCGGAACGACCCGTCCCAACGCCCGGAGGTGCTCCGGGACGTCGCCCTGGAGCGCCAGTACGCCGACCTTCATCCGGGACCGCGCCGGAGCTCGTCGAGGATCGCCTTCGCCCGGTCGAACCGGACCTGACGTTCCGCCACCAGGCGGGCCACGACCCGGTCCACCTCGTCCGGACGAGCCCCCGCGCTGGTCGCCAGGTTCCTCGCGTGCAGCTCCATGTGACCCCGCTGGATCCCCTCGGTCGCGAGGGCGCGGAGGGCGCCGAAGTTCTGCGCGAGACCCACGGCCGCGAGGACCTCCCCGAGCTCCCGCGCGCTCTTCACACCCAGGACCTTGACGTTCGCCTTCGCCGTGGGGTGCACGGCGGTGGCGCCGCCGATGAGGCCCACCGGGACCGGGATCTCGATCGACCCCACCAGGTTCCCGCTCCGATCCTTCTCGTAGGTCGTCAGCGGGTGGACCACGGCCCCGTCGTGCGATGCCTGCCACGCCGCGAACGTGTGGGCCCCGCTCTCGATCGCCCGGAAATCGTTGCCGGTCGCGACGACCACGCTCGAGACGCCGTTCATGATCCCCTTGTTGTGGGTCGCGCAGCGGAACGGGTCGGCCGCGGCGAACGCGTACGCGTCCAGGATCGCCTCGACGACCTCGGACCCGGTCGCGGTCTCCGTTCGCAGCAACTCGGCCGGGAACGTGGCGTGGGCCCGCGCGAGCCGGTGGATCGCGAGGTTCGAGATGATGCGCAGCACGACCCGGCCGCCGGCCAGCTTCGCGAGGTCCGGGGCGAGTGCCTCGCACATCGTGTTGACGGCGTTCATTCCGCCGGCGTCGCGCGCGTCGACCAGCAGGTGGACGATCAGCATCGGTCCGCGCGGGGAGCGAATCCTGCGGACCTCGAGGTCCTTCGCGCCCCCCCCGAACTTCACGAGGACCGGATCCCTGGCGTTCGCGGCGGCGAGGAGCTCCGTCTTCCGGTCCAGGATGCGGAGCCGTGCGGCGGCGGGGTCCGCGACGTCGAGTATCTGGACCTGGCCGATCATCACGGGGTCGCTGGACTGGGTCGCGAATCCGCCCGCGGCGCGCGCGACCTTCGCGGAGTTCGACGCCGCCGCGACCACGCTCGGCTCCTCGATCGCCATCGGGACGAGGTAGTCCCGGGCGTTGATCTGGAAGTTCGTGGCGACGCCCAAGGGGATCGGCATGACCCCGATCACGTTCTCGATCATCCGGTCGACGAGCGTCGGGTCGATGCCGGGCGGAAATTCGTACGCCCGGGCCTCCTCGTCGGTGAGGC
>JASHSP010000067.1 GCA_030038655.1 Thermoplasmata archaeon | reverse complement strand
CCCGGCGGGCCGCCGCGACCCCGGCCCCGGCCGCGGCCGCGCATTGGCCGCGGGGCGCCCTCCTCCTTCGGGGGGAGGATCGAGGTCCCAATCGGTCCTCGAATGATCTTGAGGCGTGCGGCGTCCTCGGTCGGCACCTTCACCTGGGAGAGGTCGACCAGCGCTTGGAAGGCGGCCTGGGCGTAGTTGACGGTCGTTTTCGTGTGGCCCTCGGCGAACCCCCACGCGTCCGTGAACCCCGCGAACCGAAGGATCGGCTTGGCGACGTCGCCGACCGCGAGCCCGACGCCCCGCGGCGCCGGTCGGAACGATGCGACCACGGAACCGGAGCGGCCCCGGGCGATGAACGGGACGGTATGGGCGCGGCCGCAGCCGCACTCCCAGCTGCCGCACCCGCGCAGCACCTCGACGATCTCGAGCTTCGCCCGGTCGATCGCCCGGCGGATGGTCGGGCCGACCTCGCGGCCCTTCGCGCGACCGAGTCCGACGAACCCGTCACCGTTCCCGACCACGACCGTGACCGCGAACTTGAACCGGCGGCCGGAGTCGGTCATCCGCTGGACCATGTTGACGTCCAGCACCTCGTCGTGGAGGCCCGGCAGGAGCTTGTCGACGATCGGCGACTCGCGGAGCGGCAGGCCGCTCGCGAGCGCCTCGCTCATCGTGGCGATCTCGCCGGAGGAGACCTTGCGGCCGAGCTCGGTCTTCGGGACCCACGGTGGGGTCGCCGGCGGGCCGGGGGGGCCACCGACCGCGTTGCCGGGCCGCATCGGCCCCTGGATCGCCGCGCTCACGGCTTGGCCTCCGGCCTCGGAACGAGCTTCGGCAGCTTCAGCTTGTACGCCTCGACCGGCTCGGGGAGGGGCTTCGGCAGGTGCGCCCCGTTGAGGCGTTCCGCGCTCGGAAACCCTTCTTTGCCGTGGGGGAGCGCGACCCCCGCGTCCAGGAGGCCCTTGAGCACGGCGGCGAGCCGCCCCCCCGCGGTGGGGTGGCGGAGCCCCACGTCGAGGACCGCTTCCTCCGTCCCGTGCGACTTCGCGCGCAGCCCGGCCAGGTACCCCGTGAGGTACGCGGCGGGGGTGGACGCCAGGCTGGCGGCGGGGAACGCGATGCCGCCCAGCTCCGCGCTGTCGGCCGCGGCCACGACCCGGTCGCCGACGGGGTCGAACTCCACGATCGCGACGCGGACCCGGCGCCCGGAACAGCGGACGACGGCGCGGGAGCGGTCGGACTTGAGGAGCCGCAGGCGGACCCGGTAGTCCGTCTTCCCTTCGCGGCGGCGGCGGAAGTGGACTCGGTAGCGCGGTCCCGTGCTCATGCCTTCTCCCCGGGCAGGTGGCCCGCGAGGCGCAGGTTGACGAGCAGGTGCGCCCGGCTCCGGAACATCCCGCCCTTGGCGCGGCGGTAGAACTCACGGTAGACCGCGGGCGGGATCCTCTTCGTCGAGCGGAGCTCGGCCAGCAGCTTGCGTTGCGCCCGGATCCGGCGCATCCAGCGCGACTTGCGCGGCAGGCGCGACGACGGCGTCCCCCGGCGGGAGCCCGGGCCGGAGTGTCGGCCCTTCGCGACCTCGAGCGCGTGGCGCCGCGCGCGAACCCGCGACGTCCCCCGGACCGCGAGTCGCCGAATGACGCCGGCCTTGACCGCGGTGCGGATGTCCGCGCGGGTGACCGAGTCGGCGAGCTCTTCCTGGCTCGCGGGGTCGATCCAGACGCGGCCCTCGCCGCACTTGAGGATCGCGGCGGCCATCCGCCGCTGGTTCGAGAGGTCGGGCATCGACGTCACGCCTCCGCGTCGCCCTTGACGATGGGGTTCAAGACGTGAACGCCTCGCTTCCGCGCCTCTTCCTCGAGGACGAGCCGCCGGCGGGTCCCGACCGTGCGGGCGATGACCGCCGCCTCGCGCCCGACGTCGAGGCGTTCGAGGTCGGCGCTGGTATGCACGATCACGGGGGCGAAGCCGCTGGGGACCAGGCCCCGCACGTCGGCGGGGGAGCCGTATCCGATCCGGACGATCTCCGACCGGTAGCCATAGTGCCGGCGCTGCTTCGACTGAAGGCCGCGCGGGCGCCGCCACGCGCCGTCGCGGCCGATCCGGTAGTACCGGTGGGCCGCCTGGCGGACGAACAGGGGCCGGCGGCGGTCGAGCGCGCCGCGAAGGCGCAGGTGCTTTGCGAGCTCGGGGGTAAGGCGGGCCCGCTTGGGCGCGACCGGCGCCTTGAGGACCGGCGCGGGCTTCTCCTCCTTCGGCTCCGGCTCCGCGGCGGGCTTCGGCTTCGCCGCCCGGGGCGACCGGCGTCGGGGTGCCGTCGTGGTCTCGGCGGTCGCGGGGTCTTCCGCCTCCTCCGGCATCAGGCCGCCTCCTTGAGGTGGGCACGTTCGATGAGGTAGATCCCGTCTTGGAAGACGCGCGGGTCGTAGTCGCGGATGCGCGTCGCGCGCTCGACGTTCGCGGCGCTCTGGCCGACCTGCTCGAGATCGTAGCCGGAGATCGTGACGATCTCCCCCTCCACGTTCGCCTTCGTGCCGGGCACGAGGTGCGTCGAGCGGGGATGCTTCTCACCGAGGAAGTTCTCGATCAGGAGCTCCTCGCCCCGGACTTGAACCTTCATCGGGAAGTGCGCGGCGACGACCTTGAGCCGGGCTTCGACGCCCTGCGTCAACCCGCCGGCGATGTTCACGACGTGCGCGGCCCACGTCCTCAGGAGCGCCTGGGACCGGCGCCGGTGCGAGGGGAGCCGGAGCTCGAGCGCGACGGCCGTGCCGTGGACGCTGAGGGAGAGCGCGTCGGCCGGGAACGGCCGGACGACGGTCCCGAGCTTCCCCTTCGCGTGCAGCGTCCGCCCGTCGAGCGTGAGGGTGACCCCCTTCGGGATCTCCACGGTTTCGCGGCCGGTCTCGTCAGTAGACATACGCGAGCAGCTTCCCCCCGATCTTCAGCTCGCGCGCGTCCGAGTGCGCGAGGACGCCGCGGTTGGTGGAGAGGACGAGGAGGCCGAAGTCCTGCGCCGGGAGGAACCGGGACTCGAACCGCTCGAGGCGGTCGTAGGCGACCGCGAGGCGCGGCTTCACGACCCCGCACGAGTTGATTCGCCGGGAGAGCGTGACGTCGTACTTCCCGCCGCGGCCGGTCGGGACGAACGCGAACTCCTCGATGTACTTGTGGTCGCGGAAGATCCGCAGCACCTCGCCGATGAGCTTCGAGGTGGGGGCGATCTCGACGTGCGGTCGGCCCTCCCGGTCGGCGTGTCGGAGGGAGACGAGCGCGTCGTTCAGCAGGTCCTGTCCCATGATCCTCTCCCCCTCACTGGTACTTGCGGAACCCGAGGTCGTAGGCGACCTCGCGGAAGCACTGGCGGCATAGGTGGAGGCCGTACCGGCGGACGATCCCGCGCTTCCGGTCGCACCGGAGGCACCCCTCCTTCCGCCCAAAGTTCTTCTTCGGCTTCATCGGCTCACTCGAGCACCGTCACTCCGAACGTGCTCGTCAGGAACGCCTTGGTCTCGTCGCGGGACGACCGCAGGGCCCTCGGCAGGGGGCGCGCCTGGATCCGGCGCTCCCGGATCCGGTAGCCGGCCCGGCCGACCTCGACCGCGACGTCCATCCCGTGGATCCCGATCGCCGGGTCGTACTTCATGCCCGAGAAGTCGGTGTAGTCCGCGACCCCGAACGAGAAGTTGCCGCTCCGGTCGATCGAGTCGACGTCCAGCTGCTTGTCGCGCGCCTCGAACGCCCGGGCGAGGAACTCCCGGGCGGAGCTCCCGCGCAGCGTGACCTTCGCGCCGATCTCCTGACCCTTGCGGATCCCGAAGTCGCGGTTCGTCGACCGGGCACGGGTCGCGACCGGCTTCTGGTGCGTGAGCATCTCGAGGACCTTGACCGCCTTCGTGCGCGCCTCGCCGGACTCCCCGACCGCGGCGTTCACGACGACCTTGATGACGCGGAGCGCCCGGTACGGGTTCGCCGACGGGACCGCGGCGGGGGCCCGCGAGGCGGCGTCGGGCGGGGCGCTCACCGGTCCACTCCCGCGCCGAGCGTGACGCCCGGCGCCGCGTCGCCGACCACGTAGACGTACTCCTTGACCGTCGAGAACCCTTCCTTGAAGTGGACGAGGTTCGGCTGGGACGAGTTGCGGACCTCGACGCGCTCGACCCGGGCCAGCTCGCCGACGTGCGAGCCGCCCGCGACGTAGGCGAGCACCCCCGGGCGAAGCGGAAGGTGCTCGACGACCTTCTGGCCGGGGAGCTCAATCTTGACCGAGTCGCCGACGTGGTACGGGGTGTTGGCGGGAAGGAGCAGGTTCCGTCCGTCGTGGAGCGTGACCTCGACCTTCCCGCCGCGCGTGGTGTGCTTGAATCGGACGCGCGCGATCTTGACGTTCGCCTCGGTCGACGGGATCGCGACGAGCGCGAGCTTCCCCCGCCGGTCGGTCACGACGCGGAAGTGCTGGTCGAGCGGGGCGGCCAGCGAGAGCGTGTCCATGAGCCCGAGACCCCGCGCCAGGTCGTCCGCTACCTTGGCGTCGACGCGCACGGACCCCGAGCCGAGCAGCATCCGCGCCTCGCGCGAGCTCGCGACGACGTGGCGAAGGTCGCGGAGGATTAGCAGCAGCGGGATCGAGCGGTCCTGGGCGTGCGGACCCGGCCGTGGCCGGAGGATCCACTTCGAGCCCTTCCGCGGGACCGTCCACGCCCGCGGCATGGCGCGGCGCTTCAGCCGGAACGTCACGGCTCCTCCGCGGTCGGGGTCGACCGGGCGCGGCGTCGCGACGGCCTTGCCGGCGCGTCGCCCTCCTCGGCCGCGTCCGGGGCGTCGGGCACGTCCTCCGTCGGGGTCTCCGCGGCGTCGGTCGCCGGCGCGGGGGCGGGCGTAGTTTCCGCCGCGGTCTCCTCCGGCTCCGGCGTCTCCCCCCGCTCCTCGGGCGTGACGTCCTCCTCCCGAAGGCGCAGGGCGCGGCGACGCCAGGGATCCGCGAGGTTGAGGTGGGTGATCACGAGGTGCGAGGTCCGGATCGACAGCGGCTTGAGCTTCTCCTCCGCCGTCTTGAGGGTCACGTTGTCGAGCGTCACGGAGTAGCCCGCCCGGTCGATCTTCGCGACCCGCTCCTCCCGGCCCGCGAAACTGCCCGACAGTACGCGGACCGTGTCGCCCTTGCGGACCGGGACCGCGCGCTTGTGGAACCGCCCGCGCAGCTCGCGCGAGAGCGGCGTCGTCATCCGGCGCCGTCGTTCGGAGATGCTGGCGGTGTAGAGCGCGCGCCGCTGGCGTCTCGGAGAACTGGACGTCCCGCTCATCCGGCCCCCCTCAGATGATGATCGACGAGGCGGCCGCGATCCGCGGCCAGCGCTCGGCGGCCTCCTTCGCCACGGGCCCCTTGATCTGGGAGCCCTTGATCTCGCCGGTCTCGGTCGTGATGACCGCGGCGTTGTCCTCGAACTGAAGTCGGGTTCCGTCCGGGCGGCGCGTCGGCACGCGCGCGCGGACGATGACGGCGTGGAGCACCTGCCGGCGCATCTCGGGGGTGCCCTTCTTCACCGAGACGATCACGAGGTCGGCGATCCCCGCGCGCGGGTAGCGGCGGTGCGTCCCGTGCCAGTTGCGGACCGCGATGATCTCCACCACCTTCGCCCCGGTGTTGTCGACGCACTCGAGGCGGGCGCCCTTCGGGAGCCCGCGGCTGCGACGGCCGGCGAGGCCCTTCATGCGGCCTCCGGCTCGGCGGCCACGGCGCGCGCCGCGGAGGGGCGCTTCGCGTCCTCGCCCCGGACCCGTCGCGCAGCGTCGCCGAGGTCCGCGATGATGCAGAACGAGACGACCTTGGAGAGCGGTCGGATCTCGCCGATCCGGACGCGGTGGCCGACCTGCACGTTGAGGCACGGCGGCGCGTGGGCGAGGTACCGTCGCCGGCGCTTCTCGAACCGCTCGAACTTGGCCGTGTAGTGGAGGAGCGTGCGCTCGACCACCGCGGTCCGCTGCATGGAGGTCGAGACGACCGTGCCTTCCAGCAGGAGGCCCCGGACGGGAAGGCGGCCGTGGAACGGGCAGTGCCGGTCGTCGCACCGGGCCTTCGGAGCCCGGACGTCCAGGCCGATGTCGTGGGCGCGGGGGGCGCTCGACGTACGGGCCGGCGTCATCGGAACCTCCGAGGACCCCCGGCGAGAAGCCGCTTGGTCCGATCCTCGGGACGCACGCGAAGGAGCTCGCCTCTTAAGGGTAACTCTCCGGCGGGAAGTACGATCGTTCCCTCAAGCCCGGGCTTCGCGACGCAGACCGGCCCGGCGCGTCCCGCGACGCGGACCCGGAACGTCGAGAGCGTCTCGTCCACGATCGTGCCGCGAACGGGAGCGCGCAGCGCGGGCGAGGCGGGCAGGTCGACCGGGGCGCCGATCAGCTCCCCGGCGAGGGCTTCCCGCTCCACGCGGGAAAGGCGGGGCGCGGACGTCGGATCGTTCGGCATCGGTTCACCTCGACGCCCCCTGCCGGCGCCGGCCGGTGGCCGGCTTCGGGGATCGCTCGTTGAGCACGGTGAGCGAGCGGGCGACGTTCGTCCGGAGCGCCCGCATCCGCCCGGGGCTCGGCGGTGCGCCGCCCATCGCCGCGACCCCGCGTTCCCGCAGGAGATCGTTCTCGGCGTCGGCGATGCGTCGGCGCAGGTCCTCGTCGGGGAGGGCGCGCAGCTCCTTCATACGGAGCAGCGTCACGGGACCTCCGGGGCGTCGGCCGGGGCGGCGGGGATCGCGGGGATGTCCTCGACCGGCGGCAGCTCGTCGGGGACCGCCTTCGGGCGGGTCTCCACGCCCTTGACGGTGATCTCGTCCGGCAGTTTCGCCAGCGGGTTCATGATCCAGACGTTGACGCCGATGACGCCCGGTTTCAGCCGGGCCTGGTAGAATCCCTTGTCGATCCAAAGATGCACGGCCTCGCCGCAGTACTTGATCGTACCGGCCTTGAACCGCTCCGTGCGGTGCCGTTCGCCGGTGAGCTTGCCCGAGAGGATCACCTGGCAGCCCCGCGCGCCGGCCTCCATGATGCGCCGGACCGTCGAGTGGCCCGCGCGGCGGAAGTGCCAGCCCCGCTCGAGGGTG
>JASHSP010000066.1 GCA_030038655.1 Thermoplasmata archaeon | reverse complement strand
CGCGGACCGGTACCTCGCCGTCCACTCGGTGCCTCGACAGGCGCTCGGGGCGGTGGCGGTCAAGAACCACGCCAACGGGGCCCTGAACCCGAACGCCCATTTCCAGAAGCGGATCACTCCCGAGCAGGCGGCCGAAGCACCGCGCGTCGCCGACCCGCTCGGCCTCTACGATTGCTGCCCGGTGAGCGACGGGGCCGCCGCCGTCCTGCTGACCTCTCCCGAGCTCGCTTCGCGCTTCACCGACACCCCCGTCTACGTGGACGGAGCGGGGGCCGCGTCGGACTACCTGGCGGTCCAGGAGCGGTCCGACATCACCCGGTTCGACGCGACCCGGCGCGCGGCCGACGCCGCGTTCCGGGCGGCCGATACCGACCGGCACCGGGTCTCGTTCCTGGAGGTCCACGACTGCTTCACGATCGCCGAGCTCCTCGCCCTCGAGGACCTCGGGTTCGCGGCTCCGGGCGAGGCGGGGGCGCTCACGCTCTCGGGAGCGACCGCGCGCGACGGCCGGCTGCCCGTGAACCCCGACGGCGGCCTGAAGGCGAAGGGCCACCCAATCGGCGCCACCGGCGTCTCGCAAGCGTACGAGGTCTTCCTCCAGCTCCGCGGCCAGGCGGGCGCCCGCCAGGTCGCCCACCCGACCACCGCGCTCGCGCACAACGTCGGCGGCGCGGGAGCGACGGCTGCCGTGACGATCTTCTCGGTGGGGTGAGACCGTGCGGGGGATTCTGAAGGCCGCCGTCTACCAGCCCGCGTGGACCGACCGGGGTCGTCGGGTCCGCGGGCCCGACGAGGACGCGTTCACGATGGCGGCCACCGCGGTCGAACGGGCCGTCCGGGGGAGGGCCGGCCCCGACCGGACCTGGACCGTTCGCGTGCTCGGTCCGGATCTCTCGGCCTCGTCGGACGGGTTCGCCGGGGTCGTCGGGGGACCGGTGCGGCTCCACGAAGGGCCGTCGGGCCTCGCGGGACTGGCCGAGGAGATCTCCCAGGGCATGCACGACGACGGCCCGGTGCTCGTCGTGGGGGTCGACCTCGATCCGGACGCGCTCGACTCCTCGGCCGTCCGGGTCGTTCTGCCGACGGAAGGAGCCGTTGCCTTCCTGATCGACGAGCACCCGGCCGACACGCCCCCACTCGTCGACCTCGGCCCCCTGCCGTCGGGCCCGTACGTCGTCCCCCGGTTGCTCGCCGTCCACCGCTCTCGGGGCGCCGCCTCCGCCCTGCGATGGGTCGGGGATTGGGAGGCCGCCCCCGGCGCGGGCCGTCCTGCCGAAGCGTGGAGCGACCGGGAACCGGCCATGCATCCGGTTCGCGTCTCGGAGGGTGCCTACCTGCCGAAGCCGCGGTACCTCGAGGGGCTCGCCAGCCGGTGGCGGCTGGTCGCGGACCGGTGCGATGCGTGCGGCGCCACCACCTTCCCTGCGAGGGGCCGGTGCCGGTCGTGCGGTCGGGGAGACCGCCTCGAGCCGCGACCGCTCCCGTTCGACGGGGGAACCGTCCTCGCTGCCACGTGGATCGGTCGGGGGGGCCAGCCGACCGAGTTCGACGCCGAGGTCGAGCGGAGCGGACCGTACGGTGTCGCCATCGTGGAGCTCGAGCCCGGGGTTCGCGCGACCCTTCCCCTTACGGACGCCGCGTCGGGGGAGATTCGCATTCAGAGCCGGGTCGGGACCCGCCTGCGGCGCCTGTACGCGATCGACGGGGAGTGGCGGTACGGCCGCAAGGCGGTCCCTCTCACCCCACCCGGTCCACCGGCCGCGAAACCCCCTGCGTGAGACTCCGGCATGGGGGTGCCCGGCCGCCCTCCCCTCTCGATTCCGGCCCCTCGAAGGGGGCGCCCTCGGCTTGATCAGCCGAACCCCGGAAGGTCGCGCGTGGTGTCGGCCTTCTCCCGGCGCGTGTACGGCTCGGAGGCGATCCCGAGGTGAGTGGCGAGGGTCCGGAAGGTCGTGACGAGCTGGTTGATGGAGTTCGCCATCTCCCGTTGCTCCTCTCTCAGCTCCTTCAGGTCCTCGCGCAGCGCCCGAAGCTCAGCCTCCCAGCGGTCACCCTCTTGCGGAAGCGGCAAGCAAAATCCCCCCCGGGGCAACGCCGCTCGGTAGATTACGCCCGTCCCTCGGTCACCCCCGGGCCGGCCGCCGCGGAGACCGGTGCCGCGGCATCGGGCGGCCCATCGAGCACGACCGACCGAACGGCCGGTCACGCTACGAGGAGGTCAGGTCGACCGCGAGGAGGAATCCCACGAACGGCGTGCTGTTCGGAATGCACCCGCCGAGCGGCGAGAAGAGACCCACGTATCCGAACTGGAACGACAGTTCCGCCACCGCGGCGGTACCGTTGTACGGCTCGTATCCGACCAGCAGGTTCCGATAGGTACCCGAGGAGGCGGCCACGACCGACTGGTTCTCGTTGACCAGCCAACCGGCGAATCCGCAGACCCCGTTCGCCCTGGTCTGGTTGTCGAAGGCGGCCATCACCAGCAGCGAATCGGGCTGGCTCACCGTCACGTTCTGATGCAGGCTGCCGTTGCGGCCGGACCCGCCGGGGCTTACCCCCTCGATGGCGTTCGGCGGGGTCCCCTCCACGTCCATCGCCGTGATGACCACCCGCGTCGCGACGGTGACGTTGACCCAGACGTCCTGACCGTCCAGGTCGCGGGACGTCTGGGAGGAGAAGATCCAGATCGCGGTGTCGGTTCCGGGCTGGGTGAGGTTGGCGATCAGGGCGAACGGCTGACCGGCGCTGTCGGCTGTCGAGACCGACTCGTTGAAGCTGACGTTGGCCCCCACGATCACGAGCGTGGTGGAGTTCGCCGTCTCGTTGTACCCCTGGAGCTCGCACGTCTTGACCGTGCTTTGCGGTGGACCGACGATCCCCGGGCAGTAGACGAAACCCCGGTCCGTCACGTTGAACGGAGAGATGCCCAGCGGCGGGAAGTACCCTTGGGAGGACTCCACGAGGTCGACCACGGCGACGGAAGCGAGGACCACGCAGGCCGCGCAGGCAACCGAGGTCCAGACGGCAGGGATCCTCATTTCCCTTCCTTCGAGTCGGCCGGGAACTGCGACGTCGGCATCGACATGGAAGGGGTGGGCTTGTCGTACTCCACCGACCCGGACGAGAGGCCTCCCTCCCACGGAGCGACCGGTCTTACCTCGACTGCTGCATGGTCAACCTCCCGGTAATGCCGGTCCTCGAGGGAGCCGGTCCGACGCGATCCCAGGTCACCCGGTATCCCCGGCCGCAGCCTAGTCGTTCCTCCACGCGCTGTCGGAGTCGTCATCGTCCAAGCACGAAGGAACCCTGGTGCGGGCTTCCGCGTCGACCGAACAGAGCATCCGTGCTACTTCTCCCCTTCAGGCGGGACGGCTCGCGAGGGAATCTCCCGTCGCCTCCCTCAAGGGGTCGGCGGAGGGTCGCGCTGACCTCGAGTGCGGTCGGTCGCCTCCGGAACGTCAGCCAGGTTGGTGGGACCCCCTCGCGCTCCAAGAAGGCCGCAGGGGAGAGATCGCCCGGCAACGGGCGGTGTCCCCGGTCGAAAACCCCCACCGCACCGTCCCGGGGGACTTCGCTGAGAGAACGCGCGCGCGGCCTTGCGCCGGACCGCACCTTCCCAAGCCGCCTTCACCACGGGTGAGTCAAGTTTATATCGAAATATCGATATCGGAATTTCGATGTCACACTGGGGAACTCCTTGGGTCTCTCACCATCGACGCGGACTACGTACGGCCGTCCTTCACCTGTTGGGCAGCGGGCCCAAGTCGGGTGCCGAGATCATGGACGCAATGGAGCAGGTGTCGCGCGGGTTCTGGCGGCCGTCGCCGGGGTCGGTGTACCCACTGCTCGAGGAGATGGCGTCGGAGGGGGTTCTGCACCGGAACGCGGACGGGCGGTACGCGTTGACCGAGGCCGCCCGGTCCCAGGCGGGCTGGCCGTTCGGGGGATTTGGCCCCCGGAACGCGCAGGACGCGGTGCGTGAGCTGTCGGGACTTGTCGCCTTCCTGGAGGATCTTCGGAACTCCCAGGCCAAAGACTTCGAGTCCGCCAAGGCGGCCATGAAGGCGGCCGCTCAGCGGCTTGATAACCTCGCGTCGTAGACGGGGCCCGCTTCAGGTGGTCTCATGGCGGGTTCGAGCGGGAAGGGGTCGGTCGTCGCGGACGAGCTCACCAAGGTGTACAACGGAAAGGTCCGTGCGGTGGACGGCGTATCGTTCACGGTCTCGCCGGGAGAGGTCTACGGATTCCTGGGCCCGAACGGGGCCGGCAAAACGACGACCGTTGCCATGCTGACGGCGGGGCTCGGCGCGACCTCGGGACACGCGACCGTCGACGGTGTCGACGTGCTGCGCCATCCGGAGGAGGTCAAGCGCCGGATCGGGATCGTGTTCCAAGAGATGACCTCCGACGGCGACCTCACCGGTCGCGAGAACCTCGAGCTCGCCGCGGCGCTCTACGGGGTGCCGCGAACGGAGGTGGCGTCGCGGGTCCGCGGCCTGCTCGAGCGGATGCAGGTCGCCGACGCGGCCGATCGGCTGGCTAAGACCTACTCGGGCGGCATGCGACGCCGACTGGAGCTGGCCGTCGGGACGGTGCACTCCCCGGGCGTGTTGTTCCTCGACGAACCGACCCTCGGACTCGACCCCCAGGGACGGGCCGGGTTCTGGAAGTACGTCCAGGAGCTCCGACGCGAGCACGGCATGACGGTCTTCGTGACCACCCATTACCTCGAAGAGGCGGACGGGATGTGCGACCGTATCGCCATCATCGACCACGGGCACATCGTGGCCAGCGGCACCCCGACGGAGCTCAAGGACCGCCTGGGAGGGGATATCGTGACGATCCGGCCGATCCAGTCCGACCACGATGTCGCCCCCCTGCTCCGTACCGTCCCCGGCGTCCTCTCGGTCGCCGCCCAGGACGGGAACTATCGGGTGAAGTGTACGAACGGGGAGGCGCTCGTCCCGGCCCTGGTCGACGCCTGCGCCCGGTCGCAGGTCGGACTGGCGGGGGTATCGCTGAAGCGCCCGAGCCTCGACGAGGTGTTCCTCGAGTTCACCGGACGCGAGTTCCGCGAGGACGAAGGGGTCAGCGCGACGGACCGGGCGGTGATGCTCGGGCGGGTCCAGAACCAGCTCGGGGGCCGGCGATGATCCGGGAGCTGGGTGCGCTGACGCGGCGCGAGCTGCTACGGCTCGCCCGGAACCCGCAGGCGATCATGACGTCGCTCCTCCTGCCGATCCTCTACCTCCTCCTGTTCGGCCAGGCGTTCGACCTGGGGGCGGCCGTCTCCCCCCAGGCGCTGTTGTTCCTGGTCCGGGGGGCTCCGACCTACTTTTCCTACTTCGCGGCCGGGATGGCCGGGTTTGTCGCGGTGACGGCGACCCTGTTCATCGGGGCGAACGTGATCTTCGACCGGCTGTTTGGGGTCCTCAAGCGGACCTCTTCGACGCCCGCGGGGGCCAGCGCGATCTTCGGGTCCCGGCTGCTGGCGGGGATCATCCAGCCCGTCGGACTTGCCTTCCTGGTTCTCGGGCTCGCGGTCGCGCTCGGGAAGCTCGGTCTCGCCGGCCTGGTCGTCACCGCCTCGCTCTCGGTGGTGGGGGTCGGGGAGATCATCCTGGCGGTCCTGATCCTCTCGGTGATGTTCGCCTCCCTGTTCCTCGCGATCGGGTTCACGATCGAGCAGCCCCAGACGTACTTCGCCGCGGTGAACGCGATCAACCTGCCGGTCCTGCTCACGTCGGCCGCGCTGTTCCCGTGGGGGCTGATGCCCGCCTGGTTCCGGAACGTCGCGTCGTTCAACCCAATCACGATGGCGGTGAACGTCATCCGGGAGAACCTGTTCTCGGGAGCGACCGCGTACTACCCGTACGATGCCTCGGTCTACTTGCTCGGGCTCACCGCGTGGGCGGCCGCGATCATCGTGATCGCGATCCTGCTGGCCCGCCGGGCGCTGGCCCCCAAGGCGTAGTCTTCGGGCCGAACCGGGTCAGGGGGTCGCGCCGCCCGGACCGTAAGGGGAGTCGGTTGCGCCCTTCTCCACGAACGGCACCCAGGCCCGCTTCTCGGGGGAAAAGTCGACCCTCTGGAGCTCCACGACGAACTCCTTCAGGAGCTCGTTCGGTGCCGGGCGGATGCTGACGGAGTAGACGTAGATCCCGAACCCCATGAAGTCGGTGACCCGGCGGAGCACCTCGGTGAGGCTGTCGCGGGGGACGTTGACCCTCACGGAAGTCTCCCCCAGCATCGTCGAAAACTCTTCCACGTCGAACGGGGCGTCGAGGCGGATCAGCGGTCCGGAGGTCGGGGCCGCACCGGGTGCCGGGGGAGGGGTCCCGCCCGCCGCGGCCGACGTGGGGTTCGCGCTCGCGGAGGGCGGGGCAGTTCCCCGGATCGGCGGGGGGGCCGCGGGCGCGTCGGGTCGAGGGGGGTACTTGTCCAGGACGGGCGACGCATCGCGGCCGACGAAACCACGGTGCGACGGGCGACGCGGTCGCGAGCTCTTGGACGGTCGCGAACGGTTCGACGCGGCACGCTTCTTCGCTGCCATCGGCGCGACGGGCGAGTCGCCGTCGGGGATAAGCTGTCGTTCGCAAGGCGCGGAGGAGGGGGGAGGGTCGCTGACGGGTCCGGTTTTGGGGGTTGTAGCGAGTCAGACCGTGCGACTATACGTCACGGGTCCACGGTTTTGTAGCGTCCCGGACGACAGATTGGTTATGTAGGGCGGGATGGGTGGGCAGTCTAAGCCCACCTGCCGAAGGCGGGCCCAACTGCGAGGAAAGAAAACAATGCCCGCGCGTGTGATGAAGGAGTTCCAGGCGCCCCGCGGCCTACCCCGCAAGACCGCCTCCGTGTGCCCGGAGTGCATCAAGGTCATTCCCGCGGTCGTCCGGGAGAAGGAGGGCCGCGTGATCATGGAGAAGACGTGCCGCGCGCACGGCTACTTCTGGGACATCATCTCGAACGACGTCGACTTCTACCTCCGCATGGAGGTCTACGCCCACGACGGGGTCGGCTACGAGAACCCGTACTACGACAAGTTCCGCGGCTGCCCGACCACCTGCGGCATGTGCAGCCACCACAAATCCCACACGGGGCTGGCGTTGGTCGACCTGACCAATCGCTGCAACCTGAAGTGCCCGGTCTGCTTCGCGAACGCGAACGCCGCGGGGTACGTCTTCGAGCCGACCCGCGAGCAGATCTACTTCATGCTGAAGACCCTCCGCGAGCAGAAGCCCGTCGGAACGGTCGCGGTCCAGTTCTCCGGTGGGGAACCGACCCTGTCGCCGCTGTTCCTGGACGCGGTCTCGATGTCCCGCGACCTCGGGTTCAAGCAGGTGCAGGTCGCGACCAACGGCATCCGTGTCGCGAACGAGCCCGGCTTCGCCCAGGCGTGCCGGGACGCCGGCCTGCACACGCTCTACCTTCAGTTCGACGGTCTGGACGACGAGATCTACCGGAAGGTCCGGGGGGTCCCGCTGCTCAAGGTCAAGCAGAAGGCGATCCAGGCGGCCCGGGAGACCCACTCCCCGGCCACGGAGCTCGCCTCCGGCAAGCCGGACAAGCCGCTCTCCGTCGTGCTCGTCCCGACGCTGGTCGGCGGGTTCAACGAGAAGGAGATCTGGCCGACCGTCAAGTTCGCGATCGACAACATCGACGTCGTGCGCGGGGTCAACTTCCAGCCCGTCGCCCTGACGGCGCGTATCCCCGACAAGGACCGGTTCCAGATGCGGTTCACCCAGTCGGACCTCGTCCGGATCCTGTGCACGGAAGGACCGTTCGACAAGTCGGACTTCTTCCCCGTGCCGTCCGTCGCCCCGATCTCGGAGCTCGTCTCGATCATCCACGGCGAGGAGAAGATGACCCTCACGACCCACCCCGGGTGCGGGTGCGCCACCTTCGCGTTCGTCTCAAAGGACGGCCAGAAGATCACCCCGCTCCCCCGCTTCATGGACGTCGACGGGTTCTTCGAGAACGTCGAGTCGATGATCGAGAAGTATCGGGACGCCCGGTTCGCCCGGGTCCGGACCGCCGTCGCGGGCGCCCGCCTGCTCCACGACGTCGCGAAGTACTTCGACTTCTCGAAGTCCCCGGAGGGGTTGAACGAGAAGAACTGCGTCAAGGTGATCGCGGGGATCTTCACGGAAGGGAACAAGGAAGCCCTCGCGAAGTTCACCTGGCGCACGCTCTACATCGGGAACATGCACTTCCAGGACGCCTACGACTACGATATCCAGCGCCTGATGCGCTGCGATATCCACTACGCGGTCCCGGACGGCCGGGTCATCCCGTTCTGCTCGTACAACTCGGGCCCGATCTACCGGACCGAGGTGGAGCGGAAGTTCTCGATCCCGATTCCCGACTGGCAGCGGGCGAAGTCCCAGAGCGGGATCCAGCTGAAGACGATCGAGACGATGGGCGTCAACGGCGAGGTCATCGTCGACCCCGAGTACTACAAGGTCCGGGCCCTCAAGGGCGCCCCGGGGATGGCTTCGAGCTAAGCGCGAAGCCGCCCGCACGGTGAGAACCCTTTCCTCTTCCCGATTTTTCGCTACGCACCTTCGCTCGTCGCTCCCTTCGTCGCCTCGGTCTCGAACAGCGCCGCGCCGGCTCGCGCGATCCTCCGGATGTCGGTAGCCCGCGTCGTGTCGTCCTCGTCCAACCGGCGGTCGACCTCCCGCCACACCGCGGCGGGGTCCCGCGACGCG
>JASHSP010000065.1 GCA_030038655.1 Thermoplasmata archaeon | reverse complement strand
CGTAGTAATCGCGGGTCAACATCCCGCGGTGAATGTGCCCCTGCTCTTTGCACACACCGCCCGTCAAGTCATCCGAGTTGGGTCGGAGTGAGGGTGACTCATCTGGGTCGCTCGAACTTCGGTTCAGCAAGGGGGACTAAGTCGTAACAAGGTATCTGTAGGGGAACCTGCAGATGGATCACCTCCTAAGAACGCCGATTCGTTCGGCGTGCTGAGGGTCGTATCCCGACCGAGCATCGCGATCGGCGTCGTCTCCATCCCTCCGGGCCATCAACCCTTTTTTGAGTAGTTACGCCTAACTTATCTGCGCCCCGCCGCTCGACGGGGCGATGGTCGCAGCCCAGCTGGCGCGCCGCCTGCCGCCCGAGCTCGCCGCGGCCGGCCGGGCCCTCGCCGACGGCGAGCCGGTGCTGATCTTCGACGCCGCGGACCGCGAGGGGGAGACCGACCTCGTGATCCTGAGCGAGCTCGCGACACCGGAGCTGGTCCGCCTCCTCCGCCACGACGCCGGCGGGTGGATCTGCACCGCGATCTCCGACGAGCTCCGGCAGCGCCTCGGCCTCCCGTTCTACGCGGAACTGCTGCGACGCGCGGAAACCGACTTCCCGATCCTGGGCCCGCTCGCCCGCGAGGAGCTCCGGTACGACCGCCGGAGCCCGTTCGGCCTCCACCTGCACCACCGCGCGACGTACACGGGGATCCCCGACCACGACCGGGCGCTCGCGATCCGTGCGCTCGGCGAGCTCGCGCGGGACGCGGACCGCCTCTCGGACGACGCGCTCCACGCCCGGTTCACCTCGGAGTTCAGCGCGCCGGGCCACCTGCCGGTGATCTACGCCGCGCCGGGCCTCCTTTCCGAGCGGAAGGGTCATACGGAACTTTCCGTCTCGCTCGCCCGCATGGCGGGACTCTCGGAGTCGATGACCGTCTGCGAGATGCTCGGCGACTCCGGCGGGGCGCGCTCTCCCGACGCGGCGCGGGCGTACGCCGAGGCGCACGGCTGGTCGTTCCTCGAGGGTCGGTCGATCGTGAGGGCGTGGCGGGAATGGTCGTCCGCGTAATGGCGACGGGGGTCTTCGACCTCCTCCATCCGGGCCACGTCTACTTCCTCAACGAGGCCCGGAAGCTGGGCGACGAGCTCGTGGTCGTGGTCGCCCGAGACCAGACCGCGCGCCGGCTGAAGCACGAGCCGTACGTCCCGGAGCACATGCGCCGCGAGATGGTCGAGGCGCTCAAGCCCGTGGACCGGGCGGTCCTCGGGTCGACGACCGACATCTACGAGACGGTGGTGCGCGAGCAGCCCCGGATCATCGCGCTCGGGTACGACCAGGTCTGGAACGAGAAGGAGGTCGAGCGGGAGTGCGCGCGGCGCGGCGTCCCCGTCAAGGTCGTCCGCATCGGGCCCCTGCCGCACGACGAGCTTGCGACCCGCCGCATCGTCGACCGGATCCTCGAGCGCGCGAGCAAGAAGGCGGAGGTCGGCGCATGAAGAGAATCGGGGTCGCCGACACGACGTTCGCCCGCGTCGACATGGCGCGGTATGCGGTGCGGGCCCTCCAGGCCCGGGGCACGGGGTACCGGGTCGTGCGGCGGACGGTCCCCGGGATCAAGGACCTCCCGGTCGCCTGCCGCTCGATGTTCCTTCAGGACGGCGTCGACCTGTGCCTCGCGCTCGGGATGCCCGGCCGGGCCGAGTACGACAAGACCTGCGCCCACGAGGCGTCGCTCGGGCTCCTGTTCACGTCCGTTCTCGAAGCGAAGCCGATCGTCGAGTGCTTCGTCTTCGAGGGGGAGGCGGGTTCGGCGAAGGAGCTCGAGCGGCTCGCCCGGCGGCGGGCCGAGGAGCACGCCGCGAACGCCTGGTCGATGCTGTTCCGACCCGAGGACCTCGCGCGCGGCGCCGGTCAGGGCCTCCGCCAGGGGTTCGCGGACGCGGGACCGGTGCGCCGGGCGCGCTGACGCTGGACGGAACGGAAGGGGACGAACCATGCCGAAAACAACGAACGAAGGGAAGGGGATCCGGATCGGACTGGTGGCGAGCGAGTTCAACTTCGACGTGACGCTGCTCATGCTCGAGCGGGCGAAGGAGGAGGTCGCCTTCCTCGGCGCCGAGCTGGGTCCGGTCCTGAAGACGCCCGGGGTGTTCGACATCCCGCTCGGGGCGCGGGCCGTTCTCGAGAAGCGGGAGGTGGACGCGGTGGTCGCGCTGGGCGCGGTCATCGAGGGCGAGACGCAGCACGACGAGGTCGTGATGAACCAGGCCGCGCGCAAGCTCGCGGACCTGTCGGTGGAGTTCGGCAAGCCGGTGGGTCTCGGGATATCGGGTCCGGGGGAGACCCGGCTCCAGGCGCAGGACCGGATCGAGAACGCCGCGAACGCGGTGCGCGCCGCCGTGAAGATGGTGCGCCGGCTGCGCGAGCTGCGCGCGGCGGGCTAGAACCCGAGCCGTCCCTTCAGGTAGTCGAACGCCGTCTTCCCCTTCGCGGTGTGCGGGGTGACGGAGATCGGTCCGGGCGGCACCGCCTCCCGGCGGCCCGATCGGAGCGCGGCGCGGAGACGGTCGTGCGCGATCTCGACGGTCACGTCCGGGTGGGGCGCGGCGCCCGGTGTCACCGTCGCGCGGCCTTCCCGGTCGATGGCGAGGGAGACGGTCCCGTCGTCGGTGCGGAACACCCAGACCTGCGGCAGATACGCCCGGACGACCGACCCGAAGAGGCCGTGCAGGCGGGCCTGGAGCTCGCCCTCGAACGATCGCGCGGACCGGGTCAGGAGTTCCTCGAGGCAGCTCATCGCGACCCTCAGCCGGGGGGGCCGATTAACTCGTCGGCCCGGCGCGGTGGCGGGCGCCCCGGGCGCCCTCGCCCCAACCGTTAAGCGACCGTCCCCCTCGCCCCGTCCGAGGTGGTCTCGGTGGGGTCCCGCGAGTTCCACGAAGCGCTTCCCTCGACCCAGCTCCGGGCGATCGAGCTCGCCCGCGACGGCGCGGGGGAGGGAACGCGGGTGGTGGCCCGACGCCAGACCGCCGGGCGGGGCCGGCTCGACCGGTCCTGGTCCTCGCCCCCCGGTGGCCTCTACGTATCCGTCGTCCTCGCGAGCCCGCCGGACCCGGTGACGCTCCTTCCCCTCGGCATCGGCGCCTTTCTGGCCCGGTCGCTGCGCGAGCGGTACCGCGTACCCCTTGGCATCAAGTGGCCCAACGACGTGCTGTCGGTCGTCCCGGGCGGGCCCCCGCGCAAGCTCGCGGGGATCCTCGTCGACTCCGTACGCTCGCCCACCCTGGGTCGGGCCGTGGTGGCGGGGATCGGGATCAACGTCCGGACCGTTCCTATCGCCGTCTCGGGCGCGGCGGCCTTTCGGGCCGCGTCCCTCGAGGAGTTCGCCGCCTCCGCGCCGTCGCTCGACGAGGTGGAAGGGATCGCGGTCGAGTCGGCGCTCGCCGCGCGGCGCGCGCTGGCGACGGAGGGCGGCGGCGGGCGGGTCCGTGCGCTCTGCCAGGAGCTCCTCTACGGCGTCGGCCGGAGCGTGACGGTCGACGGCGTGCCCTCGGGCCGGATCGACTCCCTCGGCGTCGGGGGCGAGCTCGTGCTGGACGCGGGGGAGGAGACCCGGTCGGTGCGGGCCGGGGACGTTCGGGTCGTGGAGGAAGCGTGAGCGAGGCGTTCGACCGTTGGACGGTCCTCCGACGGAAGACGCGCGAGGGCGGGGGCACCGAGCGCGTGGAGCGGCACCGCGCTTCGGGGAAGATGACCGCGCGCGAACGGCTGGAGGCGTTCTTCGACCCCGGCACGTTCACGGAGATCGACGCGTACGTCGTGCACCGGGTCGAGAAGTTCGGGCTCGACAAGCGGCGCATCCCCGGCGACGGGGTCGTGACCGGATGGGGCGAGGTCGACGGGCGCCCGGTGTGCGCGTTCGCGCAGGACGCGACCGTGTTCGGCGGCGCCCTCGGCGAGGCGCACGCGATGAAGATCGTGAAGGTGATGGAGACGGCCCGGAAGGCGGGGGTCCCGATCGTCGGGCTCAACGATTCCGGCGGCGCCCGCATCCAGGAAGGGGTCCAGAGCCTCGGCGGGTACGGCGAGGTGTTCTACCGGAACGTCCTCCTCTCCGGAGTAGTCCCGCAGATCTCGCTGGTCCTCGGACCGTGCGCCGGGGGCGCGGTCTACTCGCCGGCGATCACGGACTTCGTCGTCATCGCGCGGGGCACCGGTCAGATGTTCATCACGGGACCCGACGTCGTCCGCGCGGTGACCGGCGAGGACGTCAGCATGGAAGCGCTCGGCGGCGCCGACGTCCACGCCCAGGTCTCCGGCGTCTCGCACTTCACGGTCGGGTCCGACCGCGACGCGGTCGCGCTGGCCCGCCGGCTGCTCGGCTACCTGCCGCTGAACAACCTCGAGGACGCGCCCGTGGCCGCGCCCGCGCCCCCGCCCGAGTCCGCCGCGAGGGAGCTCGCGCGGGTCGTCCCCGAGGAAGCGAACGCCCCCTACGACGCGCACGAGGTGATCCGCCGGGTCCTGGACTCGGAGTCGCTTCTCGAGGTGCACGCCGGGTGGGCGACCAACCTCCTGACGGGGTTCGCCCGGCTCGAGGGCCGGCCCGTCGGGGTGGTCGCGAACAATCCGGCCCGGCTCGCCGGGACCCTCGATATCGACGCGTCCACGAAGGGGGCGCGGTTCGTCCGGTTCTGCGACGCGTTCAACCTGCCGCTCGTCACGTTCGTTGACGTGCCGGGGTTCCTCCCCGGGACCGCCCAGGAGCACGGCGGCATCATCCGCCACGGCGCGAAGCTCCTCTACGCCTACGCCGAAGCGACGGTGCCGATGCTGACGGTGATCCTCCGCAAGGCCTACGGGGGCGCGTACGACGTCATGTGCTCGAAGCACCTCGGCGCCGACCTGAACCTCGCCTGGCCCACGGCGGAGATCGCGGTGATGGGCGCGGAGGGCGCGGTCAACATCCTCTACCGACGCGAGCTGGAGGCGGGTACCACGGCCGAGACGGCCGCCCTTCGCGCGCACCTGTCGGACGAGTACCGCCGGGAGTTCCTCAACCCGTACCTCGCGGCGGAACGCGGGTACGTGGACGACGTGATCGACCCGGCCGAGACGCGAGCGCGTCTCGTCGCCGGCCTCAAGGTCTTCTCCTCCAAGCGGGACGACCGACCGTCCCGCAAGCACGGGAACATCCCGCTCTGACGGTCGGGAGGCGCGCCCCGTGGTCGGCCTCACCGAGACGGTCCTTCGTGACGGCCACCAGTCGCTGATCGCGACCCGGATGCGGACACGCCACATGCTGCCCGCGGCGGAGCGGCTCGACGCGATCGGCTACCGCTCGCTCGAGGTCTGGGGCGGCGCGACCTTCGACGTCTGCCTGCGGTTCCTGAACGAGGACCCGTGGGAACGCCTCCGGGCGCTGAAGCGGGCGATGCCCCGGACGCCGCTCCAGATGCTCCTGCGCGGCCAAAACCTCGTGGGATACCGGCACTACGCGGACGACCTCGTCGTGAAGTTCGTGGAGGAGGCGTCCCGCCAGGGCGTCGACATCTTCCGGGTCTTCGACGCGCTCAACGACGCGCGCAACATGGAAGTCGCGATCGCCGCGGTGAAGAAGGCCGGGGCCCGCGCGCAGGGGACGATCTGCTACACGAGCTCGCCGGTGCATACCCTCGAGTCGTTCGTCGAGCTGGGACGCCGGCTGGCCGCGATGGACGCGGACGAGTTGTGCGTGAAGGACATGGCCGGGTTCCTCCCGCCGGCCGAGGCCGGCGCGCTCGTTCGAGCGCTGATCCGGGAGGTCGGGCTCCCGGTCGTCGTGCACACGCATTCCGCCGGGGGCCTCTCGACGCTCACGTGCCTCGCGGCCGCGGAGGCCGGCGCGACGGCGGTGGACGGGGCGCTCAGCCCGTTCGCGGGCGGCGCGAGCCAGCCGCCGACCGAGACGCTGGTGAGCGCCCTGCGCGGCACCCCCCTCGACCCGAAGCTCGACCTGGGCGCGCTCGCCGAGCTCGCCGACCACTTCCGCGGCGTGCTGGACCACTATCGTGGACTGCTCGACATCCGCTCGCTCCAGACCGACCCGATGATCCTGACCCACCAGGTTCCCGGCGGGATGCTGTCGAACCTTCTTTCCCAGCTGAAGGAGCAGGACGCGCTCGGGCGGCTGGGGGAGGTACTCGCCGAGGTGCCGCGGGTCCGGGCGGACCTGGGGTACCCGCCGCTCGTCACGCCGACGAGCCAGATCGTCGGCATCCAGGCGGTCCTGAACGTCCTCACGGGCGGGCGGTACCGGCAGATCACGAAGGAGGTCCGGGACTACGTGCGCGGACTGTACGGTGCGCCGCCCGGGCCGCTCGACCCGGCGCTCCGCGCCCGGGTCACCGCGGAGGCGCCCGCGATCGCCGGCCGGCCCGCCGACCTGCTCCCCCCCGAGCTCGAGAAGAGCCTCGCGGAGGTCCGTGCCCTCGTTCCGGCGGCGGACACGGCGGAGGCGCTTTCCTACGCGCTCTTCCCGGCGGTGTACCGTGCCTACCGGCAGCGGGTCGATCTCGGTCTCACCCCGGAGGTCCTCACGACCGCCGCGCTGGGCGTGGTCGCCGCGCTCCGCGCCCCGACCCCGGCCGCGCCCCCCCCGCACCGCGAGGGCGGGCGCATCGGCGCGTGGGCGCTCGAGGGCCGGGTCCGCCAGCAGGCGCACCGGAGGTGGATCGATGCGGCTCACGCTCGTCCGCGAGGGTAACCGCACCGCCGTCGAGATCGCCGACGACGGCGCGACCGTCACGGTCGGCGGCCGCTCCTACCCGGTCCGGATCGTCGCCCGGGCTCCCGGGCGCGTCGAGCTCGAGATCGCCGGCGAGCGGTCGGTGGTCGAGGGGTGGCCGGAGCCGTTCGCCGATCCGCCGACCGAGGTGATCGTCGACGGCGAGCGGTGGCAGGTCGAGGCGTCCGCCGAGAGGACCTCGGCCCCGGTGAGGGCGGCCGCACCGCCCGTGGGGCCCGGTCCGGCGGACGGCCCCGCCCCGGTCGCGCCCGCGTCCGGTCCGGGCACCGCCGTCGCGCCTCCGATGCCCGGCCGGGTCGTCGAGCTCAAGGTCCGCGAGGGGGACCGGGTCCGCCCGGGGACGGTCCTCTTGGTCCTCGAGGCGATGAAGATGCGGAACGAAGTGACCAGCCCCGTCGACGGGATCGTGCGCGACCTCAAGGTCTCCGAGGGGTCCAGCGTCCGCGCCCGCGAGCCGATGCTGTACATCGCGCCCGGGTGACGGGCCGCAAAGGAGCCGCTCAGAGCGGCATCACGGCGCGGTGGCACGCCGGGCACCGCGTGGCCCCCGGCGGAAGGTTCGTCGCGCAGTAGACGCAGAATCCGACCGGCGCGGCCGCGCCGGCGGTGGCCCCCGGACCGGACGGGAGGGGTCCGCCGCCGGGGGCGGTCGGGACCGACGGGCCGCGCGCACCGGACCCCAGGGCGCGGCTCCCCCACGACGACGTCAGCACGACGAACCCGACCACCATCCACGCGATGAACGCGTAGAGGATGTACACTGAGTACTGGGGGAGCGTGAACCACGCGACGATCGTGACCACCATCGCGACCAGGTTGAGCAGCGAGAAGAGCGTCCGGGTGATCATCGCCCCCGTCCCGCCGGTCGAATTCTCCCGCCCCTACTTGGGAGTTTGTCCCGCCCTCGGACCGCGGACCCCGCGCGGCGGCGCCGGGGGGGCCCTCTAATAGCCACCGGCGCTGGGCGCGCCCCGTGACGAAGGTCCCCGCGCTCGTCCAGCGGGACGAGTTCACCTACGAGATCCCGGTGTCGGAGGTCCCCGGGATGCGGGTCCCGGGGATCCTGTTCTCCAACCCGGCGCTGTTGCAGGGGGTCGCGGGGGACCCGTCGCTCATGCAGCTCGCGAACGTCGCCACCCTGCCCGGCATCGAGCGCAACGCCCTCGCGATGCCGGACATCCACTTCGGCTACGGGTTCCCCGTCGGCGGCGTGGCTGCGTTCGACCTCGTCGAGGGGGTCGTCTCCCCCGGCGGGATCGGCTACGACATCAACTGCGGGGTCCGGCTTCTTCGCACCGGGCTGACGATCGACGACGTCCGCCCCCGCCTGGCCGCGCTGGTCGACCGGCTCTACCGCGAGGTGCCGAGCGGGGTCGGCTCGAAGGGGGGCCGGACGCTCAACGCCGGGGAGATCGACGAGGTCCTCGCCGGGGGCGCCGCGTGGGCCGTCGAGCACGGGCTCGGGCGGCCGGACGACCTGGTCTACCAGGAGGAGGGGGGATGCCTCCCCGGCGCCCTCCCCGCCGAGGTCGGCGAGAGCGCCCACCGTCGCGGTCTGCGGCAGCTCGGGACCCTCGGGTCCGGCAACCACTTCCTGGAAGTCCAGGCCGTCGACGAGCTGTTCTATCCCGAGTTTGCCGCCGCGCTCGGGCTCGAGAGGGGCCGCGTCGTCGTGATGCTCCACACGGGCTCGCGGGGGCTCGGGCACCAGGTCGCGACCGACTTCATCCAGCGGATGGACCAACGCCTCGCGAGCGAGGGCGTGCAGCTCGTCGACCGGCAGCTCTCCTGCGCCCCGGTCAGCTCGGACGACGGCGCGCGATACCTCGGCGCGATGGCGGCCGCGGCGAACTTCGCGTGGGCGAACCGGCAGGCGATCACCGCGGGGGTCCGCCGCTCGTTCTCCGCCGTCTTCGGCGAGGCCGCCGGGGACGCCGGGGTCGAGGTCGTGTACGACATCGCGCACAACATGGCGAAGGTCGAAGAGCACCGGACCGACGGGACCTCGAAGAAGGTCCTGGTGCACCGGAAGGGGGCGACGCGGGCGTTCCCCGCGGGACGCGACGAGGTCCCGGCCGCCTACCGGCCGTACGGCCAGCCGGTCCTGATCCCCGGCGACATGGGGACCGCGAGCTACGTGCTCGCGGGCCTGCCGACCTCCATGGAGCGGTCGTTCGGCTCCTCGTGCCACGGTGCCGGTCGTCGGCTGAGCCGGCACGCCGCCGTCCGGACGTTCCGCTACGAGGAGGTGACGAAGGCCCTCGCGGGCCGCGGGATCCTCGTGCGTTCCGCGTCGCGGGAGGGCGTCACCGAGGAGGCCCCCGGCGCCTACAAGGACGTCGAGGAGGTCGTCCGGGTCGCCGAGGGCGCCGGGCTGACCCGCCGCGTGGCCCGGCTCGTGCCCCTCGGGGTCGTCAAGGGGTAGGGGGCGGCCGGCGCCGGCGCACGCCGACGCCCACGACCGCCGCGACGACTCCGACCGCCGCGCCGATCGACAGGATCTCCGCCACCGAGACGGTCGGCGCGGAGGTGACGGAGATTGTCCACGACCGGACGAACTCCGTTCCGTTCGCGTCCGTCACGAGGAGGGTGACCGTGTACGAACCGGCCCGCGCCAGGGTCAGGTTGAGGTCGGGCCCGGTGGCGTGGGTTCCGTTCGGGAGCGTCCAGGAGTACGAGTAGGGGGGGCCCTTCCCGCCGTAGGCGCTCACCGAGAAGTTGACCGTCAGCGGGGGCGACCCGCGGGTGGTGGTGGGGCCGCCCGTGACGTCCAGCGCGAGGTCCGCCGTGATGGCGGTCCCGGCGATCGCGACGTCGCCGAACGGGTCCCTCGCGCTCGCCTCGGCGGTGTAGCCTCCCGGGGCGTCGTAGGTGTACGACGCGTTGCTCCCGGCGACCGGGAGTCCGCCGCCCCACGACCACTCGACGGTGGCTCCGCCGGGTCCTTCGGCGTTCGCGGTCGCCTCCACCGCGAGCGGTGTCGGGCCCGAGGCCGGGACGGCGCTCGCGTTGAGCACGAGCGCATCCGCGGCCGGGACGAACCCGCCGGCCTCGATCGCGAAGAACCCCGGCAGGGAGAGCGGGACGGTGAGCAGGGTGGTGAGGTAGGCGTTCCGGAGGACCAGGGTCGGGGTGAGCGTGTTGGACGCGGACGCCGGGAGCGGCGCGAAGTACGTCTCGTCGACCGCGAGGCCGTAGGCCGAATGGCCCTCGGTGAGGTTCCACAGGACGGTCGCGTTGTCGATCACGCTCGAAGGCCCGACCGGCTGGGTCGAGAACGTAACGGTCTGGCCGGACTCGATGCGCGAGGCCGGGGCGATCGTGCCGGTGGCTCCGAGCGGCGGCGCGCCGGTGCTCGGCTCCACGTCGATCAAGAACGCCTCGCTCGCGTTCCCGTACCCCCGGTCGGACAGCGAGCCGACCGCGAGGTACTCGCCGGGAACGTCGTAGGTGGCGTTGGCCGTGGCGCCGGTGGCGTTGACGCCGTTGCCGAACGACCATCGGGTCGCGGCGGCGCTCGCGCCGTCGCCGCCGGTGACGGAGGCGGTGGAGAACTCGACCTCGAGCGGCGCCCGGCCCGACTCGACCGACGCGGTGAAGACCGCGAGGAGCGGGGGCGCGACGGTCACGTTGACCGAGGCGTTCGCGAGCGCGACGGCCGAGTCGTTGATCCACTCGCCGACCTGGTAGGTACCCTCCTGGCGGAAGATGGTGCACGCGCACGCCTTGGTGTACGGGTCGTTCGAGGCGAGGACCGTGGTCGTCGGAGGACTGGTCTTCCCCGGGGGACCGCCGGTCGTGGCGAACAGGGCCGGGAAGTCCGCCGGCGCGTCGCGGACCCCTTCCGAACCGTTCGCGGTGATCGCGTGGGGAGGGCTGCCGCCCGCGCAGCCGGGGGCCGTCGCGCCGCCCACCGCTACGAGGGTTGGACCGCTCGCCCCGCCGTCCACCGGGACGGAGCTGTCGCTGACGATGACCTCGGCGCAGTAGAGGCCCGCGGTGCGGTACGTGTGCGCGACGCTCGCCGCCGACTCGTTCGCGTCGGAGGCGCCGTCCCCGAAGAAGAAGGAGTACGTGTACGGGGCCGTCCCCCCGTTGACGAGGGCCGTGAACTCGGTCCCGGCCCCCACGGACGGCGTCGAGGGCGAGACCCAGAGCTGGACCGAGAGCGCGCTTCCTCCCCCGACGACGACCGGTACCGGCGACGAGATCGCGCCGTACCCCCGGCTGTCGTAGACGAACGACTGCGCGGCGTAGACCCCCGCCGTCGGGTAGGTGTGCTGGACGGTACCGCTCGTGACGAGGGAGGCGTTCCCGTCGCCGAAGTAGACCCCCTCCAGCGGATACTGGCCGGAGCCTCCGCTCGCGCTGAGCGTGAACGTCGTCGTGAGGGGCGCCCGGCCGGCCGTCGGGGTGGCGGAGAGGTCCGTCGACAGGTTGGTCTCGGTGACGTTGGACGGGCGAGCGAGGTTCGCGACCAGCTTCGAGACGATCGGGGTTCCGATCCCGGTGACGGGGTCCCAACCGGGCCCGGCCGGGTAGCCGTTGTTCCCCGTGACGATGTCGTGGAAGTCGGCCGAGTAGTTCGAGCTGTTGAGAACGCGGTAGAGGCTGGGGTTCAGGAAGCCGAGGTCGGACCCGGCGTAGGAGTCCATGTCGGCGGTGATCCCGGCCCAGATCGGCGTCGCGACGCTGGTCCCCGCCGCCCCGTACTCGCCCAGCGCCGTGTACACGAGCACCGGCGTCTGCGCGTCGGCGGAGACGTCCGGGACACCGCGGCTTTTTCCCGAGAAGCCCGGTCCCACCTGCCACCACGGCGTCGGGAACGGGGAGTAGCCGCCTCCGGAGCCGCCCGGGTTCATCGAGCACCCGGGTGCCTTGGAGCCCGAGGCGTTCCCGTCCCAGCCGGTCTCCTCCTCCCACGTTCCGTTCGGGTCGATGTCGAGCTCCGTCCCTCCGACTCCCGTGACGTACGGGTCGGAGGCCGGGAAGAACGTCGAGTCGTGGGCGGTCCCTCCGGACGCGCCGCAGTCCCCGCTCGCGGCGAAGACGGTGATCCCCTCGACAGCGGCCAGCTCGAGGACCGGGCCGAGCACCGCGTACGACCCGTCCGTGGACGCGTTGCACTCGGAGGGGCAGGAGCCGTTGTACGGGTCGAAGACGCCGACGTCCGGTTCTCCCCAGCTCAGGGAGATGACGTTCGCCCGGTCCTGACCGACGAGGGCGTCGATCGCCGCGTACAGCCCGGCCCCGGCGTTCGGAGAGAACGTCATCTCGATCGACGCGCCCGGCGAAAGGGCGCGGGTCCATTCGAGGTCCAGGGCGTCCTCGAGCCACCAGCCGGAGTTGGTGGTGCTCGCGTTCAGGTCGATCGAGGTCGGCACCGGGTAGAAGTAGGAGACGTTCCCGAGCGGCACTCCCTCCGCGGCCGTGAAGCTCTCGATGTCCCCCTCGAGCTCGTCCTGGGTCTCCTCCCCGGAGTAGGCGTCCACGACCGCGAGCCGGATCCCGGTGCCGTTCGAGCCGTTCGTCAGAAGGGGCGTCACCGAGTAGGCCGTCTGGACCTGGCACGGAACGAGGTCGCCGGTCGCCGAGCAGGCGGCGGAGGGCACGACCCCCGGGGTCGACGCCGTCACGGCCGGCGCGAACTCGGTCTCGTTGCCGAGGCCGAACGCCCCCGACCAGGGAACGATCGACGGCAGGTCGGCGGGAGTCGGATGGCTGACGAAGACGCGGCCCGCCGCCGTGCGGTACTCCTCGAACGTCGTGTCGAACGCCCGGGCCACCGCGGCCGTCGGGCCGTCGAGGTACAGCAGCAGGCCGTCCGGGGAGTGTGAGACGTTGAGCCCGTAGCCCTCGAAGTAGGCCGTTGCGACCCGGACGTCCGAGCTCGTCGCGCCGAATCGGGAGGCAGCCTCGGCCCCGGTAAGATGGGTGCGGTAGACCGGAGAACCGGGGACGCTCTCGGCCGCGACGAGTCCCGCAAGCCCGTCCGGATCCTTCGACGGGAGGCCGACGACCAACCCCATCGGGGCGTTCGACGGCGCGGGTCCCATCGCCTCGACTCCCGCCGGGGCGGAGAACGCCGGCGCGATCGCGACGCGCGACGCCGAAGGCGGTGCCGGCGGGGACGGCGCCGCGGGGAGCGCCGCGGCGAAACGCCCGGGGGCGGCCGGACCCGGCCCGGTCGGCAGCACGACCGAGACGGCCGTCAGGACCGTGACGCAGAGTACCGCCAAGACCGGAACCGACCGCACCAGGACCTCGCGAATCGGTAAGGAAACGCGGCCGCTGGGATATCCCTCTTGCCTTCGGCTCCCCGGGGGGCACAAGAGCTCATAACCCGGGCCCGAACTCTCCGCCGAGAGCACCGTGAACCCGTACCTCGGCTACGAGATCGCGCTCCTCGCGATCGCGGTCTACGCCGGAATCGTCTACGCGCTCTGGTCGACGGGTCGGGTCGGCGCGGACCGGACGTTCTCCCTGCTGGGTCCCGCGCTCATGATCAAGACGAAGAAGGGGCGCGCGGCGCTCGACCGGTGGGGCCGGTTCGTCCGGTTCTGGACCGCCGCGGGGGACGTCGGCATCGCCCTGGCCGCGGCCGCGATGGCGGTCATCGTCGCGCTCCTGTTCCTGGGGGCGATCGAGTCGTTCCGCCTCACCCCCGCCACCGCGCCCAGCCCTGCGGAGGCGCTGGGGCTGCCGGGGATCAATCCGGTCATTCCGCTCGGCTACGGGATCGTCGCCCTCGTCGTCGGGGTCGTCCTCCACGAGCTGCTGCACGGGGTCATCGCCCGGTCCCAGAAGGTCGGGGTGAAGACGCTCGGCGTCCTCTGGTGCGTGGT
>JASHSP010000064.1 GCA_030038655.1 Thermoplasmata archaeon | reverse complement strand
CGCCAGCTCGGCGAAGGGGTGCTGCTGCTCCGCCGCCCCGGGCCCCACATCCACGACGAGCGGCTCGACGCGGCCCTGCCACCGGAACTCCTCGCCGCCCGGCCGACGTTGGTCTTCCCCTCGATCCACCGCAGCGAGCAGAACGTGCCGTGCCTGACGGTCCATCCACTCGGGAACCCCGGCCCCCGCTCGGACGTCGGCGGCAAGCCACGGACCTTGGTCCCGACCGATCCTCCGCGCATGACCGCGGCGTTGAGGGCCCTCTCCACCCGGGCCGCCGCCGAAGGCCTCGCGACGACGCTCGAGGCGACCCACCACGGGCCCGAGCTCGCCGTGCCCGCGTTCTTCGTGGAAATCGGGTACGGGACCCTATCGGAGCCACCCCACGAGGCGGTCCGGATGCTCGCCGAGGAGATACCCCGGATCCATGCCGATCCCGGAGACCGGGTCGCGATGGCCGTGGGAGGCGGTCACTACGCGCCGCACTTCACGGATCTCGTCGTCCGCCGGCGCTGGGCGTTCGGGCACATCCTCTCGCGCCATGCGATCGCGGAGCTGGACGCCGCGACCGCGCTCGCCGCCTACCGGGGGACCCCGCGGGCCGAGGGCATCGTCTACGCCCGCGCCCAAGATGCCGACCATGGCGCCGTGCGGGCGCTGGGCCCCCGGCTTCGCGACGGGGACGCGCCGGTGCGCGCCGAACGGTCGCCGCCGGACCTCAGTCCCGGCGCTCGGGCTTCTTCTGGAACATGATCGCCCCGGACCGGTAGACCGCCTTGCCCAGCCGGACCGGCTGGGTCGAGGCGACGCCCGGGGTCCGCTCGGCGAGCATCAGGCTCTCGACGATCTGGCGGAACAGGGCGCTCTGGTTGATCTCGGGGTGGCGAGAGAGGAACTGTTCCTCTTCCGGCGTGATGGTGATGTTCTTTCGGAGCATCCCGGGTACGTTGGCTTCGCTCGGGGTCCTGGTGCGCATGAACGGGGAACGACTTACCCGTATATGTGCGTATGCCCGCGCAGGAGAGGACGCCCGGGCCGTTACGGGGCCGAGAGCGGCCCGGCCAGAACGGTCGCCGCGCCGCGTTCGGCGAAGGCGACGCGCGCGGCCTCCTCGACCTCCCGCGGTCGAACGGCGCGGAGGACGGACGGCCAGCGGACCCAGTGGTCGGCGGGGAGCCGGTTGTACGCCGCGTCGACGGCGAGGTCGTGGGCGTCCGACGTGGACTCGAGCGAGAGGGGGAGCTCTCCGATCGCACTCTCGCGGATCGCACGGAGCTCGGAACCGGGCACCGGTTCCTGCCGCAACCGCGCGACCTCCTGCTGGAGCATCGGTGCGACCTTCTTCCATCGGTCGGGCCCGGTCCCGGCCTGAGCGACCCAGTACCCGCCGAACCGCATCGCCTCCAGGTCGCTGGACGCGTGATAGGCAAGGCCGCTCTGCTCGCGGACCCGCTGGAACAGGCGGGCGAGCAAAGGCCGCCCTCCCAGCACCTCGTTCGCCAGGAACGCCGCCGGGTACAGGGGACTGGCCCGTTCGAGCGAGCTTCCCCCGACGCGCACCTCCACCTGGGAGTGCCCGGCGAGATCGATCCGCGTCACCGTCGGGGCGCGGGACCGCACCGGAGGGACTCGAAGCTTGGGGGCCCGCGGCTCCGCGAACCGGGAGAACAGCCGCCGCGCGCTCTCCTCGACGTCGCGGAGGCGCGCCGGGACGGTCACGACCAGGATCCCGTCACCGCTGGTGTAGTGGCCCTCGTGGAATCGGACGAGGTCGCCCCGCGTGATCCGCTCGACGCTCCGGCGCGTCCCGAGGCCGGTGGCGCGGTACGGATGCCCTTCGGGGAAGATGGCCCGGAGAAGTTCGCGCTCGACCCGGGCCGCGGGCTGCGTGCTCTCGCGCAGCTGGCTCTCCAGGAACTGGCGCAGGGCGCGGGCGATGTCGTCCGCCTCGAACCGGGGGCGGAGGACGACGTCGGCGAGCAGCCCGAGCAGGTCGCGCCACGCGTCGGCCGGACCCCAGATCGTGACCTCGGACGATTCGGGCGCGCACTCCCGGTGCAGCGTCGCACCCGCCCGGTCGAGCCGTCGCGCGAGCGCGACCCGGCCGTACCGGCCCGCCGCGCTCGTGACGAGGGCGTTCACCATGCGCGCCGTGCCCTCGGCGCCGGCCGGATCAAAGCCCCAGCCGGCGGGCCCGACGTACGTCGCGGAGAAGCTCGCGGAGCCGGGCGGCGTCGCCTGGCGTACGACCGTCAGCCCGTCGACCTCGTCGCCGTACTCGATGCGCAGGGGGTCGGCGCTCTCACGCATCGGGTTCGGCCCCCGTCGGCTCGTACCGGACGACGGTCCGTGCTTCCGGACGGAACATCCGTTCGGCCTCCTCGCGGACCTCCTCGGCGGTGACGCGCAGCAGCGACCGGAAGAGCTCGTCCTCGAACTCCGGCGAGCGGAGGACCGAGAAGTACCCCAGTCGGAACCCGGTCCGGGTGGCGCCCTCGTAGGCCATCGCCGCGCCGCGAC
Organism: Thermoplasmata archaeon; assembly: GCA_030038655.1. Classification (GTDB taxonomy): domain Archaea; phylum Thermoplasmatota; class Thermoplasmata; order Lutacidiplasmatales; family UBA184; genus Lutacidiplasma. The sequence goes on along the minus strand of JASHSP010000064.1, from coordinate 6,381 downwards.
GCACCCGCGTGCGGACGTCCGACAGCTCGGTCGACGTGGGGCCGGCGTCGGCCAGCCGCTCCAGCAGTCGGTCGACCGCGGTCTCGAGCCGGTCCAGCGAGACACGCCGGGCGGCCTGGGCCTGGACGGTGAAGAGGCCCGGGTACACCCGGGGCCGCCAGTCGCAGCTCGCCCGCACGGCCAGCCCCGGGTCGACGAGCGCCCGATAGAGCCGCGAGCTCGGGTGCTCGGCCCCCCGCCCCCAGGACGACCCGGCAGAGAACATCCTCGATTCGCCTCCGAGGATCGTGTCGAGCACGATGGCCGCCGGGGTCTCCGGGTCGCCCAGCGCGGGGGAGCGGAAGCCGAACTCGATGTACGGGGTAGTGCCCGGCCCCGAGAGCGAGGCCCGTCGCTCGCCCCGCTGCGGGGGCTCGACCTCGTCGACCGCCAGGTCGTCGCCGCTCGCGGGAAGGACGCCGAACCGGCGGCGCACGTCGCGCGCGACCGCCTCCTCGTCGAACCCGCCCGCGACCACGAGAACGGCGTTCCGTGTGCCGTAGAACCTCCGGTAGTACGCGCGGAGCTCCGCTGCGCTCATCCTCTCGATGTCGCGCTTCCGCCCCAGGACCTCCCAGCGGTACGGGTGGATCCGGAACGCCAGCTGGGTCAGCTCCTCGCCGACGCGGAACTCGGGCCAGTTCTCGTTCCCCTCGCGCTCCGAGTGGATGACCGTTCGCTCCCGCGCGACCTCGCGGTCGGTGATCAGGGCCCGGGTCATCCGGTCCGACTCGATGTCGAGCGGGATCGCGAGGTGGTCGCGGGGAACGGTCGTGAAGTAGGCCGTGAAGTCCGTGTCCGTGAACGCGTTGAGGGAGCCCCCGACGCTGACGACCGCGCGGTCGATCTCGCCCTTGCGGTACCGGGGCGATCCTTGGAACAGCATGTGCTCGACCCAGTGCGAGGCGCCGGTGATGCCGGGGTGCTCGTTCTTCGACCCGACGCGGTACCACACCCAGACGCTCGCGGTCGGGCTGTCGGGAATCGGCGCCAGGACGACCCGAAGGCCGTTCGCCAGCGAGAACGAACGGGTACGGGGCCGGGCACCCGCCTTTCGGGCCATCCTCCCCGCCGAGCCCCCCTCGTAGATAACGTGCCCGCGTCCGGGGCACCGTGACCCCCGGCGCCGCTCGTCCGGGGTCGCGCTCGCCCCCGGCCGCGTCTCGAGGCCGGCGCACGCCTCCGCGGACTCCCGTGCGGTCCACCTACAACCTTATGCGAGCGCGGCGGCCACGCCGAGTCGTGCTGGCGGCGCTCCGCCTTCTGCGCCCGCCGAACCTGGTCGTGTCGTTCGTCGGGACCGTGGTCGGGGGGCTCGTCGCCGTCGGGAGTGGGGTATCGGTTCCGGCGCTGTCGTGGCTGTGGCTCGTCCTCGCGGCCATCTCGACGTCGCTCGTCACCGCGGCGGGGAACGTCCTGAACGATCTGGGGGATCGTGAGGGCGACAGGATCAACCACCCCGAGCGTCCGCTGGTCACCGGGGAGGTCTCGGTCGCCGCGGCCCGGATCCTGGCCGTGGGCTTGGCCGTCGTGGCGGTGGGGGTCGCCGTCCCGGTCGCCCTGCGGGAGCCGCTGGTCGGGGTGATCCTGGCCGTGGCGCTCCTCACCGTCGTGGCGTACGAGTACTGGGGGAAGGCGAAGGGTCTCGTCGGAAACGCCTCCGTGGCCCTGCTCACCGCGTTGGTCTTTCTCTACGGGGGGGCGGCGCTGGGCCACCCCGTGCTGCTCGCGCCGTTCGCCGGGATGGCGTTCCTGGCGACCCTCAGCCGTGAAGTAATCAAGGACATGGAGGATGCCGAAGGGGACGTGGACCGGTCGACGCTGCCGAGAGAGCGTGGGTTCCCGGTCGCTTCGCGGGTCGCCCGCCTCGCCGTCGGGGCGGCGATCGCGCTGAGCGTGTTGCCGTTCCTTTGGTTCGTCCGATGGGATTCCCTCGTCGGCGTCGCCTACGCCGCGCTGGTAGCCGTCGCGGACGCTACGTTCGTCGTCTCCGTGATCCACCTCCCCGCGCGGCTCCGGTACGAGCAGACCGTGAGCAAGGCCGCGATGTCGATCGCGCTCGTCGCGTTCCTGGCGGTGGCGTTCCGATGAGCGCCGCGCCGGCCGGGGGCAAGGTCGAGCGGTACCTCGCCGCGCTGCGAGCGGGCGGTCCGATGCACTGGACCCTCATCGACCCGGACAAGTCGGCCGGGGACCGGGCCGCCACGATCGCGCGCGGGGCCGTGGAGCTCGGCTCCCACGCCATCCTGTTGGGCGGGTCGACCGGCATCTCGCGAGAGGTCATGGGCGCGACGGCGGCGGCGGTGAAGTCGGTCGTGAAAGTCCCGGCCATCATCTTCCCGGAGGGTCCCGGTTCGCTGACGCCGCAGGCGGACGCGCTCCTGTTCATGAGCCTCCTCAACTCCCGGGACCTCGACCTCGTGATCCGAGCCCACGCCCGGGCCGCCCCCGCGATCCGGGCGATGGGTCTCGAGCCGATCCCGACCGGCTACGTCGTGATCGCGCCCGGGATGCGAGTCGGAGAGGTCGGGCAGGTCGACGCCGTCGCCCGGACAGACCACCGCGCCGCCGTGGGGTTCGCCCAGGCGGCGGAGATGCTGGGGATGCGGTTCGTCTACCTCGAAGCCGGCTCCGGAGCCCCGGAACCGGTGCCGGCGGCGATGGTGCGGGCCGTCCGGGAGGCAACGCGGATCACTTTGATCGTGGGCGGGGGCATCCGGTCCGGCACCGACGCCCGTCCGCTGCTGGGGGCCGGTGCGGACGTGCTCGTGACGGGGACGGTCACCGAAGAGGAGGGCCTCGGGCCCGGGTACCGCTCGATCCTGGAGGAGGTGAGGCGTGTCCGGGACCGGTGAACCGGCCTCGGGGGACGCCCCGGAACGCCGGCCGCCGCACGGGACGATCCTGTTCCGGGCGCCGCCGGCTCCGATCGCGCTCGGGCTGATCCTCCTTCTCTCCGCGACCCTGGCGGCGATCCTGTGGGCCCCCGCGGCACGCCCGTTCGAGTGGGGGTTCCTGCTCTCGATCGTGGGCCCGGCCCTCGTCACGGGTGTGTTGACCACACCGATCGCCCGGGCGACCGGCGGCCGGTTCGAGTGGCACCGGAGCCTCTTCCTGGTGATCTCCGTCCTGGTGCTCCAGCTCCCCCTCGCGGCCGCGTGGCGGGGGGCGGTCTACCTGTGGCCGGCAACCGTTCCCCCGATCCTGTTCCTCGGTCCGTTCCTCGCCGGTCCGGCGTTCTGGTTCCGGCACCTGAGCCTCTACGGGGTCTCCCGGTCGAACCATGCGCGAATGCTCGGGGCGTCGCTGCTCCAACCGGTCCTGTTCCTCGCCGGGTTCTTCGCGATCGTGGCCCCCACGACGCCGGCGCTGGTGGCGGCCGGGACGTCGCTCGTCCTGGCGTTCGTCTGCGCGTTGCTCGTCCTCCGTGCCTCCGACCGGCCCATCCGCCGGGAGTTCCACTCCTCGGGGGTCGCGCTGATCCGGCCGCTGCTCGACCATGTCGTCGACCGGGACCCGCAGGCGACCCGGACGCTCGAGGAGTTCTTTCTCCGTACGACGGTCCTCGCGACCGTCCGCGTCACGCTCCTGACGTTCCTGCGCGGGGACCGCGTCCATGCCACCGTCGCCCTTCCCGCGGTGCATCCCGGCCCGTTCGCCGCGCTCGGCGCGAGCGATCTTCCCCGCAAGCTGGACGAGCTCCTCGGCCCGGGGGCCGGGACCGTCCTCGTCCCGCACACGCCGTCCGACCACGACCTCGACCTGCCGTCGTCCGCGGAGGTGGCCCGGATCGGAACCGCCGCGGTCGAGTTGCTCCACTCCCTGCCCGCCTCCTCCGGGCGCCGGGCGAGCCCCCTCGTGAGCCCGTACCCGGGGAGCTTGGCCCGCGCGCAGCTGCTGGGGGGGATCGTCCTCGTGGTCGTGACGCAGGCCCCCGAACCGACCGACGACATCTCCTACGCCGTCGGCGACCGGGTCGTGCGGGAGATCGCCCGCGAGGGCGGACCCCCGGTCGTCCTCATCGACGCGCACAACTCCTACGTGGAGGGGCAGGGGGACGTCTCGTACGGCACCCCGCTCGCCGAGAAGCTCGTCACCGACGTGAAGGCGGCGGTCGCCGCGGCGGTCGCCGGCGGCGCGGACGGCCCGATCGAGGTCGGCGTGGGGAGGAAGGGCGGGTTCTCGACCGGCAAGGACGGGATCGGGCCCGAGGGGATCCGGGCGCTGGTGGTCCGCGCCGCCGGAAAGACGTCCGCCTACGTCCTGATCGACGGCAACAACCTCGTCATCGGGGCACGCGCCACGATCCTCTCGGAGCTCCTCGCGGTCGTCGACACGGCCGAGGTGATGACCACCGACAACCACGTCGTCCACGAGGTCGACGGCGGGATCAACCCGCTCGGCGAGCGGTGCCCGCCCGCGTCGCTCGCCCGCGAGGCGCGCGCGGTGGTCGAGAGGGCGCTCGCCGACCTCGGCCCGTCCGAGGTCCGGTTCGCCTCGAAGGAAGTACCGGACGTGAAGGTCCTGGGGCCCGGCTACACCGCACGGCTTTTGACCTCCCTCGGGGACACCCTTTCGATGTTCGCGCACATGTTCCCGGCGGCGCTCCTCCTCCTCCTCACGAGCTCGCTGGTCGTGGCGCTCCTGCTGAAGTAGGACCCGATGCCGCCCCCCTCTGCCGCCGCGGGACCCGAGAGCGCGGCGAAGGCGCTGGGCGACGAGCCGTCGCTCCGTCTCCTCCAGGAGTTGGTCGCGATCGCACCGACGAACCTAGAGGACCTGGCGGGGGACCGGTTCGAGAAGCCGAACTACCCCCGGGCGGCGGACGCGATCGTCCGAGCCGCCCGCGCGAACGGGCTGCGGACCCGGATTTTCGACCCACTGGTCGAGCCGGTCGAGGTGCGCGGCCTCCGGAACATCCCCCGGCCGAACGTCATCATCGACCTCGACGTGGGGGCGAGCGAGACCGTCCTCATCCTGGCCCACTACGACGTCGTGCCCGTCCCAGCCGAGCAGCTCGCCCGATGGAAGAGCCCCCCGCACACGCTCACCCAGCGGTCGGACGGCCGGCTGTACGGCCGCGGCGCGAACGACGACCTCGGCAGCGGGGTCGTCTCCTCCCTCCTGGCGATGCGTCGGCTCGCCGCGCTCGACACCGTGCCCCGGAACGTACGGTTGCTCGCGTGCTGCGACGAGGAGACCGGCGGCGCGGGCGGCATCGAGGCGATCCGGGCGCACGACGACCCGCTCGGCCCGGACGACCCGAACCGGATCCTCCGCGCGGAGGTCGCGCTCATCCCCGACGGGAGTCCCGAGACGACCGCCGGTTCGAGCGGCGTCGCGTTCCTGGAAGCATCGTTCGCCCAGCCCGCGTCCCTCGCCCGCGCGCTCGACTACGGCCTGGCGCTCGTCGCCCTCCACGATCTCGCGAGGTCGTGGAAGTCCGTCTACCCGTCCCCCGACTGGCCGGACCGGAACGCGCCCGAGCCGGTGATCACCGGTCGGGCGTCGGTCACCCGGTGCGACTGGGGCGACGTCCCTGCCTCGCCGGCGCTCCACCTCGCGGCGGTGCACGCCGAGACGGACGCCGCGAACCAGATCGCGCGCGCGGTCACCCTGGTGTTCGCGGGACCGGCGACGGAGCGGGCCGCGCTCCCCGGTCGCCTCGCCGCGCTTCTGCCGCCGCCGTACCGGCTGGAGGCGGCCGGGGCTTCTTCCCTCCCGATCCCGTCGGGTTCCCTCGCGTTGCAGGTCGTCGGCGAAGCGGCTCACGGCGGGTACCCGCACCGCGGAGACAACCCAGTCCCGGCGACACTACGCCTGCTGAAGTCGGCGGGCGAGAACGGTCTGGTCGACCTGCGTCCGCCGGGTCGTCCTACGTTCACGGTCGACCTTCGCCTGCCGCCCGAGATGGAGCTCGCGGACGGGCTCGAGCGGGCCCTGGGCTCGATCGCAGGCTGGGCGCGCGCGCACGACCCGGACGCCCGGGCGGAGGCGCCCCCGGCGCGATGTCGCCCCGGCTACTCCCTGCCGATCGACCATCCGGCCGCAGTGAAGCTCCAACGGATCCTGGAGGTCACGCTCGGGAGCGAGGGGATCCGCGGGGAGTACGGGGGGACCGACGCCAGCTCGCTGCGCGGGCTGACTACCCCCTCCGGGAGCCCGCTCCCCGCGCTGGTGTTCGGGAGCATGGACCCGGACGCGCACATCCACGACGCCGAGGAGTCCGTCGATCCCCACCGGATCGCCGGGGTCGCCGCGACGATCGAGCGGTTCGTACGGGAGCCGTAGCGGGGGACCGCGTTTGCTGAACCCGGTCGTCGACTCCGCCGCCTCGGTCCT